>NZ_JBMRFR010000006.1:0-236388 GCF_049384845.1 Stenotrophomonas sp. CASM101 | reverse complement strand
GCCTGGACAATGCAGCGATGGAGAGCTTCTTTGGGACGCTGAAGTCGGAGCTCTTTTACCTGAACAGCTTTGACAGCATCGAGAGTCTGGAGGCGGGGCTGGTGGAATACATCCAGTACTACAACCAGGAGCGCATCAAATTGAAATTGAAGGGCCTGAGCCCGGTACAGTACCGGGAGCAGGCCCAACAGGCCCAATCGGCCGCCTGACCCCTGTCCAAGTCTCGGGGGTCACTTCACCGTGGGGGCTTGGCCGCGGCATCCATGCCGCGGACACCCCCGCAACCGGACCCACCCCGCCTTCGACAGTTTCACGCGGCTGGTGGTGGGTGCCGACCGTTGGTCGGCACCGATCTCGCTCTGGTAGCTGTCGACTTGGTCGACACCGTAGATCCACGCCATGCGTGGATGAATCTCTGGATACCCATTGATGTGGATACCCATTGAGCCTGTGGGTGCGAACCTTGGTTCGCACACCGGTTGCCTCAAGCCAGGTAAACCTGCCCGTCGCGCACGTCCACCGGCACCGCACGCAGGCGGTCGCCCTTGCACGGGCCGGCAATGCAGTCGCCGCTGTCCAGCGTGAACGAGGCGCCATGCGCGGCGCACACCAGGTGGCCCTCGCGGCTCTTCAGGAACTGGCCCGGGGCCCAGTCCAGGCGTCGGCCGGCGTGCGGGCAGATGTTCAGGAATGCGCGCACCTGCGCGCCGTCGCGGTACAGCACCAGCGATTCGGCATCGCCATCGATCACCGCTTCGACCTCGGCAAACGCGCCATCGGCAATGGCATCAAGGGCGATCAGGGCAGCAGCGATAGTCATGGCGAAAGCTCGGACGGTAAACCGGAATTGTCGCATGCCTGCTCAGGTGACTGGCTGTGACATGAACACAAGTCATTGATCCGTAATAAGCACAGGCTATATTTAACGAGTTTTTCACTCAATGACAGTGGCGCGTCCCGATACTCTGTTTTCGCTGATCCCAGCCTATCGAGCCGCCATGTTCAATCGCGCATCCGCCTTCAACCAGTTCCGCACCCTGTTCGCGCCGCGCAAGCCGCGCCATCCGTTGGTGCGCGTTGCCGTGGGCCTGCTCGGCCTGGCGATCCTGGCCGCGATGGTGTTCATCGGTGTGTTCGTCGGTGCCGCGATGATCCTGGTTGGCCTGGCATGGAAGCTGCTGGCCTCGCGCAAGCCGGGCGCCGCGCGTCCGGTGGACCCGACCGTGGTCGAGGGCGAGTACCGCGTGGTGCGCAAGCCGGTGTTGCCGGCCTCGCGCTGATCCAGGCCTTCCGCGCCCGCTGACGGCGGGCGCCATGCGTTCTAGACTGCGGGCACGCCCTTCCTGGATGCCCGCATGTCCGATGTCTCCGATGTGATCCCTGCCGTAGCCCTGCCGCGTGTGCCGGTAGCCGGTGGCGGCAGCTTCCCCGTGCACCGTATCTACTGCGTCGGCCGCAACTTCGCCGACCACGCCCGCGAAATGGGCGCGGCGGTGCCGGCGGCCGATGACCGCGGCCGCCCGATGTTCTTCAGCAAGCCGGCCGACGCCATCGTGGTCGGCCACGACGATGCCATCCCCTATCCGCCAGCAACCGCCAACCTGCACCACGAAGTGGAACTGGTGGTGGCGATCGGTCGCGATGCGCCCGCCGGCGAGCTGGCCGTCGCCGACGCCGATGCGCTGGTCTACGGCTACGCCGTCGGCCTGGACCTGACCCGCCGCGATCTGCAGGCCGCAGCCAAGGACAAGGGCCATCCTTGGGATGCCGCGAAGGGGTTCGATGCCTCCGCGCCGATCAGCGAAATCGTGCACGCCGAAGAAGTCGGCGACCTGGCTGCGCTGAACCTGTCGCTGGAGGTCAACGGCGAGGTGCGCCAGCAGGCACTGCTCGACCAGATGATCTGGAACGTGCCGGAGATCCTGCATGAGCTGTCCAAGCTGTGGCAGCTGCGTGCCGGTGACCTGGTGTTCATGGGCACCCCGTCCGGGGTGGCTGCGCTGAAGCCCGGCGACCGCTTCAGTGCCCGCCTGGAAAACGTGGCCGAGCGCCACGGCGTGATCGCCGGCTGACGTCACCTGCGCTACCCTGCGCGCTGTCCACTTCCCCACCGGAGAAAAACAACAATGGGAATGCTCACCGAGTTCAAGGAATTCGCCATGCGCGGCAACGTCATCGACCTCGCCGTCGGCGTGGTGATCGGCGCGGCCTTCGGCAAGATCGTGACGGCGCTGGTCGAGAAGATCATCATGCCGCCGCTGGGCCTGCTGATCGGCAAGGTGGACTTCTCGCAGCTGGCGTGGACGCTGTCGCCGGCCCGCATCGGCCCGGACGGCAAGGAGATTCCGGCGGTGGTGATCGGCTACGGTGATTTCATCAACACCCTGATCCAGTTCGTGATCGTGGCCTTCGCGATCTTCATCGTGGTCAAGGCGATCAACCGCCTGTCTCGCAAGAAGGAAGCTGCACCAGCCGCACCGGCCGAGGAAGTGGTGCTGCTGCGCGAGATCCGCGACAGCCTGAAGAAATAAGGCCGCAGAACGGTAGTGCCGGCCGCTGGCCGGCAACATCGGGACATGCGGGAGCCGGCCAGCGGCCGGCACGACCGCGACTGCACGAAAGCCCCGCCCCGGCGGGGCTTTCGCTTTGCTGCATCTGGCGGGAAACAGCATCCGCGCCAGCCATGACCTCCCGCCCATGCGCCGGGCTGAACGACTGTTAAGCTCCAAGGCTTAGGTCCCTTCCCGGAGTTGTCCATGCGTCGCCGCGTTCTTGCCATCGCATCCTCCCTCGCCCTGCTGGCCGCCCCGGCCTTCGCGGCGCCGCACACCACTACCCTGCCCCCGGCGTCGCTGGCCACCGCCGCACAGCTGCGCGACCAGGCCCTGGCCGATGACACCGGCTGGAAGGTGGTCGAATCGCTCACCACCGAGATCGGCCCGCGCATCGCCGGCAGCGAGGCTGACGCCCGCGCCGTGGCCTGGGCCGAAGCCAAGTTCAAGGCACTGGGCTTCGACAAGGTGTGGAAGGAACCGGTGACCTTCCCGAAGTGGGAGCGCCGCAGTGAACACGCTGCCGTGACCGGCAAAAATCCGCAGCCGCTGCAGATCACTGCGCTGGGCGGCAGCCCGGGCGGCACCGTTGAAGCCGAAGTGGTGCGCTTCGCCGACCTGGCCGCACTGCAGGCCGCACCGGCCGGATCGCTCAAGGGCAAGATCGCCTTCGTCGATTACCAGATGCTGCCGTTCCGCGATGGCCGCGACTACGGCCGCGGCGGCGCGATCCGCAGCAAGGGTCCATCCGAGGCGATCCGCAAGGGCGCGGTCGGTTTCCTGATGCGTTCGGCCGGCACCGACTCGCACCGCGTGCCGCACACCGGCATCACCCGTTTCGATGACGGCCTGACCCCGGTGCCGTCTGCGGCACTGTCGGTGCCCGATGCCGACCAGCTGGCCCGCCTGCTGGCCCGTGGCAGCACCACGGTGAAGGTGGCGCTGGACTGCGGCTGGGATGGTACGGCGACCTCGTACAACGTGATCGGCGAGATCACCGGCCGCAGCCTGCCGAAGGAAGTAGTGGTGATCGGCGGGCATCTGGATTCGTGGGACCTGGGCACCGGCGCGGTGGATGACGGCGCGGGCGTGGGCATCACCATGGCCGCAGGCCACCTGATCGGCCAGCTGAAGCAGGCACCGAAGCGCACCATCCGCGTGATCGCCTTCGCCAACGAGGAACAGGGCCTGTATGGCGGCAAGGCCTATGCCGAAGCGCACGCGAAGGACGTGGCCCTGCACCAGCTGGCCGCCGAGAGCGACTTCGGCGCGGGCCGCATCTACGCCTTCAATACCGGTTCGCCGAATCCGGAAGGCTCGCGCGAAGCGACGAAGCAGATTGCCGAAGTAATGAAGCCGCTGGGCATCGAGTACCAGGCCGACAAGGGTGGCCCGGGCCCGGACGTCGGCCCGCTGGCCGCCAAGGGCGGTGCGTGGGCGTGGCTGGCGCAGGACGGCTCGGACTACTTCCACCTGCACCACACCGCCGACGACACGCTGGACAAGATCGACCCGAAGGCACTGGCACAGAACGTGGCCGCCTACACTGTGTTCGCCTACCTGGCGGCGGAAGCCGATGGCAGCTTCGGCAGCGAGGCCAAGGCGACCACGCCGCCGAACGAATGATGCGGTAGCGCCGGGCCATGCCCGGCGTTTGCGGCGGGAAGAGCGGTGCGAACCAAGGTTCGCACCCACCAAGTCAGATCCCGCATCGGTAGCGTCGGGCCAATGCCCGGCAAGCGCAGCGGCACGAGCGGTGCGAACCAGGGTTCGCACCCACCGGGCGTCACTCAGCCGCGGCGGCTCGCCCACTGCGCCAGCAGCACGGCCGTGGCGGAAGCGACATTCAGGCTTTCCACCGCGCCGCTGCCGGGGATCGAGACCTGCAGATCGCACTGGCTCGCCAGGCCACGGTCCATGCCCTCGCCTTCGGCGCCCATCACGTACACCAGCCGGTCTGGCAGGGACGCGCGGAACACGTCATCACCGCCCTCGACCAGGGTCGCGGCCAGGCCGAAACCGGCTGCGCGCAGTTGTGCCATTGCCTGAGCGGTCTCCGGCAGCTGCACCAGCGGCACCGCTTCGGCGCCGCCTTCGGCCACGCGCGCGGCGGCGCCGGACAGGGCCAGCGTGCTGCCGGCCGGCAACAGCAGCGCCTTGGCACCGAAGTGCGCGGCCGAGCGCAGGATCGCGCCGAGGTTGTGCGGGTTGCCCACGCCATCCAGCCACAGCGCCAGCGCCGGGCCGTCACCGACCTGCTGCAGCCACTGCGCCAGCGGCAGTGCCGGTGCGCGCAGCATGTCGGCCACCACGCCTTCGTGATGGGTGGTGCCGGCCAGCTTGTTCAGATCGCCATCCTCGACCACGCGGTAGCCCACGCGGTTGGCCACGCACCACTTCAACAACGGCTGCAGGCGCGGAATGCGTGCTTCCAGCAGGTACAGCTTGCGCAGCGCCTGCGGCCGCGCTTCGAACGCAGCCAGCACGGCATTCAAGCCGTACAGACGCAGTTCATCGCTGCCACCGCGCCCACCACCGCCCGTGGCCGGCACCTCCGGGCGCGGCAACGGCGTTGCGCGCGGCGGACGGGCGGACGGGCGGCGGTTGTTCCAAGGGTTGTTCACTTACACACTCTCCTGCTTGCGCTGGCGCCAGAAATCGGCGTTCTTGATGCCCAGGGCATCAGGGTCGAACACCGGATCCAGGCCCAGCTTCTTCTGTCGTTCGTAGTCACGCAGGGCCAGCATCGCCGGCTTCTGGATGATGAGGATGGCAATGATGTTCAGCCAGGCCATCAGGCCCACGCCGATGTCGCCCAGCGCCCAGGCCAGGGTGGCATTGTGGAACGCGCCGAACACCACCATGCCGATGATGCCCAGGCGCAGCACCAGCACCGTCAGCGGGCGCTTCCTGTTGTGGTTTACATAGCTGAGGTTGGTCTCGGCCATGTAGTAGTACGCCATGATGGTGGTGAAGGCGAAGAAGAAGATGGCGATGGACACGAATGCCGAACCCCAGCCCGGCAGCACCGCTTCCACGCCGGCCTGGGCGTAACCGGCGCCTTCGGGAATGCCGGCCAGGCCCTGGAAGATCGGCGGTGCGCTGGCACCTGCCGGCGAGTACACGTTGTAGGTGCCGCTGGCCAGGATCAGGAACGCGGTGGCGGTGCACACCATCATGGTGTCGAAGTAGATGGCGAACGCCTGCACATAGCCCTGCTTGGCCGGGTGCGAGACTTCCGAGGCGGCCGCTGCATGCGGGCCCGAACCCTGGCCGGCTTCGTTGGCGTAGATGCCGCGCTTGATGCCCCACTCCACCGCCAGGCCCATCATCGCGCCGAATGCGGCATGCGTGCCGAAGGCACTCTTGAAGATGATGCCGAACATTTCCGGCACGCGGTCGTAGTTGATGATCATGATGACGATGGCCATCAGGATGAAGCCGGCAGCCATGAACGGCACCACCACTTCGGCGAAGTTGGCGATGCGTTTGACGCCACCGAAGATCACCACGCCCAGCAGCAGCGCCACCACGATGCCGATCCCCAGCTTCAGCGCCTGCACCGATTCCATGCCGAAGGCCTGGCCATCGAGCGGACCGCACAGCGCGGTGCCACGGCAGGCGTTGATGATGCTGTCGGCGATGGCGTTGGCCTGCACGCCCGGCATCAGGAAGCCTGCGGCGATGATCGTGGCGATGGCGAAGGCCAGCGCATACCACTTCAGGCCCATGGCCTTTTCGATGTAGTACGCCGGGCCACCGCGGTAGCGGCCTTCGGCGTCCTTGGTCTTGTAGATCTGCGCCAGGGTGCATTCCACGTACGAGGTGGACGCGCCAAGGAAGCCCATCACCCACATCCAGAAGATCGCACCGGGGCCGCCGAAGGCGATGGCCGTGGCCACGCCGGCGATGTTGCCGATGCCCATGCGGCCGGCCATCGACATGGCCAGGGCCTGGAACGAGGACACGCCGGCGTCGGATTTCTCACCCCTGACGGTGAGGCGGCACATCTCGAAGAAGCCGCGGATCTGCATGAAGCGCGTGCGCAGGCTGAAGAACAGGCCGGCGCCCAGGCACACGAAGATCAGTGCCTTGCTCCAGATGATGCTGTTGATGAAGTGTACGGTTGCTTCCACGCGCGCTCTCTCCAGTCGGCGGGTTGTAAGGACGTCCCGTCGGCTGGAGGGGACCGGTCGATTCTCCCTGATCGAAGGCCGCTGCGGTAGCGCTGTCTTGTAGCGCCGAGTCCATGCCCGGCTTGGGCGCCGGGATCAGCCGAGCATGGGCTCGGCGCTACAGCGGCCAGCCCGCGCGTTCAGGGCAGCTGCGTGCGTACCCGGGCGAAGCGGCGCAGGTCGTGCAGCACGCCGCGCTTGTAGACCGCGCAGCGCTCCACGCCCTCTTCCTGGAAGCCGTTCTTCTCCAGCACCCGCGCCGAGCCGAGGTTGAAGTCGACTACCGTGGCCTGCAGCCTGAACAGGCGCAGCTCGTCCATCACCCAAGGCGCAAACACACCGACCACCCGGGTCATCAGGCCCTGGCCCCAGTAGGCCCGGCCCAGCCAGTAACCCAGTTCGGCGGTATGCCCACGCTCGGCCACGCCCTGCTGGGCACCGACGCTGCCGCAGGCCTGGCCGTCGATCTCGATGGCCAGGTTCAGGGTGCCGGGAGCCAGCACGCGGCCGGCGAGGAAGGCCTCGCCATCCCCGCGCGTGTACGGGTACGGAAAGCGATCACGCAGGCCCCGCGACACCTCGGCGTCGTTGGCGTGGTGCAGCAGCGATTCCAGATCATCCGGGCGCCAGGGACGCAATTGGAAGCCTTCACCTCGCAGCACGGTGGTCGGGTCAGGCATGGCCACCCACCGACGGTGATTCCGCTTCCTGCTTCTCCAGCTCGCGCTTCACCGCTTCCGGCGAGCGGGTGTACGGGGCCAGCCGTGCGTAGAACGCCGGCACCACGAACAGCGACAGGAAGGTCGAAAGGGTTACGCCGAAGATGATCACGATGCCGATCGTGCCACGGCTGGCCGAGCCGGGGCCACCGGCCACCACCAGCGGGATCGCGCCGACCACGGTGGCGATCGAGGTCATCAGGATCGGGCGCAGGCGCACCATCGCCGATTCGATGATCGCCTCGCGCACCGTGCGCCCGTCATCGCGCAGCTGGTTGGCGAATTCGACGATGAGGATGCCGTTCTTCGCGGCCAGGCCAACCAGCATCACGATGCCGATCTGGCTGAACAGGTTCACCGTGCCGCTACTCACCCACAGGCCGACCAGCGCACCGAGCACACCCAGCGGCACGGTCAGCATGATGGTGAGCGGGTGGATGAAGCTTTCGAACTGCGCGGCCAGCACCAGGTACACCACCAGCAGGGCCATCGCGAAGGTCAGCAGCACCGCACCGCCGGCACTCTGGTACTCACGCGACTCACCCTTCCAGTTCACCTGTGCGTACTGCGGCAGCTCTTCCCGGGCCACGTTCTGTGCCCAGGCAATGGCCTCGCCCAACGGATAGCCTGGCGCCAGGCCGGCACTGATGGTGATCGAGCGCAGTCGGTTGAAGCGGTTCAGGGTTCCGGCCTCGGCCACTTCGCTCAGCGTGACCAGGTTGGACAGCGGCACCAGCTCGCCGGAGGTGGCACGCACGCGGATCGCGGCCAGGTCGGCCGGGCTGGCACGGCCATCGCGCCCGGCCTGCACCAGCACGTCGTACTCCTCGCCGTTGTCGACGAAGGTGGTGACGCGGCGCGAACCCATCATGGTTTCCAGCGCCGATCCGATCGCGGTGACCGGCACGCCGAGGTCGGCCGCGCGCTGGCGGTCGATGTTCACCCGCATCTGCGGCCGGGTTTCCTTGTAGTCCGAGTCGGGGCCGACCAGGCCGGGATTGTCGGCCATGCGCAGCAGGATGCGGTCGCGCCACTGCGCGATCTCGGCATATTCGGGGCCGCCCAGCACGATCTGGAACGGCTGCCCGCCACTGCGCACCAGGCCACCGCCCACCTGCGTGCGCACGCGCACGCCGCGGATGGTGTCCAGTTCTTTCTGCAGCGCGTCGGCCACTTCAGGCGTCCCCTCGCTGCGCTGGCGCCACGGCTGCAGGAAGATGCTGACGCGGCCGGTGTGCATCTCCTCGCTGGCACCCCAGCCGCCCGGCACGCGCGGGTTGGCGCGCACGATCGGCTTGTCCGGGCCGACATGCGGCGCCAGCAGCGCTTCTACCTGCTGCACCTGCTGCACGGTGTAGTCGTAGCCGGCGCCTTCCGGGCCGTCGATCATGATCTGGAACGAACCGCGGTCTTCGGCCGGCGCCAGTTCCGACGGCAGCAGCTTGAGCAGGCCCCAGCTGGCAGCCAGTGCGGCCACCATCACCAGCAGGTAGATCCAGGTGCGGTCGACATGGTGGTCGAGCACGCGGCCATAGCCCGAGGCCAGGCGCTCCAGATTGCGGTTGATGAAGCCATGCAGGCCACGTGGTGCCTGCCCTGTGTGCGGCTTGAGCAGCTTGGACGCCATCATCGGCGTCAGCGTCAGCGCTACGAATGCGGACAGCGCCACCGCTGCCGCCAGCGCCACCGCCAGCTCGCGGAACAGGCGCCCGGTATTGCCTTCCAGGAAACCGACCGGCAGGAACACCGCCACCAGCACGGCGGTGGTGGCGATCACCGCGAAGGCAACCTGCGTGGTACCGCGCTTGGAGGCCACCAGTGGGGGCTCGCCCAGGTCGATGCGGCGCTGCACGTTTTCCACCACCACGATCGCATCGTCCACCACCAGGCCGATGCACAGCACCAGTGCCAACAGGGTCAGCAGGTTGATCGAGAAGTCGAACGCGTACAGTGCGATGAACGCGGCCACCAGGCAGACCGGCACGGTCACCGCCGGAATCAGTGCGGCACGGAAGCTGCCGAGGAACAGCCAGATCACCGCCAGCACCAGGATCATTGCCTCCACCAGCGTGGCGTAGACGCGGTCAACGGCGGCTTCGATGAAGGTGGTGTTGTCGAACGCAACAAAGATCTGCGTGCCCTTGGGCAGGGTCAGTGCAACCCGCTCGGCTTCAGCGCGCGCGGTGCGCGCCACGTCCAGCGAGTTGGCGGTGGAGGTCTTGACGATACCCAGGCCGATGCCCGGCTCGCCGTTACTGCGGTAGTAGGCGCGGCGCTCGGCCGAGGCCAGTTCGATCTTCGCCACGTCGCCCATGCGCACCACGTAGCCGTCGCGGCCCTTGCCCAGCGGGATGGTGGCGAAATCCTCGGGCTTGATGTAGTTGCGCTCCACGCGCAGGGTGAAATCACGGTCGGTCGACTCGATGCGGCCGGCCGGCAGTTCCACGTTCTCGTTGCGCAGTGCGGTTTCCACGTCGCCGGTGGTCAGCCCACGTGCGGCCAGCTGGTCGCGGTCCAGCCAGATGCGCATCGCATAGCGCTGGCGGCCGCCGATGCGGACCTGGGCCACGCCGTCGAGGCTGGAGAAGCGGTCGACCACATAGCGGTCGGCGTAATCGCTCAGTTCCAGCGTGTCCATGGTCGAAGAGACCATGTTGAACCAGATGATCGGGTCGGCATCGCTTTCGACCTTGGCGATTTCCGGCGGCCGCGCTTCTTCCGGCATGCGGTCGGCGACGCGGCTGACCGCATCGCGCACGTCGTTGGCCGCCGCTTCGATATCGCGGTTGGAGGTGAACTCGATGCTGACCTGCGAGCGGCCGTTGGTGCTGCGCGCGTTGATCGTATCGATGCCTTCGATGCCGGCCAGCGCATCTTCCAGCACCTGGGTGATGCGGCTTTCGATGACCGCCGCCGAGGCACCGGTGTAATCCACCGACACCGAAACAATGGGCGGGTCGATGGCAGGCAGCTCGCGCAGGGTCAGGCGGGTGAAGGACATCACGCCCAGCACCAGCAGCAGCAGGCTCATCACCACGGCGAACACCGGCCGCTGGATGGAGATGTCGGACAGTTTCATCCGCCGTGCCCCTCGGCCGCGGCCGGTGCCGGCGCGGCATCCGGTTTCGCGCCGCTGGCCGGTGCCGCATCCCTGGCCGCGACCTTCAGGCCCGGGCGCAGCTTGCCGGTGCCATCAACCACGATGCGCTGGCCCGCTTCCAGCCCCTGCTTGATCTCGACCACGCCGGCGCGGCGCGCACCGGTGACCACGTCCACGCGCTCGACGCTGTCGTCGGCCTTGACGCGGTACACGAAGGTATCGCGGCCGACCTGCACCACGGCGATTTCCGGGACCACCAGCGCCGGGCGCTCGGGGCGGAACAGCCGCACGTCCAGCAGCATGCCCGGGCGCAGCGCATGATCGCCGTTGGCGAAGTCGGCGCGCACGGTCACCGCACGGGTGACCGGATCGATGCGCGCATCGATGGTGCTGACCTCACCCTCGAAGGTGCGGCCCGGCCACGCCACGCTGGTGGCGCTGACCTTGTCACCGACGCCCAGCGCAGCCAGTTCTACTTCCGGCACCTGGAAATCGACGTGCATGTGCTCGATGTCATCGAGCGTGGCGATGACCGTGGTCGGGGTCACCAGCGAGCCGGGGCTGACCTGGCGGATGCCGAGCACGCCAGCGAACGGCGCGCGCACGCGGCGGTCACCGATATCGGCCTGCATCTGCATCACGCGCGCCTCGGCCGCATCGCGGATCGACTTCTGCGTATCCAGCGTGGCGCTGGACACCAGCCGCTGGGAGGCCAGCTCGCGCTGGCGCCTGTACAGCTGGTCGGCTTCGTGGAAGGTGGCCTGCGCCTGCACCAGCGCGGCCTCCTGGGCCTGCCCGCGCAGGGTCACGATCGGCGCACCGGCGGCCACCTGCTGGCCACTTTCAAAGTGCACCTTCTCGACGATTTCGCTGACCTTGGCCGTCACGCTGATGGACTCGCGCGCCTTGGCCGTGCCCAGCGCCTGCAGCGTGTCATTCCACTGCGAGGACTGCACGACCTGCGCGGTCACCGGCACCGCTTCGCCCTGCCGACGGGCGGCGGCCTCCTGTTTGCCCCCGCACCCGGCCAGAAGGGCCAGGCTGAGGCCAAGGGCCAGGGTCGAAGCAATGCGAGCCAACATGAACGGTCCTGATAGATCCACGGCCGCCGAGTGTAGGCAAGCACCCGTGGAAGCGATATGTGCCAAGCGTTTACTGGCGTGGCACCGGCGGCGCGATAGCGCCGTGAACCTGTTCCGTGCAAGGCTCGCAGCAGCGGTGTCGGCATGTGTCGAGGTGTATCCCGCCGTGCGCCGCAGGCGTTGTCATCGTAGAGTCGAAGCTGCCCGACAGAGGGCGTCGGGCGGGGACGGATCCTGGCGGGGATCCGGCCCCGTTTTTTTTACCCGGCCGATCAGTACCGGTAGTTCACCTTCATCCACAGGCTGCGCCCGGGCTCGTTGATGCGCACCGGGTCGGCCGGGAAGCCGAAGTCGGCGCTGCCGGCCAGGTTCAGGTGCTCGCTGTAGGCGCGGTCGAACAGATTGTCGACGCCCGCACTGAGCTGCAGCTGCGAACTGAAGCGGTAAGCGGCATTGAGCGCGAAGGTAGCGAAGCCGGCACTCGGCCCCAGGTCCTGCGCGACCACAGTACCCTGGCCATCTGCGACACGATGCTGGTGGGTCACCGCGCGCAGCAGCGCACCGGCGCTCCAGCGCTGGCCTTCCCAGTTCGCGCTCAGGCGCGCTTCCAACGGCGGCATCTGCGGCAGCGGACGCTGCTGGTCGCGGTTCTCGCCCCAGGCATAGGCCAGCGTGCCACCCAGCTTCCACTGCGCAGCCAGGCTCACTTCCAGCCCGGCTTCGGCACCGGCGATGCGCGCATCGACGTTGTTGGCCTGGCTCATGCCCATCATGCCGCTGCCATGGTAGGTGAACAGGATGTAGTCCTGGATCTGCCCGGCGTACGCCGAAACCCACGCCTGTACGCGCGGTCCCTTGAACTGCAGGCCCACGTCGAGCTGGGTGGTGCGCTCGGGCTGCACGCCGGTGAACGCGTTCACTGCGCCCGACGGGCCATGATCGGGCGAGAACAGTTCCCAGTAGTCGGGCATGCGTTCACTGTGGCCGAGGCCGGCGTACCAGGTCAGGCCGTCGGCAAGGTCCTGCTCGTAGCGCAGGAACCCGCTGCCGAGCCATTCCTTGCGCGTCTGCCCGGCGCTGGGATTGGGCCGGTTGCCCATCATGCCGCCGATCGATTGCCGCTCATCGCGGGCGCTGGCACGGTCGATGCGCAGGCCACTGATCCAGCGCTGGTCCGTGCCGGCACCCAGGGTCAACTCGGTGAACACGCCATAGCGGTGGAAGTTCGCATCGGTCTGCCACGCGGCCTGGCGGTAAGTACCGCGGCCCATGCCGTTGCGGCCACGGTGGCGGCTGTCCTCACCGTCCACACCGGCCACCAGCTGCACCTCCTGCCAGCGCCACTCGGAACTGGCCCGGCCGCCCTGGGTTCGGCGGTCCACATTCGAAGCCATCGGCATGGGCATCATGCTGTTGGGATTCGGCGTGCGCAGCGTGTAGTTGTCCATCACATGGTCGGCTTCGTTGTAGTACACGTT
This sequence comes from Stenotrophomonas sp. CASM101, assembly GCF_049384845.1. Lineage (NCBI taxonomy): Bacteria > Pseudomonadati > Pseudomonadota > Gammaproteobacteria > Lysobacterales > Lysobacteraceae > Stenotrophomonas > Stenotrophomonas sp. CASM101. The sequence goes on along the minus strand of NZ_JBMRFR010000006.1, from coordinate 223,282 downwards.
GGCCTGCAACGTTTCCCACGCGCCCGGCAGGTTGCGCTTCTCGAAGCGTGCCGCGTAGCTGGTGCGCTCGAACGCGGCGCCGTCCATGCCACGCCCGGCATAGCGCGCGATAGCATCGCCGGCACCGGCGGAGATTTCCAGCAGCGTATCGGCGTCTGGCGTCCAGCCGATGGCCACGTCGCCGTTCCACTTGCGCCACTTCGACGGCACCACGTCACCATGACCATCCTTGTAGTCGTCCGCTTCCGAGCGATTGCCGCTGGCACGCACGTAACCGGCCGGATTGCCCAGCGTCAGGTCCAGCACCTGGTCGTTGCGGTTGCGCGAGCCGACCAGTCCACTGGCATCGGCACGCAGGCCGGGTTCCTCGAAGCGCGGCGTATCGCGTTCGAAACGGATGGTGCCGGCCGAGGCACCTGCGCCCCAGCGCACGCTCTGCGGGCCCTTGATGATGGTCAGCCGGTCGAAGCTCTCCGGCGCGATATAGGAAAGCGGATTGTCCATGCGCGACGGGCAGGCACCGATCAGGTTGCCATCGTTGCTGAGGATGTTCAGCCGCGAACCGAACATGCCGCGCAGCACCGGGTCACCGTTGGTGCCGCCGTTGCGGATGGCGGAGAAGCCAGGCACGGTCTTCAGGTAATCGGCGCCATCACTGGCGGGGACCGGCTGCCGCGGCAGGCGCGGATCGGTCACCCAGTGCAGTGGCGACGAAGGCGCGGCGGCAGTGACCACCATCGTGTCGAGGGTGCGCGCTTCTTCAGCAGGCGCAGCGTGGGCCAGTGACGCGGCCACGGCCAGGCCAAGGGCAACCGGCAGGCGCGCGCAGGCGCCCGCGGGGCGGGAAGTCATTTTCATCGGAACAGCTCCAAGGTACGCACGCGCGCACGGCGCCCGGTCAGGCGTCGTGCGGCAGATTCGATAGGGACATCAGCGGACGATGGAGGAGCGTGGTGGTCCACGTGCGGCATGCGCCGGCCAGCGCAGTGCCGGCAGCACCTGTTGCGACCACGGGAACACCAGGCGCGGCCGCCACAGGAGCGGCAACTGCAGCACCAGCACCGCCAGCCACGGCAGCAGGCGCATGGCCAGCACGCAGTATTCGCAGACTTCGCCATGCATGGCGTGGGGGTCGGCTGGGCGGTTGGGTGCTGCCTGCGAAGCGCCATGCGGGTCGTGCCCGGCCATGGTCATGTCGTGCATGCCATGGCCCATGGCGGCGTGGTCCATGCCCGCCATTGCGGTGTGGTCCATCGGCGGCGCCTGCAGCGCGCGGCTGACCAGCGGCGCAAGCACCATCAGCAGCGTCGCCAGGACGGCGAGCTGGAGCAGAAGGCGCTGCGGGCGGGACAGGCGGGTCACCGCGCTAGTGTAGAGGCGGGTCCAGGGTTGCCCTGTGCGACGAACCGTCGCAGGAGGGAGTTTATCGGCAGGGCTTGCAGCCCTGCAGCTGCTGCGGACCACGGCAAGAGCCGAAGCAACAGCAAAAGCGGTTTCCTGAGGGTAGGCGGGGTGGGTCCGGTTGCGGGAGACGCCGTAAACCCATCCATGGGGGCTTGGCCGCGGCATCCATGCCGCGGACACTCCCGCAACCGGACCCATCCCGCCTTCGACAGATCTCCGCGATCTGCAGTAGATCCACGCCATGCGTGGATGCTTTTCGATTTCAATTCGAAATATTCGATTTCGATGGAGATTCATCCACGCATGGCGTGGATCTACCGTGTCGACCAAGGTCGACACCTACCAACAGCCATCTAAATCTGTCAGAGGTGGGGCGGTGTGGGCAGGCAGGACCGTTGGCGCCATGGATGGCGCCATCGAGCCCCCAGGGATGGGTTTACGGCGTGTCCTGCCTGCCCACACCGCCCCGCCCCCCACGGAAGCCAGCTGTTGCTGTTGCTTCGGCTGTTGCCATTGATTCGGCGGGTGCAGGGCTGCAAGCCCTGCTCGACCAACCCCTCACACCGTGATGGTCTGGGTCAGTGACTCCCACGTCGGTGGCACCGGCCACGCCGCCGCCTGGTTGCCATCCAGCACCCTGCGCAGGTCACGCGGATCAATCTGCGGTGCCAGCACGTGCACCAGTTCCAGCGCGTAATCACGCAGCACCCGGTCGCGCGGCAACACCGCCCAGGCGATGCACTCGGCGATCGGGTCCGGGGCCGGCCACGAACGCAGGTCTTCATCGTTGGAACTGACCGCCATCTCGGCCAGCAGGCCTACGCCAAGACCCGTGCGCACGTAGGTCTTGATCAGGTCCGCATCCAGCGCGGTCAGTGCCAGATCGGGCACCAGCCCATTGGCGGCGAAGGCGCGTTGCAGGGATGAGTTCGGTCGGGTCGAGGATTCGTAGCTGATCAATGGCTGGCGGGCCAGCGCGGCCAGGTCCGGTGCGCGGCCGGCGCGGTCCAGCGGATGGCCCTTGGGCACCACCACCAGGCGCCGCCACCGGAACAGCGGCACTGCGATGCCATCGGTGGGCTCACCGCCTGCGGTGCTGATGATCGCAATATCGGCATCACCCTGGTTCAAGCGGTCCAGCGCGTCGGCTTCACCGGCCTGCTGCAGGTGCACGCTGACCTGCGGGTAGGCCTGCTTGATCGCCGCCACCGCCGGCGGCAGCACGAAGCGCGCCTGGGTGTGCGTGGTGGTCAGGATCAGCTGACCCTGGCTCTCGCGACGCTGGTTTGCCGCGTAGGTGCGGATGTTGTTGGCCTCAGCCAGCACCGCGCGGGCGCGGGCGATGACCTCGGTGCCGGCTGGGGTGACCGACTCCAGGCTGCGGCCCTTGCGCACGAACAACAGAAAGCCGAGCTCGTCTTCCAGCTGCTTGAGCTGCTTGGACAGGCCGGGCTGGGTGGCGTGCACGCGCGAGGCAGCGAGCGTGATGTTCAGCTCGGCATCGGCAATGGCAACCAGGTAGCGCAGCTGGGTCAGCGTCATGGGAGGCAGGCGGCGTGGGGCGGAGGTCCACTCTAGGGTCAATTGCCGTCACCAGCTTATAACCAAAGGTTGTTTAAGAAAGGTATCTGGTCATTTCCGGGCGTCATATGCCGGCGCTACGGTCAGCCGGCAGCCGCTGGCCTGAACAGCCAGCCCTCCCCTTTGCCCGCCGAAGCCCGGCGCGGCCCCGTTTCCGGAGCGCTTCCATGGCCCTGTACGAGTCCATCCTCGATACCGTCGGCAACACCCCCATCGTCAAGCTGCAGCGCCTGGCACCGCCACAGGTCAGCGTCTACGCCAAGGTCGAGTCATTCAATCCGGGCGGCTCGGTCAAGGACCGCCTGGCGCTGGCAATCATCCTCGACGCCGAAGCGCGTGGCCTGCTCAAGCCAGGCGACACGATCGTGGAGGCCACCTCGGGCAACACCGGCGTGGCGCTGGCGATGGTCGCTGCCGCGCGCGGCTACAAATTCGTGGCCACGATGGTCGAGACCTTTTCGGTGGAGCGTCGCAAACTGATGCGCGCCTATGGCGCGAAGGTAATCCTGACCCCGGCCGCCGAGCGTGGCAGCGGCATGGTGCGCAAGGCGCGCGAACTGGCCGAGCAGCATGGCTGGTTCCTGGCCAGCCAGTTCGCCAACCCGGCCAATCCGGCTTATCACCGCAACACCACGGCCGCCGAGATCCTGCGCGACTTCGCCGGCAAGCGGCTGGATTACTTCGTCAGTGGCTGGGGCACCGGCGGCACGCTCACCGGCGTGGGCGAAGTGTTGAAGGTCGCGCGCCCGCAGACCCGCGTCATTGCTACCGAACCCGCCGGCGCCGCCCTGCTCAAGGGCGATGATTGGAAACCGCACAAGATCCAGGGCTGGACCCCGGATTTCGTGCCGGACGTGCTCAACCGCGATGTGGTGGATGAACTGGTGTCGGTAGAGGACGACCGCGCCATCGCCACCGCGCGCCGACTGGCGGCGGAGGAAGGGATCTTCGTCGGCATCTCCGCCGGCGCCACCGTGGCCAGCGCGCTGGACGTGGCAGCCCGCGCTGAGCCGGGCTCGGTGATCCTGGCGATGCTGCCGGACACCGGTGAACGCTATTTCTCCACGCCGCTGTTCGCCGATGTGAACGAGGGTTCCGACGACGACTGGCTGGCTGGCCTGCCATGACGCAAGCCGCCGGGCATTGCCTGGCGCCACCGCCTGCCGCGAATCCGTGACCGCTTCAGCCTGCGTGAAGGCAACGACCGCCATCGTGCGTGAAGGCCGTCGGATCGCAGCACGTGAGACGGTCATGACGCAGTATCGATGCCCTGTCCCCTACCGTGGGGTACAGCCGGCGCAGAGGCTGCGCGGAACACCTCACAGGCAGGAGACGGACGCATGAAGATCGAAGTTTGGCAGGGTGACATCACGACCCTGGCGGTGGATGCGATCGTCAACGCGGCCAACGAAACATTGCTCGGCGGGGGTGGTGTGGACGGCGCGATCCATCGTGCGGCCGGCCCCGCATTGCGGGCCGAGTGCGAGCGGTTGCCCGAGCTGCGCCCCGGCGTGCGTTGCCCGACCGGCGAAGTGCGTGCTACCGGCGCTTACGCCTTGCCGGCACGGCATGTACTGCACACGGTGGGCCCGGTCTGGCACGACGGCCAGCGCGACGAGCCGGCATTGCTCGCCAACTGCTACTGGAAATCGCTGCAGCTGGCCGAGTCGCTGGGGGTGCAGTCGATCGCCTTCCCGGCGATCAGCTGCGGTGTGTATGGCTATCCGCTGTACCAGGCGGCGCAGATCGCCGTGACCGAGACACTGGCCTGGCAGCGCAGCCATGCGCAGCCGATGCGCATCGTGCTGGTGGCGTTCAATACCGCGACGGCCAAGGCGTACCAGCAAGCGTTGAGCGCCGCCGGGCAAGGCGCAGACGGCGAACCGCGCGGCTCGATGCTGTCGCCGCTGGGTGATGCGGGCTTCGCCGCCGCGCACTGAATCCGGCGGTCAGCGTCAAGGAAAAGGCCGGGCATTGCCCGGCCTTTCCTGTTGCGCCGTTGTCCACACTCCCACGGAGTGTGGAACACGCTCAACGGCTGGCAGCTTCCACCGCGGCGGCATCATCGGCCGCAGCAGCGGCCGCGTCGGCAGCGGCACTTGCCGCCGAAGCAGCAGCCCCATCGGCGCTGGCGCCGTCCACCTGCACACGCACTTCCACCATGCCCGCGCCGTTGCTGAGGCTGGACACCTCGACGGTGTAATGACCGGCAGGCAACGCTTCTTCCAGGCGTGCGTTGGTATCGTTGCCACCGTCATCGTCGGTCAGTTCGACATCGCCGCCAACCACGCGCAGCACGGTATCGACCTGGCCGGAGATTGCATCCAGCCGCACATTGGTCGGACGGTCCAGCGTCAGCAGGAAGCGGCGGACGCCATCGTTATCGAGCATCGTGTACACGCTGCCGGACTTCGGCAGTGCGGTGCCATCGCGATCGACCAGGTTGCCCGGCAGCTCGATCCGATTGGCCGACAAGGTGAACATGCCACTGACGCCGTCGCCGAGGCCACGCGCGGTCAGCGTGTACTTGCCCGGCTTCAGCGACAGGGTCAGGCGCGAGTTGGTGCTGTCCCCGCCGTCGTCATTCTCGGCATCCACGCCCTGCCCGGACAGCTTCAGCACCGGGTCGAAGGCGTCCGAGACCAGCCGGATCTCGTACAGGCCCGCCTTGTCCACCTGCAACGTGTAGTCCTGCGAGTTGCTGGCCAGCATATCGACGATCTCGCCACTGCCCGCCAGCGGCTTGCCGTCGTACGGCTTCAGCTTCTCGGCGCGAAGGCGATAAGGGCCGAACGCGGTCGGGCCATCGGCGTTGACTGCCACCTGGTAGGTACCACTGCCGTTGGCACGGAAAGCCAGCGAGACGTCCCCCTCGCGCTCATAGCCTGTGTTGCTGGTGGATACCAGGCTGCCGTTGTTGAACACCGCAATCGAGCCGCTGAGGGCACCAGTGAGCTTCAGGCCGACCAGATCCCTGTCTTCCAGCTTGATCTGGTAGAGCTGGTGATGGCTGCCGTCATTGAAGTTGATGCCGCTGCGCGAGGTGATCTCGCCGGAGACCGGCTTGTCGAAATCGAGCGACGCGGCCTTGCCTGCCTCGGCACCGCCGCCACCGATGCGGTTGCACCCGCCGGCGACCAGGACCGTGGCTACGGCCATTGTGATTGCTGCCAAACGCATGTTGTTTCTCCTTGGCCTTCCATGTGGTTCCCACGCACCGGCCGGGCGCATGGGGGCGGAAAAGATACCCGCAAAAGCAAACGCCGGCGTGATGCCGGCGCTGCCTTGTTCATCCAGCGATGGGACCGATCACCCGTTCCACTTGCCCAGCGCGGCCAGGCCATTGTCCCTGGCGCGCTCGTACACGGTCTTCTGGGCAGCAGCGTAGTTGCCCTTCATGTCCTTGGCCCACAGCTTCAGCGCGGCCTGCTGCATGGCACGGCCGTAGGAGAAGCTCAGCGGCCACGGCAGGTTGCCCAGCTGGTTCATCGCGTTCAGGTGCTCGGTGGACTGCTCGTCGCTCTGGCCACCGGACAGGAACACCACGCCCGGCAGGATGGCCGGCACGGTGCTCTTCAGGCACATCACGGTCGACTCGGCCACTTCCTCGACGTCGGCCTGCTCTTCACAGTCCTTGCCCGAGATGACCATCGAAGCCTTCAGGATGGTGCCTTCCAGCAGCACGTTCTGCTGGTACAGGGCGTCGAACAGCGAACGCAGGGTCGCTTCGGTGACTTCGTAGCAGGTCTCGATGTCGTGGTCGCCGTCCATGATCACTTCTGGCTCGACCATCGGCACCAGGCCGCATTCCTGGCACAGCGCTGCGTAGCGGGCCAGCGCATGGGCGTTGGACTCGATGCAGGTACCCGACGGGATGCTCTCGCCGATGTTGATCACAGCACGCCACTTGGCAAACCGCGCGCCCAGCTTGTAGTACTCCTGCAGGCGCTCGCGCAGGCCATCCAGGCCTTCGGTCACCAGCTCGCCCGGGCAGCCGGCCAGCGGGTGCGCGCCCTTGTCCACCTTGATGCCCGGAATCATGCCGTGGTCGGCCATGTACTTGGCGAACGGCACGCCGTCCTTGGTCGACTGGCGGATGGTTTCGTCAAACAGGATGGCGCCGGAGATGTGCTCGTTGAGCTTCGGCGTGGTCAGCAGCAGTTCGCGGTAGGCACGACGGTTCTCCTCGGTGTTCTCGATACCGACGCCAGCGAAACGCTTGGCGATGGTAGCGGTGGATTCGTCGATCGCGATGATGCCCTTGCCCGGGGCAACCATGGCCTGGGCGGTTTCAGCCAGCTGTTCGATGCTCATGTACTTCCTGTGGCGGGTGCGGGAAAAACACAAGTATAGCCCCGCCGCCCGTTGCGCCGGCGTGCAGGCCAGAATGGAAACGATTCCAATGTCGGCGCAGGACAAGCGATGTCCTGCGACACGGGGTCAGAGCCCTTGCGGGGATCCGACCCCGGCGGGCCTCAGAGGTCGCCCAGGCCGATGGCGCGGCCGTCCTCTCCCACTTCCAGCAGGCGCAGGGTATTGGTGGCACCGTGGGTTTCCATGTGCTCGCCACTGGTGAACACGACGCGGTCACCGGCCTGCAGCAGTTCGGCTTCCACCAGCAGGCGGATGCTGCCGCGCGCGGCTTCACGCGGGGTCAGGCCGCGGCTGTCGAAGTTGATCGGGAACACATCGCGCATCAGGGCCATCTGGCGGCGCGCGCCGTCGTGGCGGGTGACTGCGAACACCGGCGCCTTGGCGCGGAACCGCGACAGGTAGCGGGCGGTGCCACCGGATTCGGTCATCGCCACGATCGCACGCACGCCCACGTGCTGCGACAGGAACATGGTGGCCATGGCAATCGCCTGGTCGGCACGTTCCAGATTACGCGGCGAGGCGTTGAAGTCGGTCTCGGTCTGGAACTGGCGCTCGGCACCCAGGCAGATACGCGCCATCGCTTCCACCGCCTTGACCGGCCAGGCACCGGCAGCGGTCTCGGCAGACAGCATCACCGCGTCGGTGCCATCGATGACCGAGTTGGCCACGTCCAGCACTTCGGCGCGGGTCGGGATCGGGCTTTCAACCATCGACTGCAGCATCTGCGTGGCGGTGATCACCACCTTGTTCTGCGCAAGCGAGGCCTTGATGATCTTCTTCTGCAGGCCGGGCAGCTCGGCATCGCCGATTTCCACGCCGAGGTCGCCACGGGCGACCATCACAACGTCACTGGCCTCGACGATCTCTTCCAGGTTCTCGATCGCCTCGGTGCGCTCGATCTTCGACACCAGCGCGGCATCGCAGCCGTGCGAGCGGGCGATCTCGCGCGCGTCGTTCATGTCCTGCGCGTTGCGGCAGAACGACACGGCGATGAAGTCGACACCGATCTTGGCGACGATGCCGATCAGTTCCTTGTCGCGCTCGGTCAGTGCGCCCAGCGAGAGGCCACCGCCCTGCTTGTTCAGTCCCTTGCGATCAGACAGCGCGCCGTCGTTGAGCACGGTGCTGATGATGCGCTCGCCCTGCACCTCCACCACCTGCAGCTGCATCAGGCCATCATCGAGCAGCAGGACATCGCCCGGGCCGACGTCCTGCGGCAGGCCGAGGTAGCTGACGCCTACCTGGGCCGCATCGCCGGGGCCGGCGTTGGTGCTGGCGATCAGGTCGAAGCGGTCACCCGCCTTGAGCTGCACCTTGCCTTCGGCGAAGCGCTCGATGCGGATCTTCGGGCCCGGCAGGTCGGCCAGGATGCCCACTTCCACGCCCACGCGGGCAGCGGCGGCACGCACTTCGGCGGCACGCTTGGCCTGGCCGGAGGGGTCGCCATGGCTGAAGTTCAGGCGTACCACGTTGACGCCGGCGCGGAACAGATCCTCCAGCACGCCCGGCGGATCAGTGGCCGGACCGAGGGTGGCAAGGATCTTGGTGCGACGCTGACGCTCGAACATGGTGAATGGGCCTCTCCCGGTAAAGGACGGAAATTAGCACATCCTTCACGTCGCATGTATACGGTTACAGCCTTGTGCCGCTTGTCTTCGCGGGTCATGGAACGGACATCACCCGGACATACGCCGGCGCAGGCAGTTCTGTAGAGCCGAGCCCATGCTCGGCTGGGCATAGGCCGAAGCAGCCGAGCATGGGCTTGGCTCTACAGGAGCCTAGGCCAACAGCGTCGTCAGCTGCGCCGGCTCACGGGCCAGCTGGCCCGCGCCGGCTTCGGTCAGTTCGGCCTCACCGCCAAAGCCCCACAGCACGCCCACACTGCGCAGGCCGTGGTGGCGCGCGCCTTCGATGTCCATGCGGCGGTCGCCGATCATCCAGCACTGCGCAGGCTGCACCTGCAGCCGACGCAACGCCTCGCCGACCAGTTCCGGCTTGTGGCTGCGCGAGCCGTCCAGGGTCGAACCGACGATCTCCTCGAACAGCCCGCCGAACGGCAGGTGGGCAAGGATGCGGCGCGCATGCGGCTCGTTCTTGGCCGTGACCACCGCCAGGCGGTGGCCGCGACCATGCAACGTGCGCAGGGTGTCCTCCACCTGCGGGTACACCGTGTGCTCGCGCCAGCCTTCGACATCGAAGCGCTCCCGGTAGTAGCCCACTGCCTGTTCCACCCGCGCCGGTTCACCGAACAGCGGCATGAAGGTGGTACGCAGCGACGGACCGATCCAGCCCCGCAGGGTGTCCTGCGGCGGCACCGGGTACTCCATCTTCTGCAGCGCATAGGCGATGCAGGCGGTGATGCCCACCTGCGAATCGATCAGCGTGCCGTCCAGGTCGAAGAACAGCACATCCTTGCCGCGCTCGCCACTCATGCGCCGCGCGCGTCGAGTGCGGCCACCGCCGGCAGGGTCTTGCCTTCCAGGAACTCCAGGAACGCACCGCCGCCGGTGGAGATGTAGCTGACCTGCTGGGCGATGTCGAACTTGTCGACCGCGGCCAGGGTGTCGCCGCCACCGGCGATGGAGAATGCCCTCGAGCTGGCGATGGCGCGGGCCAGCGCTTCGGTGCCCTTGCTGAAGGCTTCGAACTCGAACACGCCGACCGGGCCGTTCCAGACCACGGTGCCGGCCTTCTCGATCAGCTGCGCGTACTGCGCGGCGGTCTGCGGGCCGATGTCCAGGATCAGGTCGTCTTCGGCAACGGCATCGACCGCCTTCACTTCCGCGGCAGCGTCGGGCAGGAACTGCTTGGCGGTGACCACGTCCACCGGCAACGGAATGTCGGCGCCACGCGCCTTCGCATCGGCCACGATCTTCTTCGCCGTGTCCAGCAGGTCCGGTTCATACAGCGACTTGCCGACGTTATGGCCAGCGGCAGCAATGAAAGTATTGGCGATGCCGCCACCCACGATCAGCTGATCGACCTTGCCGACCAGGTTGGCCAGCAGTTCCAGCTTGGTGCTGACCTTGCTGCCGGCGACGATGGCAAGCAACGGCTTGGCCGGTGCATCCAGCGCCTGCGCCAGCGCGTCCAGCTCGGCCATCAGCAGCGGGCCACCGGCCGCGACCGGTGCGAAGCGGATGACACCATGGGTGGAGGCCTGCGCACGGTGCGCGGTGCCGAAGGCATCCATCACGAACACATCGCATAGCGCCGCGTACTTCTTCGACAGGGCTTCATCGTCCTTGCCCTCGCCGACATTCATGCGGCAATTTTCCAGCAGCACCAGCTGGCCCGGCTGCACCTCGACGCCGTCGACCCAGTCACGCACCAGCGGAACCTCGCGGCCGAGCAGTTCGGACAGGCGCTGGGCCACCGGCGCCAGAGAATCGGCTTCGCTCCACACGCCTTCCTTCGGGCGCCCCAGGTGCGAGGTGACCATCACCGCCGCGCCCTGCTCCAGCGCACGCTTGAGCGTCGGCAGCGAAGCGGTGATGCGCTGTTCGGAAGTGATGCGGCCATTCTCGATCGGCACGTTCAGATCCTCGCGGATCAGCACGCGCTTGCCGGAGAGGTCGAGGTCGGTCATGCGGACGATGGACATGGGCAACTCTTTGGCTCAGGGACGGGATGCCGGGATACGGCAGACGGCCATTGTATCGGGTGCGGGTGGTGGGAGGGTCGATGCCTGCGGCAGGCAGAGGCGCACGGCAACGGCAACGGCAACAGCAACAGCAACTGCCAGAGCGCTGACGCTTCATGATGCTGGGGGTGGGCCGGGGCGGTGTGGGCTGGCAGGGGGCGCCGTGAATCCGTCCATGGAGGCTTGGCAGCCGCATCCATGCGGCTGACACCCCTGCCAACCCACACCGCCCCGGCCTCGACAGGTTCATGTGACGGAGCGGATGGCAAAGGCAAGAGCGGTTTCTGATGTCGGAGAAAAATGTAGAGCCGAGCCCGTGCTCGGCTGGGTCTATCGCGAACAGCAGCCGAGCGTGGGCTCGGCTCTACAAAGAGCGCCCTGCCAAGCAGCTTTTGCTCTTCTTTTTTTCTTTCCGTGGGTGGACGCACACGGAAATTGTCAGAGGCCGGGCGGGGTGGGTTCGCGGGAGTGTCCGCGGCATGGATGCCGCGGCCAAGCCCCCAGGGACGGGTTCACGGCGTCTCCCGCGAACCCACCCCGCCCGGCCAAGCACGGCTTTTGCTTTACGCGACCAACCGCCCACCCACGAGGGGCTGCGCCGTTTGCCGGAACCTACGCCGAAGGCGCCGGCTTCTGCCGAAGCAGGCTGACCGCCAGGCCGCCAACAACCAACACACCCAGCCCCAGCAGCGCCCACAGCAACCACGCCTTCCAATCGTGCTGCGGCTTCAGCGCCGCATCGCCGGCCAGCGGTTCCGGACTGCCTTCCAGGCGCGCCAGCGTCGGCTGCCACGACGGATCATTACGCTGGCGCAGCTCTTCAATCAGCACGCCGATCGGCGCTTCCATTCGGCGCGCGGTCGCGCTGCCCACTGCCAGTGCATATGGCGCTGCTCCCTGGCTCAGGAACACCAGCACTTCGGGTTGATAACCCAGGCGCAGGGTGGGTGCGGTTGCCGTTTCGGCGGGGTTCGCCACCAGCTTCCAGTAACGATCGCGGTGCACGCCGCCCAGCGGTTGCGCGGCCGATTGCTGCCGTTGGCCCTGCGCGCCCTGCTGCAGCTGATAGGCAATCCACGGCGCACTGCGCCGCTGCCACTCTGCACTCTCGTCATCGCGACTGAACAATGTCCACTGCACCAGGCTGTTGTCAGTGCTGGCCACGTCGGCACGCGCCGCCGGGAAGCGGCCATCCATCTCGAAGGTGTACTCGCCCTTGCCCTTCGAGGTCGGTGCCAGCGACAACCACTCCCATGGCAGTGTGGCCGGTGCCGGCGGCAGCTCGGCCAGTACGCTGCGCAACGTTGGCAGACGGGCATCGCCCTGCGCCAGCACGCGCAGATAGCGCGCTTCCCCATCCACCTGCAGGCGGCGCTGCAGCAGGCGCTTGCCGGCGCGCTGCAGGTCCACCAGCGGAATGTCGCGGCCAAGTGCACGCCAATGCTGCAGGTCGTCGCTGACGTCCAGCTGCACCTGAGCCTGCAACGGCTGGCCACTGTCGGCCCAATCCAGTACCAGCGCCGCCAGCGGCTGCTGGCCCAGCACACTGGCGTCGATCAGCCAGCCGCCCTGCCCGTTGGCCCTTGCACCGCCAGTCACACGTGCTTCCACGCGACGGACACGGCCATCGGTATCGCGCTCGGTCAGCAACTGCAGGTCGTTACGCTGTGCTTCGGCCAGCGGCGGCAACGCGAACCACGGCAGTTCCCGCTGCACCGGCGGTTGTGCCAGCGGCTGGTCCGGCGCGAGCAATGCCGACGGCAACGATTGGCCGGCGGCATTGAACACCTGCACGTCACCCAGGTCTGCGCTACCGGAGCGACGGTAGATCGCCGGTTCCAGCACGACACGGTAGGCACCCGATTGTGCGCTGGACAACGTCAGCGGCCACTGTTCGGCGTACTGGGTACGGTAATCGGCAGCCTGTGCGGTGACGGCGGCCAGCATGCCGAACATCGCCGGCAGCAGCGCCCTGCTCCACGTCTTCATTGTTTTTCCTCCACGGTCGGCGCCGCGCTCGGCGGTGCCGGTGCCAGATAACCCACGACCGTGCACAGCAGGCCGTAGGCGATGAACGATGCAATGCCCAGCAGGTTGCCCAGGTGCTGGCGATCAACAATGACCAGTTTGGCCAGTACCACACCCATCAGCACGGCACCGACCATCCACAACACGCGCTGGCCGCGGCGCGAACCCCATACCCAGGCGATCACGCCGAGCACGCTCCACAGCACGGTCAGGCTGGTCTGCGCCAGGCTGGAACGCATCATCGACGAACTCCACGACAGGCCGCCCCACTGATGCACGCCGTGCAGCACCAGGCTGGTCAGCGCGACGAAGGTGGCCAATGCCAACAGCGGCAGCCGGATCTTCACCAGTGCCTGCGGCGCCTGCCCGCTGTACAGCCAGCGCGCCAGCAGCGCCAGGCTCAACCACTGCTCCAGCTCGGCCGGGTTCAACACCGGCAGCCACGGCAGCGGCGCTGCGTCACCCGGCAGCAACTGGCCGAACAGCCAGCCTGCGGACAGCAGGCCGAACAGCACGCACTGCAACGGCAGGCGCACGCTGTCGAAGGCAGCCCCCAACGGCCAGCGCAGTGCATCCCAGCGCCACAACGACAGCGCCGCCATCAGCAGCCACGGCAGCGTGAACAACAGCAGCGTCCAGCCCTGTGCCAGCCCGGCCTCGCCGCCGCCCCACAGGGCCAGCAACGAAAGCAGCGACGGCCACAGCAGCCACCACAGGAACTGCGCGATGCGTGCCACGGTGTTGCCGCCCTGGCGCAGGCACAGCAACGTACGTACGCCCAGCGCCGCGAACACCGCCCAGGCCAGTGCGCCATAGCCGGCGAACGGCTGCTGGTGCGCATCGCTCTGCATCAGCGCCAGCGGGAAGCCCAGGGCCAGCATCGCCAGGGCGGTTACGCCCAGCGCGCGTGCCGGCTGGCGGCGCTGCATTTCAGCCGCCAGCCAGGCCGTGGCAGCGACCAGCACAAGCAGCGCATCGGCCTGCGTGCGGTGCGGGAAGAAGCGGAAGATCTCGTGCACCAGACCGCCCAGCCACCACAGCAGGCCCCACAGGTAGTAGACCAGTGCGATCTCATGGCGCTCCCTGCGCTGGTAACTCCACGCCGACGCGAAGCCGGCAATGGCCAGCAGCAACGCGCCGATGGCGGTCGGGTTGAGCAGGAAGCGTGCGTCTTCGAGCCAGTGGTCGGCGCCGGCCACAAAGGCGAACGCAGCACCGATCTGCAGCAACGCGCCGGACACCTGCGGCAGCCAGCGTTTCTGGCGCAGGCCCAGCCAGGCCAGGCCCGCACCTTCCAGCGCGAACACCGCGCCGGTGGCACGCGCAGACAATGCCAGCGGCACCGCCAGCGTGGCGAAGCCCACCGCCAGCACCGCATGCGACTGCGCCAGCACGGTGTAAGATGCGCGCGCGATCAGTGCCCGCGCCAGTACGGCGTAGATCGCCGCCAGGCCCAGCGCGCACAGCGCCAGCGTCATCGGCTGCTCGTGCAGCATGCCCGCCTGCATCGAGAAGGCAACCAGGGGCGTGCCGAACACCAGGCTGCCGTCGACCAGGTCACGTCGCCCGGCGGGCTGCCGGCGCGCGTACAGCAGCGGGATCAACAGGTAGAAGGCGAAGAACAGCAGCAGGAACGGCTCGGTGCTGCTGAACTTGTCCGGCGCGTACTGCAACACGCCCCAGAACGTACCGATGCCGAAGGTAAAAGCGAAGCCAAGCAGGTTCAGCGCACGCCACGGACGGAACCAGGCGATGGCGAAGATGCCAGCGTTGAGCACCGCGTAGTAGCTGAACAGCCCCACGTGGTTGCCACTGCCGGTGGACAGCCACAGCGGTGCCATGAAGCCGGCGAGGATGCCCAGCACCGCCAACGTGCGCGAGTTCTGCACCACCGCCAGCACGCACAGGCCGGCCACCAGCGCGATCGAACTGGCGAAGGCAAACCCGGGGTTTAGCAGCTCGAACCGCTTGAACGCGGCGAAGATGGTCAACAGCAGCACGCCGATGGCACCGCCCTGCAGCGCCAGCGCGAACAGGCGCCGGCGCTCGCGCTGATGCCAGCCGAACGCCAACAGGCCCAGCGCACCCACCGTGACGCCGGCCAGGCGCAGCTCGATCGGCAACACCAGCCAGCCTTGGTCGCTGACGTACTTCAACAGCGCAGCAACACCGGCCAGCAGTACCAGCATGCCGATCTTGACCGGCACGTTGCCCTCGGTGAACCAACGCTTGACCGCGCCAATGCCGCGCTCGATGAAGTTGGGCAGTGCCGGTTCGGGGGGCAACGGCGGCTGCACCGGCGCGGGTGGCACCGGCGGTGGTGCGACCGGGCGCGGCGTCTCCACTGCCGCAGACACCGCTTTGCGCACCGGCGTTGGCTGGGGCGGAGGCGGTGCGGCGGCTGCCACCGGCCGCAGGAACGGCGGATCGGCGCCGGCCACAGGCAGGGGCGCAGACCGTTCCGGCGCAGGCTCGGCTGCAACCGGCCGGGCGGCCGGCGCGGCAGCCATGGCGGCCTCCAGCGCGGCCACACGGCGGCGCAGGCCGGCAATCATCACCAGCGCCACCACCAGCAGCAGCGGGATGGCCAGCAGAACCAGTACCACCAGGGCTATGAGTGCTTCCATTGCATGCTTCCATTGCAATCCCGCGCCCCAGCGGCAGCGGTCGACCGGCCCATGCTACGACAGGGCTGGCCCCATAAACGACGAACCCCGGCCAGGCCGGGGTCCGCGTGCGATCTTCGCCGGCCTTACTTGGCGGCGACGACCTTGGCCATTTCCAGGCACTTGTTCGAGTAGCCCCACTCGTTGTCGTACCAGGTGACCAGCTTGACGAAGGTGCCGTCCAGGGCGATGCCGGCCTCGGCGTCGAACACCGAGGTGCAGGTCTCGCCGCGGAAATCGGTGGCCACCACCTTGTCTTCGGTGTAGCCCAGGATGCCCTTCAGCGGGCCTTCGCTCTGTGCCTTCACTTCAGCGCAGATCTCGGCGTAGGTGGCTTCCTTTTCCAGCTCGACGGTCAGGTCGACCACCGACACGTCCGAGGTCGGGACACGGAAGCTCATGCCGGTCAGCTTCTTGTTCAGTTCCGGGATGACCACACCGACGGCCTTGGCCGCACCGGTGGACGACGGAATGATGTTTTCCAGGATGCCACGGCCACCGCGCCAGTCCTTGTTGGACGGGCCATCGACGGTCTTCTGGGTGGCAGTAGCCGCATGCACGGTGGTCATCAGGCCGCGCTTGATGCCCCACTTGTCATTGATGACCTTGGCCAGCGGGGCCAGGCAGTTGGTGGTGCACGAAGCATTGGAGACGATCGCCTGGCCGGCGTAGGTCTTGTCGTTCACGCCGTAGACGAACATCGGCGTATCGTCCTTCGACGGTGCCGACATGATGACCTTCTTCGCGCCGGCATCGATGTGCTTCTGCGCGGTTTCCTTGGTCAGGAACAGGCCGGTGGACTCGATCACCACGTCCACGTCCACCTCGTTCCACTTCAGATTGGCCGGGTCGCGTTCCTGGGTCAGGCGGATCTTCTTGCCGTTGACCAGCAGGTCGTTGCCCTGCACCGCCACGTCGGCCTGGAAGCGGCCGTGCACGGAGTCGTACTTGAGCATGTACGCCAGGTAGTCCGGCTCCAGCAGATCGTTGATGGCCACGATTTCGATGTCGTCGCCGAAGTTCAGCACCGCCGAGCGCAGGACGTTACGCCCGATGCGACCGAAACCGTTGATACCAACCTTGATTGCCATTTCTCAAGCTCCTGCGGCCGCGACAGGTGCGGCGGGATGGATAGGGCCCACAAGTCTAGCAAACCGCCGCTGGCCACCGTGGGCCAGTCGGGGGCCGCCGGCGGGCCCACGGACAGGATTTGATCCGGATCAAAGCGTTAGCACGGCGTGAGGCCGAGACTGTCGCCATCCACCCAGCAACGAGATCACCCCCATGCGCAAGACCTCCCCCCTGATCCTGGCCGGCCTAGCCGCCGCCCTGTCCCTCGCCGCCGCCCCGGCCATGGCCCAGTCCAAGGGTGACTGGACCGTCTCGGCCGGCGTCCACCAGGTGGCGCCGAAGTCGAACAACGGCTGGCTGGCCGGCGGCACCCTGAAGGTCGACGTCGACAACGACGTGAAGCCGACCATCACCGGTGAATACTTCATCGCCGACAACCTGGGCATCGAAGTGCTGGCCGCGCTGCCGTTCAAGCACGACATCAACATCAACGGCCTGGGCCGCGTCGGCAGCACCAAGCAGCTGCCGCCGGTGGTCACCCTGCAGTACCACTTCAACAGCAAGGGCAAGGTGTCGCCGTTCATTGGCGCGGGCGTGAACTACACCACCTTCTTCAGCGAAGACACCACCGGTGCACTGAAGGACAGCCGCCTGAAGCTGCAGGATTCGTGGGGCCTGGCCGCGCATGCGGGCGTGGACTTCGCGATCGGCGAGAAGGGCGCGTTGCGCGTGGACATGCGCTGGATCGACATCGACAGCAAGGTGAAGTTGAACGGCGAGAAGATCGGCACAGTCAACATCGATCCGCTGGTCTACGGCGCGTCGTACGTCTTCAAGTTCTAAAGCGGTGTGTTGGGCGCGGGGGCTTCGCCCCCGCTCCCCCGCTGCACGCGAAACCCTCGCAGCATGTTGCCCCGGTCTTTGCCGGGGCCTTTTTTTGGAAAGCATGCAGAGGCGCGCTCTTCTGTAGAGCCGAGCCATGCTCGGCTATCGCGCGGAGCGCGCAGGTACCCGAAGAAGATCAGCCGAGCATGGCTCGGCTCTACAGAAGCATGAACGGGCCGCCTTTCAGTCGATTATTGATCCGGCGCCACTTCCACCCGGTTGCGGCCGCCTTCCTTGGCGCGGCACAGCGCTGCATCGGCCCGCGCCAATGCCTGTTCCAGCGTATCGCCACCATCATCATGCCAGCGTGCCACACCGATGCTCACGCTCACCACCGGGGCCGCATCCGAATCGGCATGTGCGATCGCCAGCGCCTGCACCTGTTGCCGAAGCTGCTCGAACGGCGCTGATTCCGGTTGTCCCGGCGCCCAGTGCCCCAGCGCCACAAACTCTTCGCCGCCGTAGCGTGCCACCACCGAGTCGCTACCACGCAGCTGAGCAGCCAGGGTCGTCGCCACCGCATGCAGCACGGTGTCACCGGCGGGATGGCCGTGGTGGTCGTTGTAGCGCTTGAAGTAGTCGATATCGATCATGGCGATGCGCAGTGCGCCACGCGCATGCGGTGTACGCAGATAGCGCTGGAAGATCTGGTTGGCCTGGCGATCGAAGGCGCGCCGGTTCAGCAGGCCGGTCAGCCCATCGTGGTTGGCCAATGCATCCAGGCGTTGCTCGGCCCGCCACGTTGCACGCGCCTGCCGTTCGGAAATGTAGCTGCCGACAATGCCGGCCAGGTTGCTGGCCAGCACGAACATCACGCTCTGCAGCATCTGCGCCCAGTGCCGGCCCACCTGCAGCTCGGCCAGCACGAAGGCCAGCGCGATCAGGGTTCCGGTCAGCGTCGCTACCCCGAAGCGCAGCCCGCACAGAAAGTAGTTCAACAACAGGAACAGGCTGATGCCTTCGTAGGGGTAGTCCACGCCGGCACGGTGCGCGGTCCAGATCATGGTCACCAGCGCCAGCCCGCTGACCAGCACGACGCTGCCGCCCAGCCACTGCAGGTGGCGCCGCAGCACCGGCACGAAGGTCAGCGCGACGCCGAGCAGCAGTGCCGGCAGCAGAACGCCCAGCCGCCAGCGCAGCACCGGCGCGTGCACGTCCGGCGGCAACCAGTAGGTATCGAGCACGGCAAAGCCCAGCGAGAACGCCCCGGCCACGGCGCAGGCCCAGCGCATGCGCCAGACCACCTGGGCATCGAACGCGGCAGCGAACCCGTCGTCATCGGGATGCCCGGCCATGATGCGCCTGTCCGTGATCGCCATCGGCCCCTCCCCGCATGTGCACGGGCCACCCTAGCGGCCGCCGCATCAAGGCCGCGTGGCGAACACCAGGCGTGATCAAGCCCGGGCCTGCCGAGGCCCGCTAGAATGTGCGCATGAAAGCCCTGCACTCCCTGTTCCTCGCCGCCGCCCTGGCGCCGGCCCTGCTGTCCGCTTCCGCCCCGGCCCATGCCTGGGGCGCACAAGGCCACCGCCTGGTTGCCGAAGTCGCCGACGCCCGCCTCAACCCCGCCGCCCGCGCCGAAGTGGACCGTCTGCTGGCCACCGAGCCAGACGCCACCCTGGCCAGCATCGCGCCCTGGGCCGATCAGCTGCGCGCCAAGGACCCCGGCCTGGGCCGTCGCTCGGCCGGTTGGCACTACGTCAACATCGCCGAAGACAACTGCCACTACGAAGCACCGAAGCACTGCAAAAGCGGCAACTGCATTGTCGAGGCACTGAAAGCACAGAGTGCCATCCTCGGCGACCGCAGCCTGACCGACGGCGAGCGCCTGCAGGCGCTGAAGTTCGTCGTGCACCTGGTGGGTGACATCCACCAGCCGATGCACGCCGGCTACGCCCATGACAAGGGCGGCAACGATTTCCAGCTGCAGTTCGGCAACCGCGGTACGAACCTGCACTCGCTGTGGGACAGCGGCATGCTCAACACCCGCAAGCTGGACGATGCCGGCTACCTGCCGCTGCTGCAGAGCCAGCGCGCGCCGAAGCTGGCACGCCAGTCCAACCCGCAGCGCGACCCCCAGGCCTGGGCCGAGGCCAGCTGCCGCATTTCCATGCAAGCTGGCGTTTATCCGGCCACGCGTAAGATCGGTGACGAATACACCGAGCGCTACCGGCCGCTGGCCGAAGCGCAGCTGCGACTGGCCGGCGAGAACCTGGCGCAGTTGCTGAACCGCGTGCTCGGCACGCGCTGAGGAGCGTTCCAATGTCGGTCCAGGTGCAGTCGTTCTTCCACCGTGACAGCAACACCTTCAGCTATCTGGTCAGCGACCCGGCAAGTGGCGAGGCAGCGCTGATCGACCCGGTACTGGACTACGACCCGGATACCGACGCCAGCAGCGAAGCACCGCTGCGCGACGTGCTGAATGCCATCGAACAACAAGGCCTGCAGCTGCGCTGGCTGCTGGAGACGCATGCCCACGCCGATCATGTGTCGGCAGGGCGCCGGCTCAAGCACCGCTTTCCGCAGGCCACGCTGGGCATCGGCGAAGGCATCCGTGCGGTGCAGGCCACTTTTGCGCCGCGCTACGGCCTGCAGCTTCCGGCCGCCGATGAGATCTTCGATCGCCTGTTCAGCGATGGCGAGACCTTCGCTCTGGGCGAACTGCGCTGTCAGGTCATCGCCGTGCCCGGCCACACCAGCGACAGCATCGCCTATCTGATCGGCGATGCGCTGTTCACCGGCGACTCGCTGTTCATGCCCGATGGCGGCACCGCCCGCTGCGATTTCCCGGGCGGCGATGCCGCGCAGTTGTACCGCTCGATCCAGCGTCTGCTGGCCCTGCCCGATGCGACGCGCGTATTCGTCTGCCACGACTACGGCCCGGGTGGCCGCGGGTTCGCCAACGAAACCACCATCGGCGAACAGCGCGCGCACAATATCCACGTGCACGACGGCGTGGCCGAGGCGGAGTTCGTCAGCGTGCGCCAGGCCCGCGATGCGACGCTGGAAGAACCGAAGCTGATGCAGCCAGCGGTGAAGGCCAACATCCAGGGCGGGGCCTGATCCACGCCACTGCGCCCGCCGGGTGTGGACCGGCGCTATCCTGGTCATCGCGAGCAGTCATTTTCCCTGCGTGCGCACCACGTGCCGTCCCTTCACGATCTCGAACGTGAAGGCGTACTGCAGGGTGACCGCTACCGGCTCGACGCGCTCGGCGCCGCGGCAGTCGCCGCGGTCGGCAGGCACCTTGCCGGCCGCGAAGTGGCAGACCGCTGCGGACGAGTACTTCCACATCGCCACGGCTTCCTGCGCAGCCTGCAGCAGGGGCGCGTTCTCGCGTGCAGCCCCTGCCGCGCACTCCGGGCGATCGGTCAATGGCAGGCTGCGCTCGACGTCGCCGTTGGCATCAACCACCACCTGCAGGCAGATGGTGGTCGGCGCCAGTTCCGCGCGCGGGTCGCTATCCCCGACCTCCGGGTCCGGTGCCGCGTACAGTTGCGGCATCCGGTAGCCCTCGGTCGCACCCAGCGAATACACCTGCAGCTGCCCACTGCCGCCGCCCGCCTGCGGCTGCAGGCGCTGGTGACCGACATTCTCGCTGCGGGTATCGACGGTGGTCAGGCGATCCTGGGTTGCACACCCCACCAGCAGCGCTGCCATCATCAACAGCGGCGCGGACTTCACTTCGCGTCCTCGGTGTCATCCATGGCGTAGGTGATCGGAATGCGTACGGCACCGGCCACCGGCTTGCCGTTCTTCACCGCGGGACGATAGGTCCAGCTGCGCGCGGCGGCGACGGAGACGGCGTCGAACACCCCCGGATTGGTCGCACTGAGTACCCGCACATCGGTCGGATGGCCCTGTGCATCCACTTCGATGCGCAGATTGACCACACCTACCTGGCGTTGCTCGACGGCGGACTTCGGATAGGACGGCGGCGGCATCTTGTCCACCTGGATCGGCCGGTCCAACCCCGCCTTGGCCGCATCGTCCTGCGCATGTTCGAACGGCTCGACACCGATCCGGGTGCCACCGACCGCACCGCCCTGGCTGGCCCATGCCACCGCCCCCATGCCCACACACAACCCGACCACCAGCACCTGCCCGGACACCCACGGCAATGCCTTCCGCTTGGACTGCTTCAACATGGCGATACGCTCCTTCAACACGGGTTGGCTGCGCCAATGGCAAACCGCGGGCGCAACCGGGTGGACCAGCTGCGCCTTCAGCAGCGTGCTGGCATACAGGCCGCGCAGCGCAGGCTGCGGACCGATGGTGCGGGCATCGCAGGCCAATTCCTGATCGCGCAGGAAGCGGCGTGCGGCCCATGGCAGCAGCGGGTGGAACCAGAACACCGCGCGCGCCAGCAGCAGCGCGCCGTTGGCCCAGTGATCGCCGTTGCGACGGTGGTTGCGCTCGTGTTGCAGGATCAGGCCCTGCTCCTGTGCACTGAACTGCTGGTCGAATGCCGGGCCGACCACGATGCGCGGCAGCCACAGGCCCACCAGCGCGGGCAGGCCTGGATCGCCGCTGGCCTGCCAGCTTCCATCGGTGCGCAGCTTCAGTGGCCCCATGCGCCGTTCGAAACGACGTTGTGCGTGCAGGTCGCGCAGCAGGCAGATACCCGCGCCCAGTGCCCACAGCGTGAACAACAGCCCGGCCCATGAAAGCGAATGCCCGGCCACGCTATCAAGCGCACCGGGCATCACTTTCAGCGGCAGCGTGGGCACCTGCTGCAACAGCGCAACCTGCGGCAACGGCAGCATCAGTGCCACCAGCAGCATCGGCAGCAGCCACCAGCTGCGGTAGGCCAGCCCCGCGCCGCCCATCCGCACCAGCAGCGGTCGCATTACTGCCAGCAGGATCACGCCCACCGCCAGCCACAGGCTGGCCTGCCACAGTCCGTCGAGCAGCTCAGTCATGGTCCAGCTCCTGGATCAGCTTCTTCAGTTCGGCGATGTCCTGTGCGCTCAACTGGCCACGTTCGCTGAAGTGCGCGACCAGCGGCGCCACGCGCCCCTCGAAGACACGCCCGATGAAGTCCTGGCTCTGCGCCTCCACCCAAGCCTGGCGCTGCAGCAGCGGCCGATACAGGTAACGCCGTCCATCGCGCTCGGCGGCAATCGCGCCCTTGGTCAGCAGGCGGTTGAGCAGGGTCTTGATGGTCGGCTCGGCCCAGTCGCGATGGGCCAGCGCGGCCACCACGTCATCGGCACTCCGTGGTGCCTGCTGCCACAGCACCTCCATCACAACGGCTTCGGCTTCGCTGATCGGGGTCATGGTTTACATCCGTAATCGACATCTCGATTACGCGCGTAATCGAATCATCTGTCAAGCCCCTCGACTCCGGGTTCATCCCGGCTGCGCCAGCATCGATTCCTCCCGCCCCAGGCCCCGGATGAAAGCGCTGCCCAAGAAGGATTTCCCGGTCGAGCAGGCGCGCCGCTTCCTCGAACCCGGCCCGATCGTGCTGGTCAGTACCGCGTGGCAGGGCCAGCGCAACCTGATGACGATGGGCTGGCACATGGTGATGGGCTTTTCGCCGTCGTTGGTCGCCACCTACCTCTGGAATGAAAACCACAGCCATGCCCTGGCCGTCGGCAGTGGCGAGTGCGTGATCAACGTACCCGGCGTGGAGCTGCTCGATACCGTGGTCGACATCGGCAATTGCAGCGGTCGCGAGGTCGACAAGTTCGCCCGGTTCGGGCTCGACGCGCTGCCCGCAAGCGAGGTCGGCGCGCCGCTGGTCGGCCAATGCCATTCGTGCTTCGAATGCCGGTTGTACGACGACAGCCAGGTGGCGTCGAGCAATCTGTTTGTCTGGGAAATCGTGCGCGCCCATGTTGCGCCCCGGCCGAAACTGCCGCGCACGGTGCACTACCGCGGCGACGGGCAGTTCATGGTGGCCGGCACCGAAGTGTCGCGTCGACGGCGGTTCAAGCCCGACATGCTGTAATGCCCGCACTCCCCCACACGCAGGACCGCCCCGCATGACCGAACACCTCACCGACCTGGACGCCGCTGTCGACTGGTTGTTTGCGCGCGTGGACGGGCCGCTGCGGATCGGGGCACCGCTGGCACTGGGCAAGCCACACCGGCTGCTCAATGCCCTCTACGCACGCGTCGAGCACGACCCTTCGCGGCCGCTGCAGCTGTATACCGCGCTGTCGCTGAACCCGCCGAAGGCGCGCGGCAACGGTCTGGAAGCGCGCTTCCTGGCGCCGTTCGCGCAGCGCCATTTCGGCGACGATTTCCCGCGACTGGCCTATGCCGATGCGATCGCGCGCGACGCGTTGCCGGCACATGTGCAGGTGGAAGAGTTCTACATGCAGTCCGGCGCCCTGCTCGGGTCGCGGCAGGCACAATCCAGCTATACCAGCCTGAACTACACCCATGCCGCCGACGCGGTGGCGCAGCGCGCACCGCAGGTGATCGTGCAGAAGGTGGCGATGCGCCCGAACGACCGCCGGCTTTCCCTGTCGTGCAACAACGACATCACCCAGGACACGCTGGATGCAATGACCGGGCGTGGCCTGCCGCGTCCGCTGCTGATCGCCGAGATCGATCCGCAACTGCCCTATATGGGCGGCTCGGCCACGGTCGATGTGTCGTTCTTCGATCTGGTGATCACCCCGCCACCGCCGTACCCGGCGCTGTTCGGGCTGCCGCGGCAGCCGGTCGGCGATGCCGACTACGCCATTGGCCTGTACGCCAGCACGCTGGTGCGCGACGGCGGCACCCTGCAGATCGGTATCGGCACGTTGGCCGATGCACTCAGCCACGCGCTGGTGCTGCGCCATACCGACAACGCCCGCTACCGCCGCGTACTGCACGCGCTGGACCCGCAGCTGGCCAGCCACCCGCTGGTGCAGGAAATCGGCGGACTGGATCCGTTCGAGGTGGGCCTGTACGGCTGCAGCGAGATGCTCAACGAAGGCTTCCGGCGGCTGGTGCAGACCGGGGTGATCAAGCGCAAGGTGCACGACGACCTGGCGCTGATGCAGCGCATCGAGAACGGCAGCACGTTGTCGATCGACCACGCCACCTTGGCCGCCGAGGGTGAGTACCTGCACGGCGCGTTCTACCTGGGCTCGCCGGAATTCTACGAATGGCTGCGCACGTTGCCGGAAGACGAATGCCGCGCGATCGGCATGCGCCGCATCAGCGAGATCAACCAGCTGTACGGCGGCAACGAAACGCTGGAACGCCTGCAGCGCCGCCATGCGCGCTTCTTCAACTCCTGCATGATCGCCACCGCGCTGGGCGCGGCGGTGTCGGACGCGCTGGACGATGGACGCGTGGTATCCGGTGTGGGCGGCCAATACAACTTCGTGGCGATGGCACATGCGCTGCCGGAAGCGCGCAGCGTGCTGATGTTCCGCGCCGCGCGCGATGACAAGGGCCAGCGCGCATCCAACGTGCGCTGGAACTACGGGCACACCACCATCCCCCGCCACCTGCGCGACATCTACCTCAACGAATACGGCATCGCCGACCTGCGCGGGCTGACCGACGAGGACTGCGTGCACGCAATGACCGCGATCACCGAGGCGCCGTTCCAGGATGAGCTGCTGCAGCAGGCGCAGGCCTCGCGCAAGCTGCTGGCGGCCGCGCAACCGGACCCGGCGCGCCAGCAGCGCAATACGCCGCAGGCGCTGGCAGCGGCGTTGGCCCCGTTCCGCGCCGATGGCAGCCTGCCCGACTATCCGCTGGGCAGCGACTTCAACGAGATCGAGCAGGTGCTGGTGAAAGCGCTGGGTTGGCTGAAGGCCAACACGCAGACCCGCGGCGACAAGCTGCGCACGGTCTGGGCGGCTCTGCGGCAACCGGCCGGCGACGGCGATGCGGTGTACCTGCAGCGCATGGGCCTGCACGCCCCGAAGGATTTCGCCGAACGGCTGGACGCGCGCCTCCTGCGGCTGGCACTGGCGCGCACCGCCTGAGAAAAGGGGACGGAGGGGATTAAGTCGCATGTGCACAAACGACTTGATCCCCTCCGTCCCCTTTTTCCTGCGGCAAAGAAAAGGCCGGCGTGCGCCGGCCTTTTCTCATTACGTCGCGAAGCTGCTTACAGCGACTTGGCCGCTTCCACCACGTGGGCGGTGGTGATGCCGAAGTGCTTGTACAGCTGGTCGGCCGGCGCCGAGGCACCGAAGGTGTCGATACCGACCACAGCACCGTCCAGGCCGACGAACTGGCGCCAGAAGCCGGTGACGCCGGCTTCCACGGCCACGCGCTTGCGCACGGCGTTCGGCAGCACCGATTCACGGTAGGCCGCATCCTGGCGCAGGAACACGTCGGTGGACGGCATCGAGACCACGCGGGCCTTGATACCGGCCGCGTCCAGCTGGGCCTTGGCTTCGGTGGCCAGCGAGACTTCCGAGCCCGTGGCGATCAGGATCACGTCCGGGGTACCGGCAGCATCGGCCAGCACATAACCGCCGCGCTCGATCTGGGCAATCTGCTCGGCGCTGCGCGGCTGGTGCGGCAGGTTCTGGCGGCTGAACACCAGGCAGCTCGGGCCGTCCTGGCGGGTGATCGCGGCCTTCCAGCTCACCGCCGACTCGACCGCATCGCACGGACGCCACACGTCGTTGTTCGGGATGTAGCGCAGCGAAGCCAGGTGCTCCACCGGCTGGTGGGTCGGGCCGTCTTCGCCCAGGCCGATCGAGTCGTGGGTATAGACGTGGATGGCGTGGGCCGGGATCAGCGCGCTCATGCGCACGCCGTTGCGGGCGTAGTCGCTGAACACCAGGAAGGTGGCGTCGAACGGAATGAAGCCACCGTGCAGGGCCAGGCCATTGGCAATGGCGGTCATGCCGAACTCGCGCACGCCGTAGTACACGTAGTTGGCGTTGGCGTCGTCGCTGGCAACGGACTTGCTGCCCTTCCACAGGGTCAGGTTGGAGTGCGCCAGGTCGGCCGAGCCGCCGACGATTTCCGGCAGCAGCGGAGCATAGGCTTCAATGGCCAGCTGCGAGGCCTTGCGCGAGGCGATCGTCGGGCCTTCAGCCGCCACCTGGGCGATGTAGGCATCGGCCTTGGCAACGAAGTCGGCCGGCAGTTCGCCGTGCGAACGACGGGTCAGTTCGGCGGCCTCGCCCGGGTACTGGCTGGCGTACTTGTCGAACAGCTGTTCCCACTCGGCCTGGCGCAGGGTGCCGGCGCCATTGGCGCGCCAGCCGTCGTAGATCGCCTGCGGGATCTCGAACGGACCGTACTCCCAGCCCAGCTGCTTGCGGGTGGCTTCCAGTTCGTCCTTGCCCAGCGGTGCGCCGTGACTGGATTCCTTGCCCGCCTTGTTCGGCGAACCAAAACCAATGGTGGTGCGGCAGCAGATCAGGGTCGGCTTGTCGCTCTGCGACAGCGCGGCCTCGATGCCGGCCTTGATGCTTTCCGGGTCGTGGCCATCAACGTCACGGACCACGTTCCAGCCATAGGCTTCGAAACGCTCCGGGGTGTTGTCGGTGAACCAGCCCTCGACGTTGCCGTCGATGGAGATGTGGTTGTTGTCCCAGAAGCACACCAGCTTGTGCAGGCCCCAGGTACCGGCCAGCGACGCCGCTTCATGCGATACGCCTTCCATCAGGCAGCCATCGCCCATGAACACCCAGGTGCGGTGGTCGACCACTTCCAGCTCCGGGCGGTTGAAGCGCTGTGCCAGCAGCTTCTCGGCCAGGGCGAAGCCCACGGCGTTGGCGAAACCCTGGCCCAGCGGGCCGGTGGTGGTTTCCACGCCCGGGGTCTCATGGCGCTCAGGGTGGCCGGCGGTGTGGCTGCCCAGCTGGCGGAACAGCTTGAGCTGCTCGATCGGCAGGTCGTAACCGCTCAGGTGCAGCAGCGCGTACTGCAGCATCGAACCATGGCCGTTGGACAGCACGAAACGGTCGCGGTTGAACCAGTGCGGGTTGCTCGGGTTATGGCGGAGGTAGTCGTTCCAGAGGACTTCGGCGATGTCGGCCATGCCCATGGGCATGCCGGGGTGGCCGGACTTTGCGGTTTCAACCGCATCGGCGGCAAGGAAGCGGATGGCGTTGGCCAACTGGCGACGGGTAGGCTGCGTCATGGTTCTGTCGGAATCGGGAGGCGGCCGCGGACGTGCGGGCGGCCTATTGTCCCATAGTCGCCGGGCGGGGGGTCGGTTAACCTTGTCCGGTCGTGCCGGCCGCTGGCCGGCAGCGTCGTGATCTCCGCTGGATTCCGCATGTGAAGAGGGGTCGGATACCTTTCCCTGCGGAAAGGAATCCGACCCCGATCAGGTCGCCAGCAGTGGCCTTGGACTCAGTCCTGGTGGGGCGTCAGCGCCGGGCCGTCGTGGGACTCGCCCTTGGCCACCAGGGTGGTCAGGGCCAGGTCGCCGGTCACGTTCAGGGCGGTACGGCACATGTCCAGGAAGTGGTTCACGCCCAGGATCAGGCCGATGCCCAGCGGGTTCACGCCCACCATCGCGCAGATCATCGCCACCACCGGCAGCGAGCCCGAGGGCACGCCGGCCGTGCCGATGCCACCGAGGATGCAGACCGCCATCACCATGATCTGCTGGCCGATGCTCAGGTCCACGCCGAAGAACTGGGCCAGGAAGATCACCGTCACGCCCTCGAACAGCGCAGTGCCGTTCTGGTTGGCGGTGGCGCCCACGGTCAGCACGAAGCGCGACACGCGCTGCGGCAGGCCCATCTGGTCGGCCACGCGCAGCGCGGTCGGCAGGGTGGCGTTGCTGGAGGCGGTGGAGAACGCCATCACCGTCGCTTCCTGGGTATCGCGGAAGAACGACAGCGGCGAGCGGCCGGACAGCCACACGGCGGTGCCGTAGGTCACGATCATGTGCAGGCCCAGCGCCAGCACCACCACGCCCACGTAGGCGCCCAGGCGGATGATCAGTTCGAAGCCGAACAGCGCGGCCAGGTTGAACATGAAGCAAGCCACCGCATACGGGGCCAGGCGGATGACCAGGTTGATCAGGGTCATCGAGATTTCGAACACGCCTTCGATGGCGCGGCGCAGCGGTGCGACCTTCTCGTTGTCGGTCAACACCATGCCGATGCCGAACATCAGCGCGAAGAACATCAGCGACAGGATCGCGCCGTTGTCGGACGCGGCCTGCAGCACGTTGCTCGGCACGATCGACAACAGCATGTCCATGCCCTTCGGCGTGCCATGGATGCCGGCAACGATTTCCTTGCTGCGCTCGGCGTTCTCCGAAAGCATCATGGCGGCGACCTGCGGATCGACGCCGGCGCCTGGCTTGAGCAGGTTGACCAGCACCAGGCCGATGCCCACGGCAATGCCGGACAACAGCACGGTATAGGCCAGGGTCTTCCAGCCGATGCGGCCAAGGGCGCGGATGTCGCCCATCTCCGACACGCCCATGATCAGCGCCGAGAAGATCAGCGGCACGATCAGCATGAAGATCAGGTTGAGGAACAGGCCCGACGCCGGGGTGGTGATGTAGTCCATTACCCACTTGGCACCGGCCTGCAGACCATCGACGCTGCCACCCAGGGCGTGCACGATCAATCCCAGGACCAAGCCGATCGCAAAGCCGATGCCCATCTTCCAATGCAGGGGCAACTTCTTCTTGTCGGCAGCAGCTGCTGTCATGCGCGGGTTTCCTCGAAAAATGAATGCACTCTAACAAAGCGCGCAAGCGGCGCCGGTTCAGGTTCGCCGCGGCGGGTACAGCGGCGGCAGCCCAGTGTTGGCGGCGTCGACAACGCTCGACCAGTGCGGTCCGTCACGGAAGACCTCGCGCAGGCGCGTACGCAAGGTCGCCAGATCACCCTGCCCGCCCCAGCGGGCCTGTTGCAGGTCCTGCAGCACCTGGCGCTGGGCCGGGTCATCCAACCGGGCGATGACCTGCTCGATGCGTTCAACGCCGGCCATCGCGCATAGCTGAGCTTCTACCTGATCGAAGCCTTCACCATCCAGCGCGCGGCGCAGTTCGGCCAGGCCGGCACGTCCAGTCGCCACAGCCGGCACAGCCCCCCTGCCCGCCTCAGGCGGCGCCACGCGCGGGCGACGGCCACGCTGCCAGCCCCACAGCAGGGTCAGCAGCCACAGCAGCGCCAGGCCGATAGCGGCGCCCATCCATGGCCACGGACGCTCGGCCAGGCCGCTGGCGCGCGGATCGGTGGCCGCGATACGGCTGTCCTGGCCATCGCCCCCCGGCAGCGCAGCATCGGTGTCGATCGGCGGCAGCGGCGCAGGTGAAGCACTGCCACCGCCATTACCGGCTGCGACGGCGAGTGTCAGGTCCGGCAGCTTCGCTTCCTGTGGCTTGCCCGCACGAACATCCCACCACGGCAGGCGCGGCCCCGGCACCACCAGCGAACCCGGCTGGCGCGGCACGATCGAATAGCGGCGGGTGATCTTCAGGCGCGGCGTGCTGCCGTTGAAGCTCTCTTCGTACTGTGCGGGTTCGGCGAACACCTGTGCGGCGTTGCCGACATCGGGCACCGGCAGGTCGGTGAACTGCGCGCGGGTGGCACCTTCGGCAATCGCCTCGACCACCACGTTGGCCGCCTCACCGGCATGGGCGCGGGCCGGTGCACTGGTGTAGCGCAGCTGCAGGCCCTGCAGCGGCAACCATGGCTGCGGCGCCTGCGCCGGCTGTGCCTGTACCTGCAACGTGCGGTCGGCGCCGGTGGCATTCATGCGCCCGTCGCCGCCGCCGAAGAAATCGTCGAAGAAGCCACCGGCACTGCGCCCACTGAAGCGCGCACCGGCCAGCCGGAGTGCACCGCTGCGCTCGGGAACAAGCAGGAAGCGCCGCTCGACCACGTTGTAGCGACGGCCATTGACCTGCCGCACATCGGTGCGGTCATCGCCCACCCGCTGCAACGACGCGCCTGCCGGGGTATCCAGCACCAGTTCGCCGGACGCCAGCTGCGAGGCGAAATACAGCCGCACCACCACGCCCACGCTCTGCTGCACGTACGGCGTCTCGTCATCGACAACGGTTTCGATGAAGGCCACCGCGTTGCTGTCGGGGCCGGCCACGGCAGCGGCATCCACTTGAAGGGTCAGCGGCGCGGTACGTACGCTGCCCACCTGCAGGCCCGGCACCACCAGCGCGCCGCTACGCCGCGGCGTGAGTGCCACGCCATACAGAGTGCGCTGCTGCATGCTGCCATTGCTCCACTCCACCTGACGGCTGCTGGTCTGCCCGCTGAGATCGAAGTCGGTACGCAACGGCGTGAAGTCCGGCGCGCCCTGGTCGCTCTCGACATTGAGCATGACCGTGTCACCCAACGCGATGCGGTCGCGGTCCAGCCACGCGCGCGGCTGCGCCCAGGCCAGCAGCGGCAGCCACAGCAGCAACGCCGCCAGTACCTGTCGGGGCCAGTGCCTGTGCATGTTGATCGCCCGCGTCATCGCCCTTCCCTCTTCCTGCGTTGGTTTTCCAGCTGGAACTTGGCCCGCAGCAATGCGCCCGGATCATCCGGTACGCGCCGCATCCACGCCTCCACCGCCTGTTGCTCCTCGCGTTGGCGCGGGGTGGTGCCGTCGCTGCCTGGCACGGGCTTGCCATCCTGCTCGCCCTTGCCCTCACGTGCCTGCTGCATTGCCTGCTGCATGCGCTGGCGCTGCTGCTCATCGGCCCGGGCCTGTGCCTTGGCATCCTCCACCTGTGGTGGCGCCTGCTGTCCATCGCGCCCGCGCTCGCCGGGCTGCGGGCTCGACGGGTTCTTGTCGTCACCGGGCTTGGGCTGCCCCTGCTGGCCCGGTTGCGGCTGGCCCTGGCCAGGATCCTGCTGGCCCTGCTGCGGCTTCTGGCCCTGCGGATTCTGCTGCCCCTGGCCGTTCTGCGGTGGCTTCTGCTGCCCGTTCTGCGGTGGTTTCTGCTGATCCTGGCCTTTGCCACCGGACTGCTTGCGCTTGCGCGCGGCATCGACCACGGCACGGTTGGCGACCGCATCGGCCATGCCGGGATGCAGCGCCAGCGCGCGGTCGTAGGCGGCAATGGCTTCGTCGTAGTGGCCCTGGCGGGCCAGTGCATTGGCCAGGTTGTACCAGCCCGCATCGCTGTCGATGCCCTCGAACTGCTTGCGGGCACCGGCGAAATCGCCATTGCGGTACGCCTGCGCACCTTCGGCCAAGCGCTGGTGCTGCACCTGGTCGGCGCGCTTCCACAGCGTGCCCTGCGCTGGCGGTACGGCGGGCGCGGCAGGCGCCTGCGCCTGCACGTCGCTCATCCATGGCAGCAGGCCCACCGCCAGCACTGCCGCCAGCAGCGCGCGGCGGCGGAAGGCCAGCAACGCCAGCAGCATCACCGGTGGCAGCAGCCAGAACCCTTCATCACGCCATTGCTTGCCCTCGCCCGGCCGCTGCGCTGCAGTGCCTTCGCGTGCATCCAGTACGCCCAGTGCGCGCAGATCACTGGCATCGGCGGCGATGCGGGCATAGCGGCCACCTCCCGCGGTGGCCACGGCACGCAGGCTGCCTTCGTCCAGCGCAGCCTGGCGGATCTGCCCACTGCCATCCCGGTACGCCGCCCCGGCGGGGGTGCCCAGGCCCAGTACCGACACCTGCAGGCCGAGGCTGCGCGCCTGCGCTGCGGCCAGTGCCGCTTCATCATCGGCGTGATCGCTGACCAGCAGGATCTGCCCCCGCAGCGCCCCGATCTGGCGCATCAACCGCGTTGCCCAGTCGATGCCGCGGTCGGCACGCTGGCCGTCACGTGGCATCACATCCGGCGACAACGCGTCCAGATACAGCGCCACATTGCTGCCGTCGTCGGTCAGCGGCGCCACGGTGTAGGCGTCCTCGGCGTAGACCACCAGGCCCACCTGTCCGCCCTGGCGGGCACGCAGCAGCTCACCCACTTTCGCCCGCGCCTGCAGCAGGCGCGACGGCGGCAGGTCGGTGGCATTGATCCGGCTGGATAGATCCAGCACCACCAGCAGCGGCGCGCTGGCCTGGAACATCGGCTGTGCCTGCTGGCGCCAGCTTGGCCCGGCCATGGCCAGCGAGGCCAGCGTCCAGCCCAGCAGGACGGCCCAGGGCAGGCGTACGCGGCGGCGCGTGCCCGCGGCCAGCAGATGCGGCAAC
This sequence comes from Stenotrophomonas sp. CASM101, assembly GCF_049384845.1. Classification (NCBI taxonomy): domain Bacteria; kingdom Pseudomonadati; phylum Pseudomonadota; class Gammaproteobacteria; order Lysobacterales; family Lysobacteraceae; genus Stenotrophomonas; species Stenotrophomonas sp. CASM101. The sequence goes on along the minus strand of NZ_JBMRFR010000006.1, from coordinate 190,579 downwards.
AGGTGGGCATCCACCGCTGTTCGCCACACATCGCTGCGCCGCTGCCGGTACAGCGCCAGTGCAAGAATGACCGGCAAAGCCAGCAAGGCCCACAGCCATTCCGGGCGCAGGAAGTGCAGCGCATTCCAATCGGGAAGATTCGAAGCAAGCGCGATCATCGGCGACGCTCCGGCCACAGCCACGCCAGCACGCCCAGCAGCAACGCCACCCCCAATGGCCAGGCATAACGTTCTTCGCGCGGGCGCAGGCTCGGCCCCTTCGCGGCGATCGGCTCCAGCCGGTCCAGTTCAGCGTAGATCCCGGCCAGCTGCGCGGTGTCACGCGCGCGGAAGAACTGGCCACCGGTCATGCTGGCAATCTTCTTCAACGTGGCCTCGTCGACCGGGTCCTGATCGGCGGAAATGGGAATGCCGAACAGGCGCATGCTGCCATCGCCACCAAATGCGACGGTGTGGATGCGCACGCCCTCGGCGCGGGCCACCTCCGCCGCGCGCAGCGGTTCCAGCACGCCGGCGTTGCTGACGCCGTCGGTCAGCAGGATCAATACGCGCTGGCCTTCGGGTTGGCTGCGCAGGCGCTTCACCGCCAGGCCGATGGCATCACCGATCGCCGTCTCGCGACCCGCCAGGCCAACCACGCTGTCGCGCAGCTGGTCGCGCACGCTGGCCAGATCGGCCGTCAGCGGCGTAAGCGTGTAGGCGCGGTCGCCGAAGATCAGCAGGCCGATGCGATCACCGGCACGACGATCCAGGAAATCGGCCAACACGGCCTTGGCTGCGGTCAGGCGATCCACCGCCTGTCCACCCAGCACCATGTCGCCCTCGCCCATGCTGCCGGACACGTCCATCGCCAGCATCATCTGCCGGCCCTGCTGCGGCGGGGTGATTGCTTCGCCCAGCTGTTGCGGGCGTGCCAGTGCGACGCACAGCGCGCACCAGCCCAGCCACAACAGCAGCGTGCGCAGCCACGACACATCAACGCGGCCGCCACCGGCCAGCGCTTCCAGTTCCGTCGCTGCATAGGGCACGCGCAGCGCAGCGCCGGGATCGGCACGACGCTTCCACCAGCGCATCAGCAACGGCAACGGCAGCGCCAGCAGGGCCAGCGGCCACGCCAGCTGCAGCTCCGGCCACGGCCAGTAACTTGCCAGCAGGTTCATCGGCGCCGCTCCAGCAGCATGGCCAGATAGCGCTCGCGCGCCCAGCTGCGCAGCGCCGCCACATCGTTGGCGTCCACGCGTGGGCGATAGGCCCCTTCGGCCAGCAGGCTGCGACGCGCCGCGGGCAGCGTGCCTTCCGGATCCACGCGCTGCCACCAGGCATCATCGCGCAGGGATTCACTGCCGGGCTGTGCCTGGCGCGCGGCGCGACGCAGCAGTCCTGCAATCGCCGCCAGTTCTGCAGCAGCATCGCCGGTGGTTGCCAGCTCCTGATCGAACAGCTGCAACCAGCGTTGGCAGCGTCGGCGGCGCTGCCACCACACGAAGGCCATCGCCGCCAGCAACAGCAGCACCCCACCGCCGATCATCAGATAGCCCGGTGCCGGTGGCCACCACGACGGAGGCGGTGGCACTTGGACGTCGCGCAGCGGCAGGTTGGCACTCATGCCGGCACCTCGGTGGGCGATGGTGCCAACCAGGCATCGCTGGGCGCATCGGTGGTCAGCACCTGCACATCGACACGGCGTGCGCCGAGCTGACGCCGCAGTTCCTGCAGCGGTTCGACGAAGTGTGCCTGCCAATGCGCCTGCACCTCGCTGCGCCGCAGGTCCAGGCCGATGCGCTGCTGCAGGGTCTGGAACTGCAGCGCGGCCGATGGAGGCTGCAGTTCCAATGGATCGACCAGCAGCACCAGGCTGAGGTCATGGTGCTGGGCCAGCGCACTCCAGCGCGCAGGCGGAATACGGATGGCCTGCTGCGGGTCGGCCAGCACCAGCACGCGTGCACCCGGGCGCAGGACGCGACCGGCATGGTCCAGCGCGCGCTCCAGGCCAAGGTCATCGGCCGGTGGCTGCGCATACCACCGGGTGAGCGCATCCAGCACGCGCAGCACGCCGCGCGGGCCACCTGCCGGTGCGATCGGTGGTTCACGGTCGCTGCCACGCAGGGCGCCGATGCGATCACCACGACGCTGTGCCGACCACGCGGCGACAGCACCGGCACGTGCGGCCTGCACCGATTTGAAGCGCACGCGGGTGCCGAAGTACAGGGCCGGCGAGGTATCGGCCACGATCAGGCTGACCCGCTCGCGTTCGGCCTGGAACAGTTTGGTGTGGGCACGACCTGTGCGTGCGGTTACCCGCCAGTCGATATGGCGCGCATCATCACCGGCCACGTACTCGCGTGACTCGGCATACTCCATGCCACGCCCACGCAGCGGCGACGGCGCCTGCCCCGCGTTGCCGGCGCGGCCACGGCGTGGCGGCGGCGGTCGCTGTGCAAGGCGGCGCAGCGCTACCAGTTCGGCCAGCTGCGGGCGCAGCCCGTCACCGTCGCTGACGGAAGAGGCGTGGTGCAGGGATGGATCGGCCATGCGCAGGCTCAGGGTGCCGGCACGCGGGCCAGCAGTTCCTGCACCAGGCGTTCGCCGTCCCAGCCTTCGGCGGTGGCTTCGTAGCTGGGCAGTACGCGATGGCGCAGCACGTCGGCGGCAACCGCTCGCACGTCATCGGGCGTGACGAAGTCGCGGCCGGCCAACCAGGCGCGCGCACGTGCGCAGCGTTCCAGCGCGATGGAACCGCGCGGGCTGGCGCCCCAGGCAATGCGGCGGCCCAGGCCAGCGTCATAGCGCGACGGATCACGCGAGGCCAGCACCAGCTCGATCAGGTAGCGTTCCAGCGCCGGCGCCATGTGCAGGTCCAGCACTTCGCGGCGGGCATCGAACACATCCTGCATCGGCAGCTTTTCCGCCGCCGGTGCGGCTTCGCCCAGCGCGCCACGGGCGCGGTCGCGGGCCAGCCGAAGGATCTCCGATTCGGCGGCCTGGTCCGGGTAGCCGATGCGTACATGCATCAGGAACCGGTCCAGCTGTGCTTCGGGCAGCGGGAAAGTGCCTTCCTGCTCGATCGGGTTCTGCGTGGCCATCACCAGGAACAGCGGCGGCAGCGCGTAGGTGTGGCGGCCAACGGTGACCTGGCGCTCACCCATCGCTTCCAGCAGCGCCGACTGCACCTTGGCCGGCGCGCGGTTGATTTCATCGGCCAGCAGGATCGGGTGGAAGATCGGGCCGGGTACGAATTCGAAGCGGCCCTCCTGCGGGCGCCAGATCTCGGTGCCGGTCAGGTCGGCCGGCAACAGGTCCGGGGTGAACTGCACGCGGGCGAAATCCGCCTCCAGGCGCGAGGCCAGCGCACGGATCGCCGTGGTCTTGGCCAGGCCCGGAGCGCCTTCCACCAACAGGTGGCCATCGGCCAGCAGCGCGATCAGCAGGCGTTCGACCAGTGCCGCCTGGCCGACGATCTCGGCCGACAGGGCATCGCGCAGCTGGGTGAAGGCGCCATGCAGGCGGGAGGCGGCCGGCGCGGGCGGCGGCGAGACGGTTTCGGGCATCGGCGGTGGCAGGTTCATGGGGGCCTTTGACCGGCGCGGGACGGCACGGGTTCCCGACATCATCGCAGGGTGCCCTGCGATTGGCATCAAGAACGGCTGAACGGCGCATCCACGCATGGCGTGGATCTACGGGTGGAAACGCAGAAGGGCCGCGCATGGCGGCCCTTCTGCGTTGCGCGGGTGGCGGGGGCTCAGTTCTGCTTGGCCACGCGCAGCACCTTCGGCGTGACGAACACCAGCAGCTCGGCCTTGTCCTTGTTGCGGCCGCGCTTCTTGAACAGGTTGCCCAGGAACGGCACGTCGCCCAGGAACGGCACCTTGCTGATGCTGCTGCGGTCGGTGAACTCGTACACGCCACCGATGACCACGGTCTGCCCATCCTCGACCAGTACCGCAGTGTTGACCTCGCGGCGGTTGATCGACGGCACCGTGCCGTAGCCCTGCAGTTCGATCAGGCGGTCGACTTCATCCTTCTTCACCTGCATGTTGAGGAACACGCGGTTGTCGTTGGTGATGGTCGGGGTCACCCGCAGTTCCAGCACCACTTCCTTGAACTGCACGTTCGGGGTGGAGCCGGCGCCACCGGCAGCACCGGTGCCGCTGATGGTGACGTAGCCGATTTCCTTGCCCTGCTTGATCATCGCCTCGCGCTGGTTGGTGGTAACCACGCGCGGGTTGGAGATCACCTCACCTCGCGACTCTTCCTGCATGGCCGACAGCTCCACGTCCAGCAGGTAGCCTGCGTTGAGGATCGACAGCGCCAGCGAGCCAGGGTTGTTGGCTGCGGCCACCGGCAGGTTCCAGTTCAGGCCGCGCTTGATGGTCGGGCCGCTGGGAATCGGCGCCGGGCCGACGCTGCCGCCGGCCTGCCACTCGCGAATCGCCTTGGCGTTGGCCTGCGCCGTATCGACCTGCGACTTGCGGGTTTCGGCATTGGCATCCAGGCTGCCGCTGAAGTACACGTTGTCGCGGCTGCCGCTGATGCCGAACTTCGCACCCAGCTCGCGGGCGAAGGTATCGGTAGCGATGACGATACGGCTTTCGATCAGCACCTGGTCAACCGGACGGTCGATCACACCGATCAGCTCACGCATGCGCGCGATCTTCTTCGGGATGTCGCTGATCATCAGCGTGTTGGTGCGCTCGTCGGCCACGATACGGCCGCGCGAGGACAGGAAACCACTGTCTTCCTGCGACGAACCGCCGCCACCGCCATTGCCGCCACCACCACCGCCGCCGATGCCCTTGGCCTCGGTCAGCGCTTTGAAGATCTGCGTGGCGCTGTGGTAGTTGATCTGGACGTAATCGGTGACCAGGTCTTCGCGGTTCTCGATGGCGATGCGCGCGTCTTCCTTCTCCTGCTCGAACTTGGCCAGCTCAGCCTGCGGAGCGACCCAGATGACGCTGCCATCGCGACGCTTGTCCAGGCCCTTGGCGCGCAGCACGATGTCCAGCGCCTGGTCCCACGGCACGTTGACCAGGCGCAAGGTCACATTGCCCTGTACCGAATCGGAGGCCACCACGTTGAGATTGGATTCCTCGGCGATCAACTGCAGCACGGTGCGCACCGGCACGTCCTGGAAGTTGAAGGTCACCGGCTTGCCGGTGAAGCCACGCTGCCCCACCGCCTTGGCGGCCTGGGTGACGCTGCCGGCGGTGACCGCGCCCACCGCGGCGGGCGCCTGCCGCGGGCTGATCTCCACCACGTACTCGTTGCCGCTCTGGTAGGCCAGCGACTCCACCGCGCCACCGGTACTGAGCACCAGCTGCGTACCGGCACCGGACGGCTTGGCGTCGATGCGCTGCACCGGTGTGGCAAAGTCGGTGACGTTCATCGGCTTCTGCAGGTTGGCCGGCAGCCGAGCGTTACCGACATCGACCACCACGCTGTTGCCCTGCGTACGCAGATCCGGCACCGCGCCCTGGCCGTCGAACTGGACGATCAGGCGCCCGGCGCCATCATCGCCGCGCTTGAAATCGATCTTGGCCACCGACAGGCCGGCCGGCGCTGCCGCCGGAGCCACGGTGGCGCCCACCGGCTTCTCGGCCGGTGCGGCGGCCAGCGCCGGAGCGCAGGCCAGCATCAGCGCGACTCCCAACGCGCTGACACGGTTCAAGGTAGAGCGCCGGATGGGACGCAGCCCCTTGGCTTGGTGAAAGGTCATCGTGCTATCCCCAGTAAACGATCATTGATCTTCAAGCGAGAGCGTTGCCGGCCGTTCCAGCCAGCCGCCCGCGCCATCCGGCACCAGTTCGATCAGCTCCACGTGGTCTTCGAAGACCGCCGTGACCCGCCCGTCGCTCTGCCCCAGGTACCCACCCGGGCGTACCCGGTAGGTCACCTTGTCCGGCCCCATCACCAGCGCCACGGTAGCGGCGCCGGTGCCGATGGTACCGACCATGTCCAGTGCATCCAGCGGGAAGCCTTCCAACGGCTCCTTGCGCCGGTTCGGATCCGGACGCAATCCGCCATTCCCCTGCTGCGGATTGGTCCAGGCATCGGTGAACGGATCGCGCAGGCCCTGTGCGGAGTATTCGAAGGTTTCGAACTGCTGCATCACCGGCAGCGGCTCCAGCGGCTGCGCCGGTCGGGCACGCTCGCCTTCCACCCACTTTTCAAGGTTGGGCGCATCACCCGGCGTGCTGGTCACATCGCGGCCGCACGCGGCCAGCATCAGCACGACGGCTGCCATCCCACAACGCGCAAAGAGGGAACGGATCACTTCTTCTCCTCCTTGCCGGCGTCAGCCGCCTGCTGTGCCTGCACCTCGGTCTCATCCAGATAGCGATAGGTCTTGACCGTGCCGGACAGTTCCAGCGCACCGCTGCGGGCGTTGCCGGTGGCCTTGTCCTTGGGCTTGAGGTTGATGTCGTGCATGGTCAGGATGACCACGCGCGGCAGCGACGCCACGCCACTGACGAAAGCACCGAACTGGTGGTAACTGCCCACCATGCGCAGCTTGATCGGCTTTTCGGCGTAGAACTCCTTGACCTGCTCCTGCTCCGGCTCGAACAGCTCGTTGGTCAGGCCGCTGGACAACGCCGTCTGCGAGATGTCGATGATCAGGTCAGGCATTTCGGTCTTGCTGGGCAGCTGCCGCAGCATCTGCTGCAGCACCTGTTCCATCTGTGCCAGCTGCTGCTTCAGCGGTGCCAGGTTCACCGCGCGCTCCTGCTGCTTGGTGAACTCGGCACGCAGGTCGACTTCCTTCGATTCCAGGCCGGCCAGTTCCTCGCGCTTGCCACTGATCAGCAGCATCCACGCAACGAACATGATCACCAGCGCCAACAGCGAGCAGAAGACGATCTTGGCCTTCTGCGGCCAGTTGCCGATGTCGTTGAAATCCAGGTTCTTCAGATCGATTTTCTGGCTCATGCGCGATCCCCCTGCAGCGGGGCGTTGAAGGCCTGCGGCGGCTGCGCCAGGCGGCTGCCCTCGGGCTTCGGCGCAGGCTTGGCAGCCGGGGCTGCCGGCTGGTTCGGCGCGGCCGGGGTGGCAGCAGGTGCGTTGACCGGAGCGGCGGCGGGGGCGGGGGCAGCCGGAGCAGCAGCGGGCTGGCCTGCGGCCGGTGCAGCAGGCGCCGCTGCATCCGGGCCGGCGGCAAGCGGGGCCACGGCGGGCGGAGCCGGCGTTGCCACCGAACCATCGGCGTTGAGGCCTGGCGTACCGGCCACTTCCTCACTCTGTGCCGGCAGCTTCACCTTGACCACGAACACATAGGGCAGCGCCTTGATGTCCGCAACCGGGCCGGTCTTGCCGTCCTTGTCCTTCTCGGGGTCACGCGCTTCGATGATCGACAGTTCCGGGTTGGTCATCCAGCCGGACGTTTCCAGATTGCGCATGTACGCCGAAACACGGGCGTTGGACTGGGTGCGCCCTTCCAGGGTCAGCACGTCGCCTTCCTGCTTCAGCGCGGTCAGCACCAGGCCATCGGGAATCGTGCGCACCAGCGCATCGAACAGGTGCACCATCTGCGAGCGCTTGGCCTGCAGTTCTTCAATGACCTTCTTGCGGGCCAGCAGGCGTTCCTTCTGCGCGTCGAGGCGGTCGATCTCCTTGTTCTGTTCCTTGACCTTTTCGATCTCGGCTTCCAGATAGGCGTTGCGGTCCATCTGGCCGCTCACCTGGCGGTCGTAATAGAACCAGATCACCAGCGACAGCAGCAGGCCACCGATCGCGGCCATGCCCAGCATTGCGTAGAACTCGCGCTGGCGTTGCTTGCGCCGCTCGGCGCGCCAGGGCAATAGATTGATGCGTGCCATCAGTCGAAGCTCCTCAGCGCCAGACCGGTGGCGATCATCAGCGCGGGGGCATCCTGGGCCAGCGCATGTGCGTTCACCTTCGGCCCCAGGGTCATCTGCGCCAGCGGGTTGGCGACCACGGTCGGCACGCCCAGCTGTTCCTCGACCATTTCCGGCAGGCCGCCGAGCACGGCGCAGCCGCCGGCCAGCACGATGTGGTCAACGCGGTTGAACTCGCTGCCTGCATAGAAGAACTGCAGCAGGCGGCTGATCTGCTGGACCGTGGCTTCCTTGAACGGCTCCAGCACTTCCATCTCGTAGCTTTCCGGCAGCCCACCCTGGCGCTTGGCCAGGCCGGCTTCCTCGTAGCTCAGGCCGTAACGGCGCATGATCTCGTCGGTCAGCTGCTTGCCACCGAACACCTGTTCGCGGCTGTACAGGCTGCGGCCGCCGCGCAGAACGTTGAGGGTGGTCATGGTGGCGCCGATATCGACCAGCGCGACCACGCCCTCGATGGACACCGGCAGCTCGCTGGCGACCAGGGCGTAGGCGTTCTCGACCGCGAAGGCCTCCACGTCCATCACCTTGGCCTGCAGGCCACCCAGTTCCAGGGCCGACTGGCGCAGTTCCACGTTCTCCGAACGCGACGCGGCCAGCAGCACCTGGACCATCTCCGGGTTGTTCGGGATCGCCCCGATCACCTCGAAGTCCAGGTTCACTTCCTCGATCGGGTACGGAATGTAGTTGACCGCTTCCAGCTCGATCTGGGCTTCCATGTCGTTCTCGTCGAGCTCGGCCGGCATCGGGATCACCTTGGTGATCACCGCCGAACCGGCAACGGCGGCAGCGGCCAGCTTGGCCTTGCTCCCCGAGCGGTTCATCGCGCGGCGGATGGCCTCACCCACGGCCTCCACTTCCACGATGTTCTTTTCCACCACCGCATTCGGCGGAAGAGGTTCCACAGCGTAATGTTCCACGCGAAAACGGTTGCCACTGCGGGACAGCTGCAAAAGCTTTACCGCAGTCGAACTGATGTCGACGCCTACGAGCGGCGACTGACTTTTTGGGATGAGCCCCACGGTTTCTCCCCTGCCGACGGGCACTTGGACGCAAGACCTGCGCCCGAGCATTAATAACGTATTCTTAGCAAATGGCAACGGCCCTGCTGTGAAGTTCCTCACGGATTCACGATGCAGCCCCTGACTGTTCCCCTTGCGCTCCCCGGTGCCGACCCCAGCCGCCACCTTGCGTAATCTATACTCTGCGACCACGAAATTCGCAATCGGAATCTGAACCCGATGACTCGACTCCGCCGCTGGCTGCGCTGGATCTTCCTGATTGTCCTGGTCCTGGCGCTGATCGGCGCGGCCGCCGTGGGCGGTCTGTACTACGCCGTGTCCTCCAAGCTTCCCGACGTGCAGACCCTGCGCGACGTGGAAATGCAGGAGCCGATGTACGTCTATGCCGCCGACGGCAAGCTGATGGCGGTGTTCGGCGAGACCCGGCGTACCCCGATCACCATGAAGGACGTGCCGGAGAAGCTGAAGCAGGCCTTCCTGGCCACCGAGGACGCCCGCTTCTACGAGCATGGCGGCGTGGACTACAAGGGCATCGGCCGCGCGGTGTGGCTGCTGGCCACCACCAACGACAAGCGCGTGCCCGGTGGTTCCACCATCACCCAGCAGGTGGCCCGCCAGTTCTTCCTCAGCTCCGAGTACAGCTATACCCGCAAGCTGGCCGAGATCCTGCTGGCGCGGAAGATCGAATCCGAGCTGAGCAAGGACGAGATCTTCGAGCTGTACCTGAACAAGAGTTTCTTCGGCAACCGCGCCTACGGCGTGGCCGCCGCCGCCGAGTTCTATTACGGCAAGAAGCTGAACGAGCTGGACCTGGACGAGATGGCCTCGCTGGCCGGCATCCCCAAGTTCCCCTCCTCGGGCAACCCGATCTCCAATCCGGAGCGCGCCCGCCAGCGTCGTGACAACTATGTGTTGCAGCGCATGGCCGACCTGAAGTTCGTCAGCCAGGCCGAGGCCGACGCGGCCAAGGCCGTGCCGATGCACGCCACCGCGCATGAGCCGCCGGTGCAGGTCGACGCGCCCTACGTGGCCGAACTGGTGCGCCAGGAGATGATCGCCCGCTTCGGCGGCGATGTGGTCAACAAGGGCTACCACGTCACCACCACCATCGACTCCACCCTGCAGACCGCCGCCAACCTGGCCGTCCGTGATGGCCTGCTGCTCTACGACCACCGCCACGGCTGGCACGGCGTGGAGAAGCAGGTGCAGGTGGGTGCCGGTGAAGACGCCGCCGCCCTGGCCGAGCACCTGCGTGGCCTGTACGGCCAGGCCGGCCTGCTGCCGGCCATCGTTGCCAGCACCGGTGCCGATGGCAGCGCCACCGTGGTGCTGGCCAACCGCAGCGAGATCGTGCTGCCGGCCGGTGCCGCCAAGTGGACCAACAAGACCCCGGGCAAGCTGGTGCAGCGCGGTGACATCGTGCGCGTGCGTGCCGGTGCCAAGGAAGGTGAGTGGCTGCTGGATCAGCTCCCGCGCGGCCAGTCCGCGCTGGTCTCGCTGGATGCCCACAGCGGCGCACTGAAGGCGCTGGTGGGCGGTTTCAGCTTCTCCGGCAACAAGTTCAACCGTGCCACCCAGGCCCGCCGCCAGCCGGGTTCGAGCTTCAAGCCCTTCATCTACGCCGCGGCCTTCGACAAGGGCTACAACCCGGCCTCGATCGTGCTCGACGCCCCGGTCGTGTTCCGCGACCGCCGCGGCAAGACCTGGGCCCCGCAGAACGACGGCGGCGGTTTCCGCGGCCCGATGCGCCTGCGCGAAGCGCTGGTGCAGTCGCGCAACCTGGTCTCGGTGCGTCTGCTCGATGGCATGGGCGTGGACTACGCGCGCAAGTACATCAGCGAATTTGGTTTCGCCGAATCGGAACTGCCGCCGAACCTGTCGATGTCGCTGGGTACCGCCTCGCTCACCCCGCTGTCGGTGGCCCGTGGCTACGCCGTGTTCGCCAACGGCGGCTCGCGCGTGGACACCTGGCTGATCGACCAGGTGAACGACCGCGACGGCAACCTGGTGTTCAAGGAAAACCCGGCGATGGCCTGCCGCGACTGCGCCGGCAGCAGCGACCAGCCGGTCAACCAGGTGGTGGACGGCTTCAACTTCGGCGCCCCGGCCCCGAAGGTGGACCCGGCTGCTGCGGCCAAGGCCGAAGCCAAGGCCGAGACCCCGGCCGCGCCGGTCAACCCCGATGCCCGCACCGCCCCGCGCGCGATCGACGCCCGCACCGCCTACCAGCTGGTATCGATGATGCGCGACGTCGTCCAGCGCGGTACCGGCGTGCAGGCCAAGGTGCTCGGCCGCGAGGACGTGGGCGGCAAGACCGGCTCCACCAACGACCACCGCGACGCCTGGTTCTCCGGCTTCGGTGGCCCGTACGTGACCACCGTATGGGTGGGCCGCGACGACTTCCGCTCGCTGGGCTACCGCGAATACGGTGGCAAGGCCGCCCTGCCGATCTGGATCGACTACATGCGCACCGCGCTGAAGGACACCCCGATTGCGCAGAACGAGCCGCCCAGCGGCATGGTCCAGGCCACCCTCAACGGCGCGACCGAATGGGTGAAGGTGGAAGACATGGACCGCCTGACCGACTACGACCTGAACCTCAATACGCCGCAGGCCGACGCCGCCGCGTTCGATATCTTTTGAGGAAGGATTCGGTGGGTGCCAACCGTTGGTTGGCACTGCCCTTTGTAGAGCCGAGCCCATGCTCGGCTCCATGCGCCGGCGGTAGAGCAGCCGAGCATGGGCTCGGCTCTACAGGATCAACGGCACCCTTTTGCTCCGGTAGATGCCAACCTTGGGTTGGTGTCACCTTTGTAGAGCCGAGCCATGCTCGGCTCCGGGCGTCCGCGGTAGAGCAGCCGAGCATGGGCTCGGCTCTACAGGATCAACGGCACCCGCTTGCTCGCCTCCGTGAAATACCCACGCGGATGTCACATCCGTGCGCTACTCTGTAGCCAGGTCGCAACAGGGAGTCATCGCATGCATCGCGCCCGTCAGCATGCTGCCAGCCAGACCCGCGAGCGGCGTCACCGCCTCGCCCACGAAGCCGCCCGCCTGATGGCCGAAGGCGGCATCCGCGACTACCACCAGGCCAAGTTGAAGGCCGCCAGCCGGCTCGGCATCCACGACGATGCCTCCCTGCCCCGCAACACCGAGATCGAAGACGCCCTGCGCGAATACCAGCGGCTGTTCGCTGGCCCCCAGCACGGCAGCGAACTGCAGCGCCGCCGAGAGGCTGCCATGCGCGCGCTGGAGTTCCTGCACGGCTTCGCCCCACGGCTGGCCGGCCCGGTGCTGGAAGGCACCGCCGATGCCAACAGCCCGGTGCAGCTTCACCTGCACAGCGACGACCCGGAAGCCGTGCACCGCTTCCTGGACGAACACGGCATTCCCGCAGAATCGCGGACGCGTCGGCTGCGCATGGACCGCGAACGGAGCCTGGACGTGCCGGTGTGGGTGTTCAGTGCCGAGGAACTGACCTTTGACCTGGCCGTACTGCCGTATGACGCCCTGCGCCAGGCCCCACTGTCACCGGTGGATGAGAAGCCGATGCGACGCGCGTCTGTGGCGCAGTTGCGGCAGCTGCTGGCCGAAGCGGAGATTACCGCGTACATCGGCGGATGACGGTAGCGCCGGCCCATGGTCGGCGAGCGCAGCGGTACCTGCCAGTGGTGGGTGCGGGCCGTTGGTCCGCACCGTGCTTCAGGCATTTCGAGTGCCGACCGAAGAGCAGTCGAGCGCGGCTCGACTCTACAGGAGCGTTGCACCCGTGTTCGGTAGGTGCGGACCGTTGGTCCGCACTGTGCTTCAGGCTGGCAGATGACGCCTATCCTGCTCCCGCTACCAGACGAAACGGGTATCGCGCAGCGGGTCGCTGAGCAACCGCGGCAACCACGGCGCGGCGGCTCGCTGCGGATACTCCCGCATCATCTGTGCATGCATGACCTGCAGGCCCCGCAGCAACCAGATCTGGTCATAGATGTCGTTGAACCCATCCGACCACCCACTCTTCACACGCTCATGCTCGACCGACTCCAACGACGGCATCTGGTCCAGCGACACCTCCAGGATCGTCGACAGTGCTGTGTTGATCTGCGCATTCTCAACACCCGCCCTGCGCACATCCTCAAATCGAGCGCGAATCCGTCGGCAGTCGTACGGGACGCACCCACCCGTGGCGGTGATGTAGTCGGCGATGTCCGCCAGCATGTCGGCTTTCAGCCGCCACACCACTTCGCTGTCCATCACCTGCCGCACCCGCATCGTGCGCAACGTGCTCGCCCGCACCTCTTCCGGCGTAGTGAACGGGGCCCCCGGCGTGCTGCCCGCGTGGCGTACCAGCACGATGCGATGGATCGCCTCGCTGGAGACACCTTCGATGCGCAGCGCCGCGGCTTTCGGGTGTACGCGCGGCGGCGGCACGCCCAGCATCTGCCACAGGTACCACAGCACCAGCAGAAGACCGGCGATGCACAGCCCGCTCATCAGCGTCCACAGGTCCAGGTTCCAGGTGTAGTAGCGAAAGCGCGCCCGCCAGATATAGAACGTGCGATAGCTGATAATTCCGCGTACCCATCTGTACATTGCCATCTCCTCGGCAAGGACCCCGGCGCGGCGGGGTTCATTACGCGCACCACGCCGGGGCCGCATGGCTTACCAGCCGATGCCCACGCCGACGCCCATGCTGCGTTCACCGCTGTTGGTGAACGCACCATTGAGGCTGAAGGTGGCCGAACCCTTCTCGTTGAGCACGCGCTGGTAGCCCACGGCCATCGCCGACTCACCCTCGCTGTAGCCCACGCCCGCACCGAGGCGGTTGTAGGTGGCCAGACCTGCGGTGTTCATCGCCATCGCGCTCTGCGCGCTGCTCATCGCCGCCATGCGGTTGAAGCGCTTGTCCATCTTGTCCAGGCGACGCTCGAAAGCGCTGATGGCACCATCGGTGTACTCGTTGGCACGGGCCAGCATCTTTTCCAGGTCCGCGGTGTCGACCTGCGGCTTGGGCGTGTCGTCCTGCTTCGGCTTCGGCTGCGGGGCCGGCTTGTCACCTTCACCGGTTGAGGCGATCTGCGGCGAGCCGCCGGTCTCCGGCGCCGGCGCGGTCTCTTCGGTGGATGGCGAAGGCGTGGATGCTGCCGCCGTGGCGCGGGCCTGCGGCTGACCGTCGATACGCTGCTCCAGCCCATCCATGCGGCCGTTGATCTGCTGCTGCATCGAATGCAGCTGGCCGCCGTTGACCGCATCGCGCCTGCCGGCCGCGATCAGGCCGTTGGCCACGTTGGAGATGACCATGCCGTTGGCACCGGCCAGGGTGAGCTGGTGGGTGCCGTCTGCACGCACCGAGGGAGTTTCCTGGAACACGGAGCGGAGCTGGGATTCGACCTGGTTCACCCGCGAGGTGGTGCTGACGACTGCGCCGTCGAGCGCTTCCAATGCACCATTGAGCGTGGATTGGGACTGGCCCTGCACGTTGAAGCTGGGGCCGACGATGTTGCCATTGGTATCGACTTCTCCGCCGAGGGCGGACAGTGCGCCACGCAGCTGGCCGACGGTGGCGGCGTTGTGGTTGGCGGTGCCGTTGGCGATGTTTACGAGGCGGCGCTTCGTACCAACACTACCAAACGACACAACCCCCGCCTCGGCTGCATAAGAGCCGCTTCCGAGCGCGATAGAACCATCGGCCCCGGAATCGACTCTGGAACCAGCACCAAAAGCAATGGCTCCGATTGCACCGGGCTCGCCGCCCCTACCAACCTCAGCTCCAGTCCCGACGGCGAAGCTGGAATCTGAGCCTTGGAAGACAGTGGACGCCCGTCCGATGGCAATTGAGTTTTTGCCCATTGCCTCGGCGAAAGTTCCAATTGCAGTGCCACCCTCAATGCCCGTCTTTGCCAAGTTTCCAATGGCGAGACCAACCGGACCAGCCTGAGCACTGCCATGCTCAGGAGCCGTACCCACACTGACATACTGGCTGATTCCTTCCATGGCCGAAACACGGCTGTTGGTCTCATAGAGCTGACTACCGCGCACAACATCCGAGCTATCAGCCGACAGCCCTGCCTCTGCCACACCAGTCAAACGCGCACCGCCGTAGTCGATGACGCTCGCATCCAATCCACGCATGGCCTGCTCGCCCATCTCCCGCTCCTTGCGCATCGCCTCCAGATCGTTCCGATTCTGCGAGATCTTCTGCTCGGCGGCGTACAACTGACTGCCGGTTACAGCATCGCGGCTTCCTGGCGCCACTCGACCGTCAGCAAGGTTGGTCAGCACCATGCCATTCACTCCATTAAGCGCGATCTGGCTCATGCCGTCGGCGCGGGTCGAGGGTGATTCCTGGAAGATCGAGCTGAGCTGGCCTTCCACCTTCTCCGCCCGGCGGCCTGCGGTGATCACAGCGCCGTCGAGTGCCACCAGCGCGTCCTCAACGGTGCTCTGAGTTCCACTCTGTACTGCATAAGTAGGGGCAATGATGTTGCCGTTCGCATCCATGCCTGCGCCGCCGCCGAGGGTGGCGAGCGAATCCTTGAGCTGAGAGACGGTGGTGGCGTTGTGGTCGGCGGTGCCTCGGGCGATGTTTACAAGGCGGCGCTGGATGCCGACACTCCCGAACGACGCAACCCCAACCTCATCAGCTTGGGAACCCATTCCAAGTGCTAGCGAGTTGAGAGCTCCACCTTCAACGCTTGCGCCAGCACCAATCGCTACACCTCCACGTGCACCGCCAGTGTCTCCGCCTACCTGTGCACCGACTCCCAATGCGAACCCATTCTCGGAATCCACAGAGACAGTTGCCGCTCTACCAATTGCGGTGGAGTTCTTCCCCATTGCCTCCGCAAACGTGCCTACCGCGGTTCCTCCCTCCATTCCCGTCTTTGCTGAATTTCCCACCGCAACGCCTGCCACACCTGCTTCGGCGCGTTCACTGAAGGGCGCAGAGCCGATGCTCACAAACTGCGCAAGATCCTCAAGATCTGAGACGCGTGAATTGGTTGAATAAAGCTGACTACCAGACACAGCCTCAGCACTGCTGGCACTCAAGATTCCATCTGCCACACCAGTGATCTTCCGATTGGCATTGGCGCTGTTGCGCACATCCAACGTCGCACCGCTATTCTTCCCGCCCAGGCGCACATCGCCGGACGCAGAAACCTGCGCCACCAGCCCGCCCAGTGCTGCGGTTTCGACCAACGCCCTGGCTGCATCCGTCTTTGCCACGGCAGCGTCTGCACCCGCAGACTTGGCCATCCCCTCCACCGTCGTCACCTTGTCATTGGTGGCATTGAGCTGCCTGCCATTCACAGCTTCGTAGCTGCTGGCGCTGACCACGCCATCGGCCACGCCGGTCAGCTTACGGTTCGCATTCGCGCTATTGCGCACATCCAATACGGTGCCACTGTTCTTCTCACCCAGGCGGACAGCCTCCGTGGCCGAAACCTGCCCGACCAGCCCACCCAGAACGGTGGCTTCAGCCAAGGCCTTGGTGGCATCAACCTGTGCGGCATTGGCGGTGGTCTGCGCGCCGTTGGCGGCATTCTGTGCAGTCGTTACCCGGCCGTTGGTTTCATTCAACTGCTTGCCCGTAATGGCCTCGGTACTGCTGCTGCTGACAGCGCCATCCGCCAGGTTGACGATCTTGCGCTTGATACTGGAGCTGCCGACCGAGACCTGATTGATGCCGGTGGTCTGGGAGCCGTTGCCCAGAGCGACACTTCCCGTGTGCGATGCCAGGGCGCGGTCGCCCAACGCAACGGCACTTTCGGCACCCGCCTTTGCAAGATTGCCAAGCGCCGTCGAATACAAGGCCGATGCGGCGGCCTCCCGGCCAATGGCGACGGCCTGATTGCCGCTCGCATCTGCCTTGTAGCCCAGCGCGGCGGCATGGGTCGCCGCGGCCGTCGCATCATTGCCTACGGCCACGGCGCGATCACCCACTGCCGAAGCACGCAGGCCTGCCGCCACCGCGCCATTGCCACCGCGCGTTGCAGCACCGAGAGCAACTGCACCGGTGGCAGCGCTCTTGTCGCCGTTGGCGTCGACACCGGCCCGAGCATCTGCACCAACTGCGATGCTGTTGGTGTTGTAGGCCTTCGCCGAGCGCCCCATCGCTACGCTGGCGGTGCTTCCGCTCCCTTCCGCCTCTGCCGCCAGCCCGATAGCCGGGGCGGATGCGTTCAGGCGCGCTGCTGCCGCGTCTGCGACGCGCTGTGCATCTGCCAGCTTGGTGTTGGTGGCATTCAACTGCTTGCCTGACACAGCATCGGTGCTGGACGTACTCAGCGTGGCATCCGCCACGCCCGTGATCTTGCGATTGGCGCTGGCACTGTTGCGGACGTCCAGTGCGGTGCCGCTGTTGCTTGCGCCTATACGGATATTTCCCGAAGCAGACGTCTGGCTCAGAAGGCCGGAGAGCGTATTGGCCTTTGCCAGCGCACTGTCGGCATTGGTCTTGGCGGAGTCGGCGACGGACCGTGCGGCCGTTACATTGGTGTTGGTGGCATTGAGCTGCTTGCCAGACACAGCATCCGTACTCGTCGTGCTTAGCGTGGCATCCGCCACGCCCGTGATCCTGCGATTGGCGCTGGCGCTGTTGCGGACGTCCAGCACGGTTCCGCTGTTACTTGCACCTAGGCGAACGTTCCCCGAGGCAGCCGTCTGGCTCAGGAGGCCGGAAAGCACATTGGCTTTCGACAAGGCATTGTCCGCATTGGACTTCGCCGTATCGGCAACAGTCCTGGCCGCCCTGGCGGTCGAGTAAGCCGAATCCGCTGTGCTTCGCGCCGAGGCTACATTCTGATTGGTTTCATACAGCTGACCACCGGTGACCGCGTCCGCACTACCGTAGGAAATGTTACCTGATGCGACATTCACGATCCTTCGTTTAATGCTGTTGCTTCCCACCGATACTGTGTTGCTTCCGTTGGCTACCGAGTTGGCACCAATGGCCACCGCATTCGATGCGGTCGCCGAGGCGCCGCTTCCAATGGCGACAGCATTCTCGGCGCGAGCCGCTGAGCTGTTCCCCAGAGCGGTTGCGCCAATGTAATCGGCAAACGCTCTCGCCCCGATGGCAATACTGTGACCACCATTTGCGCCGGTACGCGACATATAGCCGATGGCGACGCTGTCAACGTCAGAGGTCGTAGAGTGGTAGCCGAACGCGACACTGTTACGCTTCTCGACTCGCGCACCTTGACCGAATGCGAACGAGTAGCTTCCGTACATTCTGGACCCCGCACCGATCGCCATCGAGTTCGTCACATCCAGACCCATGTCGGCATAGCCTGTCGACATGCGAGGGTCCCACGAACCTATGAATGGAATGCAATGCCGGATGTTCCCGTTGTCACCCGAACAACCGACATCGAGACCCGCATTCGCGCTGCCCGCCGCACCGGCCAGTGCGATGAAGACAATCAGTGCGGTCCCGCGACGATGAATCAAGGTGCTTCGTGGCTTTCCACGCGCTGCTACCAGCTCGCCCACGACCACCCAACACTGCTTTGCATTGCTCCAGATACGACGATAGATGTGGTTCATGCTCTCTCCCTTAACAGGACTTCGGAAATGAGGCCCCGCGAATAGTGCGGGGCCAGAACGATCAGGCGCTCGGCGCCAGGGTGGTTACGTGCTCGCGGTAGCCGTCCTTGGACAGGCGGTAATGCAGCTGCACGGTATTGCCCGGTTGAGGCTGGAACGGCAGCTTCAGCTCCGCGTCCGGGTACAGGCTTTTGGCAAAGTCGTGGGTCGTACAGGCACCACTGGCGCTGCATTCGGCCAGCCCGGTGATGCCGACCCGCAGGGTCCCCACATTGCGCAGGGTGTCGCCCTGCAGTTGCAGATCCACGCTGCCGTTGGTGGGCAGCACGTTCACCAGCGCACCCCAGACCAGGCTGACGCCGACGTTGGCTTGGGCAGCCTGCTCGTCATCTTCGAGAAGGGTCCCGTCCGGGCCCCTGACCCCCTCGAAATAGACGCGGTAGGCCGCTTCCTTCTCGACAGTACGCAGCGGAATGACCCGGATCAGGCGATTGCCTCCGCCACTCAGTGCGAACTTCCCAGGGGTGATGGCGACCGCGGCATCGGCCGCCTCCATTTCCACCTCTTCCTCGCCAACCTGGGCAGGATTCGAGATGCGCAACAGGCGTGCCTGCACGTACTGCGGCTGTGTGGAGTGCGAGTAGACGCGGATCTGCGTACCGTGCTTGCCATCGACGGCCGCGCGCATCGGATGGATGGAGAGGTTGGCATGCGCCGGCGGGGCCAGCAGCGCACTCAGCGGCAACAGGCAGAACAGCAGCTTCTTCATGATGAGGCTCCGTGGGGATCAGGGTTTGGCGGTCGGCACGCGCAGCTCTACCGTCAACTCGCCGTCGTAGAGACCGGGCCGCTTGCTGGCGATGGGCGTAGGCGGCGTTTCCAGCACCAGCGGCGTGGGCACGCAGTACACGGGTTGGCTGATGCCCGGCAGCATCACCAGCCGCAACTGCGCGCTGTCGATACCGCGTAGCAGCTGTTCTTCGCCGTTCTTCATCGCCAGACGGTTGCCGCCGTATTTCAGGCTGACCTGGTAGTCGAGGCGCTGGGTGTCATCGCTGCCACCGTCCCCGTGCCAGACCGCGAAGTCCCTTCCGGGCGGGGGCCGTGGCCCGCTGTCGCGCACGGTGACGCCGAGGAACTCGCTCTGCGAGCCCACGCCGTCGTACAGGCACATGTCCACTTCCTTGTAGCCGCCGACCATCTTGCGGATGGGGTCGTAGCGCAGGTCCATGTTGACCAGCGGTGCGATGCCGTCGAAGCCGGGGAAGTAGATCGAGATCGCGTCGTAGTCGGTGACGGTGAAGTCGAAGTTGAAGGTAGCCGTGGCGACGGGCGGTGCGGCCGGATCGACCTTGATGTTCAGGCGCATCGTGGCCTTCCAGTGGCCTGCCACAAGTCGCGAGATCTCGCGTTGAGGCAGGATCATCTCGATGCCCGTTCCGAGCGGCTGATCTGCCCCGCTCCCTATGCCGCATGTGTACCAGAATGCTGAATTCAGAACACGCGGTACTGAGTCCCAGTAATCTAAGGTGCAGCGATACCCCGACATAGCTCGCTGTAGGTTTCCAACTGCACGAATCTCGGTACGCAGGCCAGTCCTCAGTTCGACGAGACGCAATGCTATCTCTGTTGTTCCTGTTCCCCCAGACGAGCTCAGGTCACTTTCCGTCGGGCACCGCCCAAATTCACTATCAGAAGCAGACCCACAAACCACATGGATCTGCCCATACTTGAACGCCAGGTCGTGACTGAACCCCAGCACCGTCCGTGGCGCCCACAGCACCACATCACCCGGCATCGTCGAGCGATCCCAACTCATCACGATGTCCCGGCTCTGGTCCGTCGGATGCGTCTCCGGCGGCCACTGCGCCCACGCCCGTGGCATCACCAGCACCAGCGCACACACCAGCATCAACACACACATCCAACGCCGGCTCATGGCGTACCTCCTGCAGCAGCGGTCTGGGGCGTGGCGGCGATCAACGCGCGTTCCTGCAGCAGGCGGGTCACGCGGGCCTGCTGGCGGATCTCGGGGGGCAGCTGGGCCACGGCCAGCGGCTCGCAGTGCACGGCGCCGACCAGCAGCACCACCTGGCGGCGCTCGCGCACCTGCAACGGGCAGTGCAGCAGGCGGTCGTCCTGCAGCAGGTACAGCGTTGTTTCGCGACGCGGGAAATCGGCAACGAAGCTGCCGTTGGCGCTGGTGCCGGGCACCGGCGCGTTGAGGATGCGGGCACCGCCCAATGGCGACCCCGCAAGGTCCTTGGCATTGCCGATGAAGGTGTAGGTCACTTCAATCGGCACCGGCATGCGCATCAGCTTGCCGGGCGTGAGGAACATCGGCCGTGCACCGCCCACGCCGGTTACGCGGATCGCGGCGATGCTGTCCAGCGTGCTGGCGTCCTGCACTTCGGCGCGCTGCGACTGATAGGCCTGCAGCGGCAGCAGCCGACGCTCGCCGATCTGCAGACGCTGTCGGCGCAGCCCACCCACCTGCAGTTCCGCGGCCACGCCATGCAGGTCGGCATCGTCGAAACCGTCCACCTGCACGGCCAGGCCGGCCTCGGCGCCGTTGGCACCGCTCCAGTAGAAACCACGCCGGCCCAGTGCGAAGCCGGAGCTGTGGCTGCCGCTGTAGCCGGTCTCGCCACGCCCGCGCTGCTGATAGTGCGCGATGCTGGCGGTGGTGTTGCCGATGCCGTTCTGCAGCTGGCCGCTCAGCGAGGCGCTGTAACGGTCAGTGTTGTTGCCGCGCAGTTCGGCGTTCAGCTCCCGATAGTGCGTGTCCCGGTCCTGGCGCAGGCTCTGGCCCACGCTGTAGTCGATGGCCGGGCGCTGATGCTGCGGCTGGCGCACGTCCACCGCATAGCGGCGCTGACCACTGCTGTCATGGCTGCGCTGCAGGCGGGTCAGGCTGAGGTTGAAGTAGATGCCACGGTCACGCTCGTTGCTGCCGCGCACGCTGTCGGTGCTGCGCTGCTGCCATAGCCCCACGCGCGTGGACACGCTGAAGTCCTGCCAGCGGTGGCTGCGGCTGAAGCTGGCCTGCCAGGTCCGGCTGAGCACGGGCTCGCGGCGCGGTTCCAGCGGACCGGGCGGCAGCAAGGGATCCAGCCCGAACAACGGGTCCTGCTCGAATTCAGGCCGATGCCAGCCGGTGCGCCAGGTCTGGCGACGGGTATAGCCCACGTAGACATTGCCACCGCCCAGCGGCAGCGACATCGAACCGCTGAGTGAGTTGGTGCAGCCCAGCTGGTCGCGCGCATCGGCCTCGAACTGGCAGGCCTTGCCGCGCATACGCTGCTGGTAGAGATTCCACGACGCCTTGCGCCGGTACGACAGCTGGTGCTGCTGGCCATTGCTGCCATCGCTGCCGCGCATGCCGCTGAGCGTGGCGCGCATTTCCTGGGTGGCCAGCACGCGGCGTAGGTCCAGGCGCAGCTCGCCGTAGCTGTGGCCGCCGAGGTTGGCGGCACCCGCGGTAAGTGCGGCATCGCGGCCCAGCGGCACGCGCACGCCGGCCATTGCCACGCTTTCACCATCGAAGCGGTCGCTGCGGCGCTCATTGCGGCGGCCGCCCTGCACGAACCACTGCCACTGGCTGTTGGTCCAGTCGCCGCCCTTGTCGAACGGCGCCTCCTCGGTGCGCACCAGCACACCGTCCTCATAGATGCGCATGCGCACCAGGTAGTTGCCGAACGGGAAATTGCGGGTGTCGATCTGGTTGATGCCCGCCTGCAGGTAGAAGGTCTGCAGCAGCCGCTCGCCATCGAACACATCGACGCGCGCATCGCGCGCCAACAGCACGGTCAGCGGCGTGGCCTGCACGGCGGCGTCGGTATCCACGTAGGCCTGGGTGGTGCCCACGCGCGCGCCCTGGAAGCGGTCCAGCGGCAGCATGCTGAAGCTGAAGGTGCCCCCCTGCGGGCTGGACAGGTTGCGGCGGTCCATGCGCCCGGCCTGCAGGTAATGCGCTTGGCCCAGGTCATGGCGGTAATAGACGTTGTCGAACTGGAAGTCGTCGTTGCTGCCACGGCTGCGGTAGCGCTGCTGGGTGTAGTACCAGTCGGCGGACAGGTGGCCGCGATCAAACAGGCCCAGCGTGCCCACGCCGCGCGCGGACAGCGCCTGATAGTCGCGGCCGCCGCTGACGTTGAGTGTCTGCTGGTGCAGGAAGGCGTTCTCGGCATTGGCCGTGACCTTGTGGTAACGCTCCGCTGCCGGCTCTCCCGGAATCCACTGCCGCGCCACGAACAGACGCACGGCGCCCTCGCCTTCGTCATACAGCGCGCGCGCCGCGGTGGGGTCTTCAGGTGGGTCGAGGTAACCGCAGCCGGCCGTGGCGCCACCGAAGCGGCAGGCCAGGTGGCTGTTGCGCGGCAGTGGTTGCGACAACGCCGGCAGCAACGCCGCCTGTGCTTCGGCAGGCAGGTCCAACGCCTGCAGCACGTGCGCGGGGTCTTCCAGCTGCACGTGCTCCAGGGTCACGCGAACCGGCGACAGCCCGGCCGAGCGGCCGAACAGCTGGATGTCGAGTTGTTCGGTCTGGCCTTCGACCAGATCCTCGAAGCCGGCGGGGACGCCGTGGGCTGCGACCAGGGGAGCAGACATCGCCAAGGCGAGCGCGACCGCCAGCCGGGTAACGGCGGGGGCGTGTGGGGTCATTGGGGAGTACCGCTGGAGTAGCGGCCGGCCCGGAATGCGGGCCGGCGCGGGAAGCCGTGGATCAGGGCTTCTGGTTCATGACGATGTAGACCATGCCTTCGTAGCGGCCGTTGACCGTAAGCGGGCCACCGGCACCCGCCTGGGCGATGGTCAGCGGCATCGAGATGGAGGCACCCGGCGTCGAGCTGGCGCCGTTGAACAGGTCAGCCGCCTTGAACTCGGTGACCGCAGTGGTCAGCGCATCGGTGTTCAGGCTGACGGCCAGCGGCACGCGGGTGGCGCCATTGAGCAGCACCGGATCGTGGCCGAGGCGAACCTCGATGTCCTTATCGATATCGTTGGAGTGGATGCGCACCTGCTGCGTCGACGGCAGCAGGCCGCGCAGCGGATCGTGGGTCATCTGCACGGTATCCGGCAGCGGGGTGCCGTCCTCGAGCAGCAGCGCCAGGGTCGGGTCGACGTCGGCGTAGACGGTGATCTTGGTTTCCAGCGCGTGCGCGGACAGCGAAGCGGTAACCAGCGCTGCAGCGAGCGCGGCCTTCTTGAGAATGGCGTGCATGGTTGTCTCTCTCGGACAAGGGGGAATTTGAAAGCTCCCCTCCCCAAGGAGAAAAGGGAGGGAAGCGCCGCCCGCAGAGGTGGTTGCGGGCGACGGAGAGAATGTTAGAAATCCATTGCCATGCAGGCCATTCAAGGATTCCTAAAACGTTGAACGTTAAGGAGAATTCTTGAATTCGCTCAATGTTTGAGGGTTATGCAAACTCCCTCACTGCTTGAATGCAACAAACCTCATTGCCTTGGATTTGTAGAGTCGACTGTTAGTCGACTGCTCTTCCGACACTGCGCGAAGCACACGCGCTGCGCGCGTGAGTCGAGTACGGCTCGACTCTACAATGGGTCATCCACGCATGGCGTGGATCTGCTGGATGGCATCAGGCCGCCTTTCGGCGGCCTGATGCCACATCGTGTTGGCGCACGATCAGAAGAAGATCGCGTACAGGATCAGCAGCGGAATCGGTACGCCCAACAACCAGAGCAGAATCATTTTCATTGCAGGTCTCCTTGCGTGGAAGGCGGGTTACAGGTCGCGGCGGCGGCCGCCCCAGGTGGCGCTGAGGCTGGCGAAGAACGCACCGATCAGCAGAGTGATGAACAGCCACAACGCGGCATAGGCGGTCGCCTTTCGGGCATCGTCGGCGGCCTGCTTGGCGGTGTTCCTGGCCTTTTCCAGCGCCGCACGCATGCGCGTCTGCACATCGGTCACGCGCGCCTGCGCTTCGGCCGGGCTCATGCCGGTTTCGCGCGCGATCAGCTGCGCCAGGTACTGGGTGTCGTCCGGGTCCAGGCCGTCTCCCTGCAGGCTGTTGACGATGATGCGGTTCACTTCGGCACGCACTTCGCGGCGGTCGCCCATCGGACCATTACCCGGCATCGGGCGCGGCGGCGGGGCGATGCGCGCGTCGAGTGGACCGGCGCCCGGTGCCGGCGGCGGCGGGGGGGCATTCGGATCCATCGGTGCACCCGGCGGCGGCGCTGCAGGAGCAGACGGCCCTGCGCTGGTGGTGCTGCGGAACAGCGAATCGACCCAGTAGTTGAGGTCGCCTTCCGGAGCCGCAGCGGCAGCGCTGCCGGCGCCCGCAGCGGCAACACCGGCCGTGGATGCGGCAGCGCCTGCGGTGGCGCCCGCCACCTTTGCACCGGCGCCCAGCACGCCACCGATGGCCGAGGTCAGCAGGCCCGCAGTCAGCAGCGTGGCCACCGCCCACGACACGAAGCCGTGCGCGGTATCGCGGAAATAGGTTTCATCGCCATGGATCTGCGTCCACTTGGTGCGCAGGCGGCCGGCGAGGTAGCCACCCAGGCCCGAGGCGGCGAGTGCGGTGAAGGTGAGCCAAGCGATGCTGGACCAGCCGAAGGTTTCCTTGCTGACGCCTTCGAACGACCACGGCGACACCGAGGAGAGGCCAAGGCCGACACCGAGGATGAGCAGGATGAGGGAGAGTGCGGCGGCAGCGGCGGCACCGGCGAAGATCGCGCCCCAGGACACGGCGCTTTCGCTGGGAGGGGTGATGATCGGGGCGGTGACGACAGTGGCGACGTCGGGACCAAGCGGGCCGCGCTCGGGTGGGTCGAATCGGGTACTCATCGGGATGGACGCTCCATTTCAGGTGCTGCGGATGCAGCTGGCGTCCTGAGGCTGCGCGAGCGCTTGTGAAGCTGGCGAGACCCTTGAATCACGCGGTCTTGGCGCGGTGAAGCGCGTGCCAACCAAGGTTGGCACCTACCGAAGGCGGGTGCGGCGGTAGATCCGCGCCATGCGTGGATGGGAGAGCGTGCCAACCAAGGTTGGCACCTACCGAAGGCGGTTGCGGTGGTAGATCCACGCCGTGCGTGGATGGGAAAGCGTGCCAACCAAGGTTGGCACCTACCGAAGGCGGTTGCGGTGGTAGATCCACGCCGTGCGTGGATGATTTTTCGCGGGCGCCGAAATCGTGCGGACCAACGGTCCGCACCTACCAGGTCCGCTCCAAAAAAAACGCCCCGCGGATGCGGGGCGTTCTTCTCACAACTCACGCGGGGCGATCAGCCCTGGTAGTCGCGCACGTCGCTGCCGGTGTAGACCTGGCGCGGACGGCCGATCTTCATTTCCGGATCAACCTGCTGTTCCAGCCAATGCGACACCCAGCCGGAGGTACGGCCCAGGGCGAACATGACGGTGAACATCTCGGTCGGGATCTGCAGCGCCTTGTAGATGATGCCGCTGTAGAAATCGACGTTCGGGTACAGCTTGCGGGCGACGAAGTACTCGTCCTGCAGCGCGGCCTGCTCCAGCTTCACGGCCACGTCCAGCAGCGGATCCTGCACGCCCAGCTGCTTGAGCACCTTGCTGGTCATCTCGCCGATGACCTTGGCGCGCGGGTCGAAGTTCTTGTAGACGCGGTGGCCGAAGCCCATCAGGCGGAAGCCGGAGGTCTTGTCCTTGGCCTTGACCACGGCGGACTCGACATTGTCGGCGCTGCCGATCTCTTCGAGCATCTTCAGCACGGCTTCGTTGGCACCGCCGTGGGCCGGACCCCACAGCGCGGTGACGCCCGCAGCGACCGACGCGTACGGGTTGGCACCGGTCGAACCGACCAGGCGCACGGTCGAGGTCGAGGCGTTCTGCTCGTGGTCGGCGTGCAGGATGAACAGCAGGTCCAGCGCCTTGACCACGTCCGGGTTCAGATCGTACTGGCCGTCAGCCGACTCGAAGGTCTGCTTCAGGAAACGGCTGACGTAGTCCAGCGAGGTGTCCGGCTTGTTGGCCGGCAGGCCCTTGCCGTGGCGGTAGATCAGCGCCGACAGGGTCGGCACCTTGGCGATCAGGCGCACGGCGGCTTGGCGGCGCTGTTCGGCGTCGGACAGGTCCAGCGAGTCGTGATAGATGGCCGACAGCTGCGCGATCGCAGCGGCCAGGATGGCCATCGGGTGGGCATCCTTGGCGAAGCTGCCGATCAGGGTGTTGATCGACTCATCGACGTTGGCTTCGGCGGTCAGCTCATCGGTGAAGGCCTTCAGCTGCTCGGCGCTCGGGCGCTCGCCGTTGATCAGCAGGTAGGCCACTTCGACGTAGCTCGACTTTTCCGACAGCTGTTCGATCGGGTAGCCGCGGTACAGCAGCACGCCCTTGTCGCCGTCGATGTAGGTGATGGCGGACTTGCAGCTGGCCGTCGCGGTGAAGCCGGAATCGTAGGTGAAATACCCCGTTTCCTTGGTCAGCTTCGCGATGTCGACGCAGTCGTTGCCAAGGGTGGGTTTGATGACGGGCAGAACGACCGACTTGTCGCCGGCGTTGAGCGTGACCTGATCAAGATCGGACACTGTGTGCGCTCCTTCATGGGAAGGCGCCTGCCCAAGCGCATTGGTCAGGCACGTGAATGACGTCCTCGGCCTGTGCCGGGGATCAGGTCATTATCGCACAGCAGCATTTGCCCGGCGCTAGACAGAAGTCGTATACGACAGGCAGCCAGACGCCGGCCATTGAGCGGCCCGGATCGGCAAAAGCGTTGTCACACGAACGCAGTGTTCCGTCCATCCAAACGCCCGTTGGGTTGGCGTTGGGGAAAAACAAACGGCCGCGCAGAGCGCGGCCGTTGGTTCGAAGCTGGATCGACAGATCAGCGCGCGTAGCGCTTCTGGAACTTGTCGATACGGCCCGAGGTGTCGATGACCTTGTGCTTGCCCGTGTAGAACGGGTGCGAAGCCGAGGAAATTTCAACCTTGACCAGCGGGTATTCGTTGCCGTCTTCCCACTGGATGGTTTCCTTCGTCGCCATGGTGGAGCGGGTCAGGATCTTGAAATCGGAGGTGACGTCATGGAAGACGACGTCGCGGTAGTTCGGATGGATATCGGCCTTCATGGGCTCACACCGTAAATGGGCTGGTGGTCAAGAGCGGCATTATAAGCACCGGTTGCCGCCCGGGGCAACCGGTGCCGGGCCACGGACGTCAGTCCGCGCCCAGGGCCTGGCGCACCAGGGCCTCGAAACGCTGCTGGTCGTAGGCCATCAGCAGATCGCAGTTGTCCGGCTGGCCGGTCTGGCGGTTCCAGTCGACGATGGTGGCGCCGCGGCTGAACGTGCCGTTCAGCTCCACGTTCAGCGGGCGCGACTCGACCCGCAGCTGGCCTTCGGGGTTCAGCGCCCAGGCCATGGCCACCGCATCGGCGGTGTACCAGCGCCCGCCCTTGCTGTCTTCGGACAGGCCACGGGTCTTGCGCGAGATCAGTTCGTAGAAGCGGGCGCGATCGGAATCGGCCTGCAGCCACTTCTCGGCGTCCTGCAGCGGCAGGCCATGGGCGACGGTGGCCTCCCAGTCCGACACCAGCAGGTGCTTGAACGAGGTGAACACCACGTGCGCCGCTTCCGGGTCGAACGCAATGTTGAATTCGGCCGCCGGGGTGATGTTGCCGTGGCAGGTGACCGCGCCGCCCATCACCACGATGCGCTTGATGCGCTCGGGCAGGGTCGGGTCCAGCTTCAGTGCCAGGGCCAGGTTGGTCAGCGGGCCCAGCATCACCAGCATCAGTTCGCCGGCGTGCTCGTGCGACAGGCGCAGGATGGCCAGTGCGGCGTGCTCGGCTTCGGCCTGGCGGCTGGGCGGCGGCAGGTCCACGTCGCCGTAGCCGTCACGGCCATGCACGTGGGCAGCGTCGACGGAGGGATGCAGCAGCGGATCCGGGCTGCCGGCAAACACCGGCACGTCGGCGCGGCCGACGATGTCGCAGAGCTTGAGGGCGTTGCGGACGGTGTACTGCAGGCCGACATTGCCGGCGGCGATGGTCAGGGCGACCACGTCATGCCGTTCGTCGGCGAAGGCCATCAGCAGGGCCAGGGCGTCGTCCACACCGGGGTCGGTGTCGATCAACAGCGGGATCTTGTGGGTCATCGTTGCCGTCTTCAGATCGGCAACGAAGTGTGGACCGGGTTGATGACCGTTGCAATACCGCACTACCCCAACGGCAAAGGTGCCGGGGAGAGCGTCGGATCCTTTGCTCGCCACTAACGGCCCCGCCCGACTCGCTCACGAACATGAACGAATTTTGATTGGGCACGCTTGGAGCGCTCAACATCATTTGCTATAAAAAGTGATAAATATTTTATAGAAAGCCGCCATGAAGCTGCCCATGCCAGCTCCCGATCTGGCAACCCTCACCCGGAAATACGTCGAGACCCTCGGTACCATCCTGGACGCCCGGATCGGGCCAGAGGTGAACGGCGCCTATGAGCACTGGGACAAGGTGCGCCACAGAGCGCCACCGGCAGGCCTGAACGCGGAGCAGTGGTGGCTGGGTATCACGTGGACGCGCGCAGCATTGCTGAAGCCGCTACCGCTGTTGCTGGACAAGACGCAGCAACCCTTCAAGCTCGCACTTACCGATTCAATGCAGCGGCACCTGCACTACATTGACCGGGAGGCCGCAGGCTCGGTGAAGGGTGTGGATGCTGCCAGCGGCCAAGGACGGTTCATGATCCGCTCGCTGATCGAGGAAGCGATGACCTCATCGCAGTTGGAGGGCGCCTCAACCACGCGGGCCGTGGCAAAGGAAATGTTGAGCACGGGCCGCGCGCCGCGCGACCAGTCCGAGCGCATGATCTACAACAACTACGTGGCAATGAACGTGATCCGCGAGCGCGGCATACGCCCGATCACTCCCGGCGAGATTCTGGAACTGCACAGCATCCTCACCGACGGCACGCTGGAGCTGCCAACCGACAGCGGGCGTTTCAGAACCGCCGAAGACAACGTTGCGATCTTCGATCGCGGCTCACCGCCGACGCTTCTGCACATCCCTCCTCCAGCCGAGGAAGTGCCTGCACGGATTGAGCGGCTGTGCACGTTCATCAATGAAGAAAGCACACCGTTCGTGCATCCCGTCGCCAAAGCCATCGCACTACATTTCCAGATTGGCTATGACCATCCTTTCGTGGATGGAAATGGCCGTACGGCGCGCGCACTGTTCTACTGGGCAATGATGAATGCCGGGTACTGGATGACCGAGTACTTCTCCATTTCCAGCGTGCTGAAGAAGTCCCCAGGCAAGTACATGCGGGCCTACCTGTACACCGAAAGTGACAACCGGGATCTTGGCTACTTCGTTGCGCAACAGCTGGAGGCCATTGAGCAATCGATCCAGGGACTGCACGCCTACATCGCCAGGAAGCATGCAGAGGATCAGGCAGCGCGACGCATGTTGCGAACCGCCCGGCTTGGCGGCATGCAGCTCAATCACCGTCAGCGCGCATTGCTGGCCAACGCGCTGAAAGATCCTGATCGGACCTACACCGTCGCCAGCCACCAGGCGGCACACACCATCACCTATCCGACCGCATTGAAGGATCTGAATGGACTGGTGGCATCTGGGCTTGTCAGCAAAGAGCGCGTCGGCAAAGCGTCAGAATATCTGGTGCTTCCAGGCCTGTCGGAACGCTTGGTGTTGTAGATCCACGCCATACGTGGATGACGGGAGGATGATCGAAAGCGCCGTCTGTAGAGACGAGCCATGCTCGACTCCCGCGCGCAACGCGAACAGCAGCCGAGCGCGGGCTCGGCTCTACAGTAGATCCACGCCATGCGTGGATGTGTGGACCAAGGTCCACCCCCACCAACGCGACATCACGCCGAGGCGTAACGCACGGCGGTGCCGATCCAGCGCTGCACCACGCGGTCGGCCAGCGCGGGTTGCTGGTCCAGCAGGCGCTCGGCCAGGTCATGCACGCCGGGCAGCAGGCCGGCGTCGCGGGCCAGGTCGGCAATGCGGAAACCGGCCAGGCCGGTCTGCCGCGTACCCAGCAATTCACCGGGGCCGCGCAGTTCCAGATCCTTCTCGGCGATGACGAAACCATCGTTGGTTTCGCGCATGGTCTGCAGGCGCTCGCGCGCCATCTGCGAGAGCGGCGCCTGGTACAGCAGCACGCAGCGCGATACCGCCGAACCACGCCCCACGCGGCCGCGCAGCTGGTGCAGCTGGGCCAGGCCGAGGCGTTCGGCGTTCTCGATCACCATCAACGAGGCGTTCGGTACGTCCACGCCCACTTCGATGACGGTGGTCGCCACCAGCAGGTCGATCTGCCCGGCCTTGAACGCCACCATCGTGGCCAGCTTTTCCGCAGCTTTCAGGCGGCCATGCACCAGCCCCACGCGTACGCCGGGCAGCAGCGCCTGCAGCGATTCGTAGGTGGCCTGCGCGGGTGTAGCGTCCAGCTCTTCGCTTTCCTCGATGAGCGTGCACACCCAGTACACCTGCCGCCCTTCCTGGCAGGCCAGGGCGATGCGCTCGATCAGCTCCGGGCGACGATCGTTGTTCAATGCGACGGTCTGCACCGGGGTGCGGCCCGGCGGCAGTTCGTCGATGGCCGAGACATCCAGGTCCGCGTATTCGGACATCGCCAGCGTGCGCGGAATCGGTGTTGCGGTCATCACCAGCTGGTGCGGCACGCTGTTGCCGCCTGCGCCCTTGTCACGCAGCGCCAGTCGCTGATGCACGCCGAAGCGATGCTGCTCGTCGACGATGGCCAGTGCCAGATCCTGGAACACCACGGCCTCCTGCATCAGTGCGTGGGTGCCGACCACCACCTGCGCTTCGCCGCTGGCGACCTGCTCCATCACCTTGGCGCGCGCCTTGCCGGTGACTTTGCCGGCCAGCCAGGCGATGCGCACACCGAGCGGTTCCAGCCAGCCGCGCAGGTTGTTGAGATGTTGTTCGGCCAGCAGCTCGGTGGGCGCAGCCAATGCAACCTGCTTGCCCTGCTCCACCGCCAGCATCGCCGCCAACGCGGCGACCACGGTCTTGCCGGAGCCCACATCGCCCTGCACCAGCCGCAGCATCGGGCTGGGCCGCGCGAGGTCTTCGCGGATCTGCTTGAACACGCGCGCCTGTGCGCCGGTCAGGGCGAACGGCAGCTGCTTCAGCAGCGCATTGGCCAGTTTGCCGGGGCCGGCCAGCGACGGCGCATGGTGCGCCTGCAACGCGATGCGTTGGCGACGCAGGCTGAGGTGGTGGGCCAGCAGCTCTTCCATCGCCAGGCGGCGCTGCGCCGGGTGGGTGCCGGCGGCCAGCGCGGACAGATCGGCATCGGGTGGCGGCCGGTGCACGGTCAGCAGCGCGCTGCGCAGTGACGGCAGCCCGAGGCCATCGAGCCAGCCGCTGGGCAGCAGTTCCAGCGCGCTTTCCTCGGGCAGGCGGTCCAGCGCCTGGCCGATCAGCTTGCGCATAGTCATCGGGCCGACGCCTTCGACGGTGGGATACACCGGGTCGAGGCGGTCGCCGAGTTCGGGATCGTCGTTGCGGCCCAGCACCTGGTAGCTGGGATGGACGATTTCCAGGCCGAGGTGGCCCGGTTTGGGCGTACCGAAGCAGCGCAACCGGTTGCCGACCGCGAACTGACCGACCTGCTGCTGGCGGAAATGGAAGAAGCGCAGCACCAGGGTGCCCTGCCCTTCGTCTTCCACCGCTACTTTCAGCATCGGCCGGTAGCGCATGCCGCGCTCGACCGCGACCACCCGCCCTTCCACCTGCGCCGGTACGCCGTTGCGCAGGTCTTCGATGCGGGTCAGCCGGGTCCGGTCTTCATAGCGCAGTGGCAGATGAAGCCAGAGATCCTGCAGGGTGGCCAGGCCACGCGCCTGCAGTTTGGCGGCCACGGCCGGACCGACGCCCGCGAGCATCGCCAGGGATGCTTCGCCGGACGGTGACAGGACCGGGGTGACCGCCGCCTTGCGTGCCACGTGGCGGTCAGTCGATGACCATCACCGCGTCGACCTCGAAGTTGGCGCCCTTCGGCAGGCCGGAGACTTCGATGGTGGAACGGGCCGGGTACGGGGCCTGGAAGTAGTCCTGCATGACCGCGTTGACCTTGGCGAACTCGCCCAGGTCGGTCAGGTACAGGCCCAGGCGCACGACCTTGTCCAGCGAGCCGCCGGCGGCTTCGGCCACGGCCTTGAGGTTGTCGAAGGCGCGGCGAGCCTGTGCTTCGACGTCACCGGCGCCGACGATGTCGCCGGTGGCCGGGTCGAGCGGGATCTGGCCGGAGAAGTACACGGTGTTGCCGGCGCGCACGGCCTGCGAGTACGGGCCGATGGCGGCGGGGGCCTTTTCGGTGTTGATGATCTGGCGGGACATGGGTCGCTCCGGTGCTTGGGGGAAAACAGAGCGGTGATTGTACCGGGTACGCACAGGGCCTACTGGCGGCGTACCGACTGCACGACCGACAGGCGACGCAGGCGGCGCATGACTTCGGCCAGGTGGTTTCGGTCGCGCACCTGGATGTTGAACGCCAGCACGGCGGCGTTGAAGTCGCGGTCCAGGTAGTCCACGCGCTCGATGTTGGAATGGCTCTGCGCGATGGCAGCAGCCAGCTGCGCCAGCACACCGGTGCCGTTCTCCACTTCCACCACCAGCGAAGTGTCGTAGTCGCCGGAAACGGTGGTGTCCCAGCCGATCGGCACCCAGCGCTCGGGCGACTTGCGCAGCTCGGCCAGGTTCGGGCAGTCCATGCGGTGAACCACGATGCCCTTGCCGGCGGTGTGGTAGCCCATGATCTCGTCGCCGGGAATCGGCTGGCAGCAGCCGGCGAAGGTGACCACGCCACGCTCGCTGCCGTTGATCAGGATCTTTTCCTGCGAGTGGTGGCGCGAATGCGGGCCGCCACGCAGTTCGGCGTAGGCCATCAGCGCCTGCGCGGCCTGGGTCGGCATCCAGTTGCCCAGTGCGACCTCGGCCAGCAGCGCCTCCAGGCGTGGGAAACGATGCTCGGCCAGGAACGCATCCAGGCGCCCCTTCGGCAACCGTTCCAGCGACGAATCCATCGCCTCCAGCGCACGGTCGAGCATGCGGTGGCCGAGCTGCACGGCATCTTCGTGCTCCAGCTGCTTGAGCTGGTGGCGGATGGCAGTGCGCGCCTTGCTGGTGACCACGAATTCCAGCCACTGCGGTTTCGGCGTGGCCGAGCGTGCGGTGATGATCTCCACCGACTGGCCCGACACCAGCTTGGTGCGCAGTGGCACCAGTTTCTTGTCCACGCGCGAGGCCACCGCCATGTTGCCGACGTCGGTGTGCACGGCGTAGGCGAAATCGAGCGCGGTGGAATTGCGCGGCAGCGCCAGGATCTTGCCCTTCGGGGTGAACAGGTAGACCTCGTCCGGGAACAGGTCGACCTTGACGTTGTCGAGGAACTCCAGCGAGGAACCGGCAGCACGCTGCGAATCGATCAGTTCGACGATCCAGGCGTGCGCACGGCTCTGCGCACTGTTGGGTGAATCGCCGCCGAACTTGTAGGTCCAGTGCGCGGCCACGCCGCGTTCGGCGATCAGGTCCATTTCCTCGGTACGGATCTGCACTTCGATCGGCGAGCCATACGGCCCGAACAACACCGTGTGCAGCGACTGGTAACCGTTGGCCTTGGGGATGGCGATGAAGTCGCGGAAGCGGCCATCCAGCGGCTTGAAGGTGGCGTGCACCGAACCCAGCGCGTGGTAGCAGCTGGGCACGCTGCGCACCACCAGGCGGAAGCCGAACACGTCCATCACCTGGTCGAAGGTTTTGTTCTCGTCGCGCATCTTGTTGTAGATGCTCCACGGCGTCTTGATGCGGCTGACCAGGCGGTGCTCGATACCTTCCTTCGCCAGCCGCTGCGACAGCTGCACTTCCACCTGTGCCAGCGCTTCACGGCGTACCACCGGCTGGCTGCGGATGTGCTTTTCCAGGATCGCGTGGCGCCACGGGTACAGCGCCTTGAAGCCAAGATTCTGCAGTTCGCTCTTGACCAGGCTCATGCCCAGGCGCTGGGCGATGGGCGCGTAGATCTCCAGCGTCTCGCGGGCGATGCGGCCGCGCGCTTCGCGGCTCTGTGCGCCCAGCGTGCGCATGTTGTGCAGGCGGTCGGCCAGCTTGATCATGATCACGCGCAGGTCGCGCGACATTGCCAGCAGCATCTTGCGGAAGCTCTCGGCGGCCGCTTCCTGGCGGTCGCGGAACTTCAGCTTGTCCAGCTTGGTCACGCCGTCGACCAGCTCGGCCACGGCTTCGCCGAACTCGGCGGCCAGCGCCTCACGGGTCAGCGGTGTGTCTTCGATGGTGTCGTGCAGGATCGCCGCGATCAACGCTTCCACGTCCAGGCCAAGCTCGGCCAGCACCTGGGCCACGGCCACCGGATGGGTGATATAGGGCTCGCCCGACTTGCGCGTCTGCCCGGCGTGCGCGGCGGCTCCGACTTCCCAGGCGCGGCGCAGCAGCGGCAGCTGTTCCGGCGGCAGGTAATGGGCGGCGCGTTCAAGCTGGAGGACGTAGTCGGGTACGGCGGCAGCGTGGGCTGCGGCGACCTTGGCAGTGGGGCCTGGGTTCATGCCCGAAGCCTATTCCAGCGCGACGTTTACGGCAAATCCTGAATGCGAAACAGCCCGCACGGGGCGGGCTGTTCGGCGATCCAGCAACGACGTTGATCGATGCGGTCAATCGTCGTTCTTGGACATGTCTTCGTCGGCGACCACTTCGGCGGCAGCCCACTCCAGCGCTTCGCGCTCGGCGCGCTCACGCTCGGCCTTCTCGACTTCGTCGATCAGCGCGTTGTCGATCTTGCGGGCGGCGATTTCGCGCAGCGCCAGCACGGTCGGCTTGTCTTCGGTCTCGCTGTTGTCCAGCGTGGCCTGCACGCCGTTGGCGAGCTGGCGGGCACGCTTGGATGCCATCATGACCAGTTCGAAACGGTTGTTAACGACTTCCAGGCAATCTTCTACGGTGATGCGGGCCATACGGGCTCCCGGCGACCGGTCGGCCGCTCAGTCGAATGAGGGAAAGGGGACGGAGTGTACTGGCAGGAGCTGGACAAAATCAAGCCAACCCCCACCCGATTCTTTTGGAATCAGTCAGTTGCACCCGGATCGGGGGTCAGCAACGCCTGGATCAGGCCGGCGTGGCGGACCTTCTGGGCCTCCCGTCGCAGGCGGCTGGCGGTGAAGATGGCGCACAGCTCGTCCACGGCAGTGTCGAACACCTCGTTGACGATGACGTAGTCGAACTCGTTGAAGTGCAGCATCTCGTCCCGGGCCGCGCCCAGGCGCTGGGCGATGACGGCTTCGCTGTCCTGGCCGCGCTTGCGCATGCGGTCCTGCAGGGCCTGCTTGGACGGCGGCAGGATGAACACGGTGACCGTGCCCGGCACCAGCTGGCGCACCTGCTGCGCGCCCTGCCAGTCGATCTCCAGCAGCACGTCCTGGCCGGCGGCCAGCTGCGGCTCCACCGACTGCCGGGCCGTGCCCTTCCAGTCGCCGTGCACCCAGGCGTGCTCGAAGAAGTCGCCGGCGGCGATCATCTGCTCGAACTTCTCGGCACTGACGAAGTGGTAGTGCTGGCCATTCACCTCACCGGGGCGCATTGCGCGCGAGGTGAAGGAAATCGACAGGGCGATCTGCGGGTCACGCGCCAGGGTGGCATTGACGATGCTGCTCTTGCCGGCGCCAGACGGGGCGGCCACGATGTACAGCGTGCCGCGCGCAACGGTGTCCGACGGTTTCGACGGGGCGCTCATGCGGGGGATCCAACGGGTTGATTTCGCAAACTTTTTTCCTCGGTGTTCCAGGTCCGGCGCGGCGGATCGCGCCAGGACGGCGGGGGCTGCGCGGAACATCCTGGAACCAGGCCCGGCAGACGCTTCCCCGGGGTGCGGGCACGCAACTTTACCAGAGGCGCCCGTTTGCGCGCCTGCCCGGCAGGCGCCGGGCCTTGTGCCACATGGGTATGCGGGTGCCTGTGCTATAACCGGGCCGTACCCAACGACAGCCCGGAGGCCCGTGCCTCCCCGCCATCCCAGGAGAACGGCATGCCATCGATGAGCCGCCGCCAGTTCCTGAAAGTGACCGGGACAACCCTGGTCGGCTCCAGCCTGGCATTGATGGGCTTCGCGCCCGGCATCGCGCTCGCGGAGGTCAGGCAGTACAAGCTGACCCGCGCGACCGAGACCCGCAACACCTGTACCTACTGTTCGGTGGCCTGCGGCATCCTGATGTACAGCCTCGGCGATGGCGCCAGGAACGCCGAGCCGAGCATTTTCCATATCGAGGGCGACCCGGACCATCCGGTCAACCGCGGCACGCTGTGCCCGAAGGGTGCCGGCCTGGCCGACATCATCCACAGCAAGTCGCGGCTGCTCTACCCCGAGTACCGCGCGCCGGGCTCCAACGAGTGGAAGCGGCTGAGCTGGGACGATGCGCTGGACCGCATCGCGCGACTGATGAAGGAAGACCGCGATGCCAACTTCGTGCAGAAGAACGAAGCCGGGCAGACGGTCAACCGCTGGCTGACCACCGGCATGCTGGCGGCCTCGGCCACCAGCAATGAAACCGCGGTGCTGACCCACAAAGTCGTCCGCTCCCTTGGCATGTTGGCATTCGACAACCAGGCACGTGTCTGACACGGCCCGACGGTGGCAGGTCTTGCCCCGACGCTAGGCCGTGGTGCGATGACGAATCACTGGGTCGACATCAAGAATGCCGACCTGATCCTGATCATGGGTGGCAATGCCGCCGAGGCACACCCGTGCGGGTTCAAATGGGTGACCGAGGCCAAGGCACACAACAAGGCCCGGCTGATCGTGGTCGATCCGCGTTTCAACCGCTCGGCTGCGGTGGCCGACGTGTACGCGCCGATCCGCACCGGTACCGATATCGTGTTCCTGGGGGGCCTGATCAACTACCTGTTGACCGAGGACCGCATCCAGCACGAGTACGTGCTGAACTACACCGACATGTCGTTCCTGGTGAAGGACGAGTTCGCCTTCAAGGACGGCCTGTATTCGGGCTACAACGAAGAGAAGCGCAGCTACGACCGCTCCAGCTGGGACTACGCCTACGGTGACGATGGCTTCGTGCGCACCGACCCGACGCTGAAGGACCCGCGCTGCGTCTACAACCTGCTCAAGCAGCACTATGCGCGCTACACGGTGGAGATGGTCGAGCGCATCTGCGGCACTCCGGCCGACAGCATCCGCAAGATCTGGGACATGATCGCGTCCACCTCCGGCAAGGACAAGGCGATGACCATCCTGTACGCGCTGGGCTGGACGCAACACTCGATCGGTGCGCAGAACGTGCGTGCCGGCACCATGGTGCAGCTGCTGCTGGGCAACATCGGCGTGGCCGGTGGTGGCATGAACGCGCTGCGCGGGCATTCCAACATCCAGGGCCTGACCGACATCGGCCTGATGTCCGACCTGCTGCCCGGCTACCTGACCCTGCCGAAACAGGACGAACAGGACTACGACGCCTACATCGCCAAGCGCACGCAGAAGCCGCTGCGCGCCAACCAGATGTCGTTCTGGCAGAACTACCCGAAGTTCCACGTCAGCCTGATGAAATCGTGGTGGGGCGACGCCGCCACCGCCGACAACAACTGGTGCTTTGATTACCTGCCCAAGCTGGACAAGCCGTACGACATGCTGCAGGCGTACGAGCTGATGAACGAGGGCAAGATCCATGGCTACATCTGCCAGGGCTTCAACCCCCTGGCCTCGGCGCCGAACAAGGGCAAGCTGATCAGCGCGTTCTCCAAGCTGAAGTTCATGGTCAGCATGGACCCGCTGGAAACCGAGACCATCGCCTTCTGGCAGAACCACGGTGCGTTGAACGACGTCGACCCGAGCACGATCCAGACCGAGGTGTTCCGCCTGCCGACCACCTCCTTTGCCGAGGAGAACGGCGCGGTGGTGAATTCCTCGCGCTGGCTGCAGTGGCACTGGAAGGGGGCCAATCCGCCAGGCGAAGCGCGCAGCGACATCGAGATCATGTCCGAGCTGTTCCATCGCATCAAAGCGCTGTACGAGAAGGACGGCGGTGCGTGGTGGGAGCCGGTGCGTGACCTGGCCTGGAACTACGCCAACCCGGAACTGCCGACGCCTGAAGAACTGGCGATGGAATACAACGGCAAGGCGCTGGCCGACGTGTTCGATCCGAAGGACCCGACCAGGCTGGTGCGCAAGTCCGGCGAGCAGCTGGCCGCATTCGGCGACCTGCGCGACGACGGCAGCACCGCCTCCGGCTGCTGGATCTACATCGGTGCCTGGGGCCCGACCGGCAACATGATGGCGCGGCGTGACAACAGCGACCCCACCGGCATCGGCAACACGCTGGGCTGGGCCTGGGCGTGGCCGGCCAACCGCCGCGTGATGTACAACCGCGCCTCGTGCGACGTGGCCGGCCAACCGTTCGATCCGCGCCGCACGCTGCTGGCCTGGAACGGGAAGAACTGGGGCAACGTGGATGTGCCGGACTTCAAGGCCGACGAAGATCCCGCCGGTGGCATGGGCCCGTTCATCATGAACCCGGAGGGCATCGCCCGCTTCTTCGCCAAGGCCGGCATGGCCGAAGGCCCGTTCCCGGAGCACTACGAACCGTTCGATACCCCGCTGCGCAGCAACCCGCTCAGCCCCGGCCAGGCACTGACGCTGAACAACCCGGCCGCCCGCGTATTCGCCAGCGATCGTGCACAGATCGGTTCGCCGGACGAGTTCCCGCATGTGGCCACCACCTACCGCCTGACCGAGCATTTCCACTTCTGGACCAAGCACGGCAAGCTCAACGCCATCATCCAGCCCGAGCAGTTCGTCGAGATCGGCGCGGCATTGGCCGACGAGCTGGGCATCAACAACGGCAGCCGCGTGCGGGTCAGTTCCAAGCGTGGCCATATCGAAGCCGTTGCGATGGTGACCAAGCGGATCAAGGCCCTGCAGATCGATGGCCGGACAGTGCACCAGGTGGGCGTGCCGATCCACTGGGGTTTCCTCGGTGCGGCCAAGCCCGGCTACATCGCCAATACGCTGACCAACGCCATCGGTGACGGCAACTCGCAGACGCCCGAATCGAAGTGCATCCTGGTCAAGGTCGAGAAGGTGTAGGAGACACGCCATGTCACTGCAATCGCTGGACATCATCCGCCGCTCGGCCACCACCACGCCCTCGCCGGAGGCGCGTGGTGCGCACACCGGCCAGGTCGCCAAGCTCATCGATGTGAGCAAGTGCATCGGCTGCAAGGCCTGCCAGGTCGCCTGCATGGAGTGGAACGACCTGCGCGACGAAGTGGGCAGCTGCGTTGGCAGCTATGACAATCCACCGGACCTGAGCGATCAGTCGTGGACGGTGATGAAGTTCCGCGAGTACGAGGACGAGAAGGGCAAGCTGGAGTGGCTGATCCGCAAGGAAGGCTGCATGCACTGCAGCGATCCGGGCTGCCTGAAGGCCTGCCCGTCGCCCGGTGCCATCATCCAGTACGCTAACGGCATCGTCGACTTCCAGGAAGAGAACTGCATCGGCTGCGGCTACTGCGTGACCGGTTGTCCGTTCGACGTGCCGCGCATCTCCAGGAAGGACCACAAGGCCTACAAGTGCACGCTGTGCTCGGACCGGGTTGCGGTGGGCCAGGAACCGGCCTGCGTGAAGACCTGCCCGACCGGCGCGATCACCTTCGGCAGCAAGCAGGCGATGACCGAGCACGCGGCCGGCCGTGTGGAAGACCTGAAATCGCGCGGCTACGAGAACGCCGGCCTGTACGACCCGCAGGGCGTGGGTGGCACCCACGTGATGTACGTGCTGCAGCATGTGGACAAGCCCGAGCTGTACGCCGATCTGCCCAAGGACCCACGCATCAGCCCGATGGTGGAGGTCTGGAAGGGCGTGGCCAAGCCGCTG
Organism: Stenotrophomonas sp. CASM101; assembly: GCF_049384845.1. Classification (NCBI taxonomy): domain Bacteria; kingdom Pseudomonadati; phylum Pseudomonadota; class Gammaproteobacteria; order Lysobacterales; family Lysobacteraceae; genus Stenotrophomonas; species Stenotrophomonas sp. CASM101. Next base: position 150,292 of record NZ_JBMRFR010000006.1, on the reverse strand, counting down.
GGCCTGCTGGCGATCGCCGCCACCGCCTTCGCCGGCTTCCTGCATTACATCGGCATCGGCCGCAATACGGTCAATGACGAGGAAGAAGAGGAAGCCGAACACGAGGCGAAGAAGATCGAAGAGGAGCAGCGGCCATGAAGTACGCACCGCACCCGCGCCAGATCATCCGCTACCGCGCGCCGACCCGCATCAACCACTGGATCGTGGCGATCTGCTTCGTGCTGACCGCCTTGTCAGGGTTGGCCCTGTTCCACCCTGCCCTGTTTCCGCTGACCCAGCTGTTCGGCGGTGGACCGTGGACGCGCATCCTGCATCCGTTCATCGGCTTGGCCATGGTGGTGGGCTTTGCACTGCTGGCGTTCCGCATGTGGCGCGACAATCTGCCGACCGCTGACGATCGCGCGTGGATGCGCGGCATGCGCGATGTGCTGCGCAACGAAGATGAGAAGCTGCCGCCGGTGGGCCGTTTCAATGCGGGCCAGAAGCTGCTGTTCTGGGCCATCATCGGCTGCCTGTCGGCGCTGCTGCTGACCGGCTTCGTGATCTGGCGGCAGTATTTCAGCGACTTCTTCCCGATCGGGGTGATCCGCTTCTCGGTACTTGCCCACGCGCTGTTCGGCTGGGTGCTGGTCTGCGCGATCGTGGTGCACATCTACGCAGCGCTCTGGATCAAGGGATCTGTGCGGGCGATGACCCAGGGCAAGGTGACCTATGGGTGGGCGTACAAGCATCACCGGCAGTGGTTCCGGGACATCCTGCGCGGACGTCGGGAAGAGGGGTAGCGGCAGGGCCTGCGGCCCTGCACCCGCTTCAAGCCAAGGCAACAGCAACAGCGGTTATCCGTGGGATGGCGGGGTGGATCCGGTTGCGGGGGACGCTGCAAGTACCCCTCCGGGGCCCGGCCCAGCCGCTGGCGGCTGTGCGTTCGGGCGCTTGCGAAGCAGTGCTTCGCAAGCAAAGCGCCCTCACCCATGTAAGCTCGGTCGCCGCTTGCTCGTGTGCGCTGTCCTGCGCACACGGCAAGACCGGGGTTGGGCGTCCTGCCCAACCCGCCCGAAGCATGCCTCGGGCCCATGCGGCTCACGCCCCCGCAACCGGACCCACCCCGCCTTCGACAGTTTCCTGCGATCTGATGGTGGTGCCGACCGTTGGTCGGCACTGATCGAATCCCGGCCAACGGTCGGGATTCACTTTCAACCAGCCTATGGGGTCAGATCCGTTTTCCTGTGGAAAACGGATCTGACCCCAACCTTTCAAATGGCCGGCAACACGCTGGACGCCAGCGCCGACAACGGCGAGGATGGAGGCTGGTTCTTCTGGCTGGCCCTGCATGGCGCAACGCATCCTTGAACCCGGTGAGATCGAGACGCTCGCCTCGCGCGATGTGCCGCGTATCATCCTGCCCGATATCGAGTCACTGTTCGCCGAGCGCGCGACACGCCTGCGCAGCCTGGCCGCGCACAGTGCCATCGGCGGTTACCTGCAGCTGCTGGCAGCGTTGGCAGATGCACAGCAGGCACTGCTGGACGAACTGACACCACAGCAACGCGAGGCACTGCAATGGCAGGCACGTGCGCAGCAGTCGAGTGCGGCGGCCGGCGCCGGCATGCCGTTGCGGCCGGCCAACACGCTTCAGCTGGATGGATGCTGGCGCGACTGGCTGCGCACGCAGTGCCATCACTGCGCCGACGAAACGGGGCTGCCGCTGGAAACCCGACAGGAGCTGCAACGCGTCGCCGCGGCCGACGACGCCTGGCTGGATGCGCAGGCGCACGCGGTGCTGGAGCGTGATGACGCGCCATCGGTGGATGCGGTCGCTGCACTCCTGGTGATGACCGCACTGCAGGTTTATTGGGCGGTGCTCGCAGCCAGCTTCCGCCCTACCGATCTGAAGCCGCTGGCTGATGCGCCAGGGCTGTGCCCGCTGTGCGGCACGTTGCCGGTGACCAGCGTGGTGCAGGCACGCCCACCCTATGCGTCTTACCGTTACCTGTCGTGCTCGCTGTGCGCCTGCCAGTGGCACTACGTGCGCGTGCAGTGCAGCCAGTGTGGTGCCGCCGGCAAGGACATCGCCTATCGCGCCCTGGCCGATGTGGACGGCGACAGCGGCGACGCGGTGCGCGAGAGCGCGGTACGCGCCGAGACCTGCGACCACTGCCACAGCTACCGCAAGATCCTGTATCTGGAGAAAGACCCGTCACTGGAGCCGGTGGCCGATGACCTCGGCACGCTGGCGCTGGATCTGCTGCTGGCCGAGGAAGGCTATGCGCGTGCCAGCCAGAATCCGCTGCTGTGGCAATCCGACGGCGACTGAGGCGATGACAGCCATGCCCCCCGCCCCGGCATCGGCCGCCGCCCTGCCCTCGCTGGACCGGGTGCTGCGCCTGCCTGCACTGGCGCCACTGATCGAAGGCCACGGTCGAAGCCGCATCACCCAGCTGCTGCGGTCGCACCTGCAGGTGCTGCGTGAGCGCGTCAGCGCCGGCCAGTTGTCGACCGCGCAGCTGCAGGAAGCGGTCGACGGCCCGGCGCTGGTAGCAGCGGTCGAGGCCGCACTGGCAGCCGATGCACGGCTGGACCTGCAACCGATGTACAACCTGACCGGCACCGTACTGCATACCAACCTGGGTCGCGCATTGCTGCCCGAGGCTGCGGTGCAGGCAGTCACCCGCGCGATGACCGCGCCGGTGGATCTGGAGTTCGACGTCATCCGTGGCCGTCGCGGCGACCGCGATGCGCGGGTGCAGGCATTGATCTGCGAACTGACCGGCGCCGAAGCCGCCACCGTGGTCAACAACAATGCGGCGGCGGTCCTGCTGCTGCTCAACAGCTTGGCCAACCGCCGCGAGGTGGTGGTGTCGCGCGGCGAACTGGTGGAGATCGGCGGTGCCTTCCGCATCCCCGATGTGATGCGCAGCGCGGGCGCGCGGCTGCTGGAAGTGGGTACCACCAACCGTACCCATCCGGCCGACTTCACCAACGCCATCGGCGCGCGCACAGCGCTGCTGATGGGGGTGCATGCCAGCAACTACGCGATCACCGGATTCACTGCCAAGGTCGACACTGCGGCAATGGCTGCGATCGCGCACGAACATGGCCTGCCGCTGGTGGTGGACCTGGGCAGTGGCAGCCTGTGCGAGCTGGCGGCCTTCGGCCTGCCGCACGAGCCCACCGTGCAGGAAGCACTGGCGGCCGGCGCCGATCTGGTTTCGTTCAGTGGCGACAAACTGCTGGGCGGGCCCCAGGCCGGCATCATCGCCGGCCGCGCCGACCTGATCGCGCGGATCAACCGCAACCCACTCAAGCGTGCGCTGCGCATGGACAAGATGGGCCTGGCCGCGCTGGAGGCGGTACTGGCGCTGTACCGCGAGCCGGAGCTGCTGGCGCAACGGCTGCCGACACTGCGTACGCTCTCGCGCACGCAGCAGGACATGGATGCGCAGGCCCAGCGCCTGCTGCCGCCGCTGCGCTCGGCGCTGCCGACCGGCTACATGCTTGAACAGGCACGGATGCACAGCCAGATCGGCAGTGGTGCGCAGCCACAGGCGCAGCTCGGCAGTGCCGGCCTGCGCATCACCACTGCGCAACGTGGCGGTCTGGACCGCCTGGCCAAGCGCCTGCGCCAGCTGCCGCGACCGGTGCTGGGCCGCATCGGCGAGGACGCATTGTGGCTGGACCTGCGTTGCCTGGAACCGGCCGACGAAGCGGACTTCCTCGCCCAATGGAGCACGCTGCAACCATGATCGTCGGCACCGCCGGGCATATCGACCATGGCAAGACGCGCCTGGTGCGGGCACTGACCGGCATCGAAACCGATCGCCTGCAGGAAGAACGCACGCGCGGCATCTCCATTGAACTGGGCTATGCCTATGTCCCGGTGGAAAGCTCGAACGGCACAGGCCCCGCCGCGATGCTGGGTTTCGTCGATGTGCCGGGTCATGAGCGCTTCGTGCATACGATGGTGGCCGGCGCCACCGGCATCGATGTCGCCCTGCTGGTGATCGCCGCCGACGACGGCGTGATGCCACAGACCCGCGAGCATCTGGCCATCCTGCAACTGCTGGGCGTGGACCGCGGTGCGGTGGCGCTCACCAAGATCGACCGTGTGGATGCGGCGCGCCTGGCCCGGGTCGAGATCGAGGTCGCTGCCCTGCTGGCCGGCACGCCGCTGCAGGATTCCCCTGTGTTCACCTGCAACAGCACCGCACCCGACGATGCTGGCATCAACGCGCTGCGTACCCAGTTGCACGCGTGGGCGGCGGACGACGCCAGCACGCGCCAGGCCGAACTGCGCAGCGAGCTGTTCCGCATGCCGGTGGACCGCGTGTTCTCGCTGGCCGGCCACGGCACGCTGGTGACCGGCGCAGTGCACGGCGGCATCGCCGCGATGGGTGAGCATCTGCAGCTGATGCCGGCCGCCACTGAAGTGCGCATACGCAGCATCCACGCGCAGAACCAGGCCAGTGACCACGCGATGGCCGGGCAGCGCTGCGCGCTGAACCTGGCGGCCATCGCCCGTGATGACATCCGCCGCGGTGACTGGATCGCCGACGCACGCGCACTGCTGGCCACCACCCGCGTTGATGTGCGGTTGCGGCTGTCCGCGTTGGCCGCACCGTTGCGCGACTGGGCACCGCTGCATATCCACTGGGGCACGATGCACCGGCAGGCCCATGTGGTGCTGCTGGAGGACCATGACCACGGTGATGGGCAGTTGGTGCAGCTGGTGTTCGATGCTCCGGTCTGTGCGATGTGTGGCGACCGCTTCATTGCCCGCGATTCAGCGGCCACCCACACGCTGGGCGGCGGCCTCGTGCTCGATCCGGACCCGCCACAGCGGCGCCGACGCAGTCCTGCACGGCTCGCATGGCTGGGAGCACTGGAGCAACTGGCCGCGGGTGCGGGAATCGGCCCACTGTTGCAGCAGGCGCCCTTCGGTGTTGCCATGGCCGCGCTGCAGCGCTACTGCCGGCGCGCCGCCGACCGGATCGTTCTTCCCGCAGGCGCACAGCGCGTCATCACCCGCGAAGACACGGTGGTCATCCTCGCCTCGCACTGGCAGCTGCTGCGCGAGCAGGTAGTCACCTCACTGCGCAGTTGGCATGAGCGACGCCCCGACGAACCCGGTGTCGACAGCGGCCGCCTGCAGCGCAGCACCCTGCCCGCGCTTGCAGCGAGCCTCTGGAATGCGCTGCTGCAGGACCTGCTGGACGACGGCAGTGTGCAACGCGTGGGTGCCTGGTGGCGCCTGCCCGGCCATGACCATGCGCCACCGGAACGCGAGCGTCTGCTGCTGGAACGCGTGCTGCCGCAACTGCACGCCGGTGGCTTCGATCCACCGTGGGTGCGCACCCTTGCTGCCGAGATCGGCCTGGCCGAAGACGAGGTCCGCGCCGTCCTGCGCCGCGCCACCGCACGTGGCGAGCTGTTCCAGGTGGTGCCGGACCTGTTCTATGCACCCGCACGCATTGCCGAACTCGCCGCGATCGTCGCGCAGCTGTCACAGGCCAGCGGCACGGTGGATGCGGCCACGTTCCGCGACGCCATCGGCCTGGGCCGCAAACGCAGCATCCAGATCTTGGAGTTCTTCAACCGCGTTGGCTACACTCGACGCGTCGGTGACCAGCATCGGCCGCGCGGCGACCTGCAATGGAACCCAGCCCGCGACTGAGCCCACCGGCACCGCCGTACTTTCGGAAGGCATGCGCATCCGGGCATGCGGCTGGGCTTCAAACCCAGTAGGGGGTGTCGATCGCTCCCTGGTAGGTTCGACTCCTGCTGCCTTCCGCCATTCGCGTTCCCGCAGGAGATGTCGGCATGGCCACGCACGCGCAGTCCCCCGCCCCTTCAACGGCCGATGCCCCGCAACGACTGACCTCTCTCGCGCATGGCGGCGGCTGCGGCTGCAAGATCGCGCCGGGCGTGCTGAGCGAACTGCTGCGCGGCGTTCCAGCACTTCCGGCACCGGCCGAACTGCTGGTTGGCCGCGAGACCTGCGACGACGCTGCGGTGTACCGCCTCGATGATCGCCAGGCAATCGTCGCCACCACCGATTTCTTCATGCCCATCGTCGACGACCCGTTCGACTTCGGCCGCATCGCGGCCACGAACGCGCTGTCGGACCTGTACGCGATGGGCGCGCGCCCGCTGTTCGCACTGGCCATCGTCGGCATGCCGATCAATACGCTGCCGCAGGACACGATCCGCGGCATCCTGCAGGGTGGTGAACGCGCCTGCGCTGATGCCGGCATCGTGGTCGCTGGTGGCCACAGCATCGATTCGGTGGAACCCATCTACGGCCTGGCCGCGATCGGCGTGCTCGACCCGCAACGACTCAAGCGCAATGCCGATGCCCGCGCCGGCGACGTGCTGGTGCTGGGCAAGCCGTTGGGCGTGGGCGTGTATTCGGCAGCACTGAAGAAAGAAGTGCTGGATGCCGACGGCTACCGGCAGATGATCGCGTCGACCACCCGCCTGAACAGCGTGGGCGTGCCGCTGGCCGCGCTGGACGGCGTGCATGCCATGACCGACGTCACCGGCTTCGGCCTGCTCGGCCATCTGCTGGAGGTGTGCCGCGCCAGCGGCGTCGCTGCCGAAGTGGACAGTACCCAGGTGCCGCTGCTGCCGCAGGCGTTGGAGCTGCTGCAGCGCGGCTGCGTGACCGGCGCCTCCAACCGCAACTGGGCCTCGTATGGTGCCGAGGTGCGTTTCGCCGATGGGTTGCCGGCCCACTGGCAGCCGCTGCTGACCGACCCGCAGACCAGCGGCGGCCTGCTGGTGTCGTGCGCCCCGGAAGCGGTGGACGCGGTGCTGGCCTGTTTCCACGACGCAGGGCTCGTCCAGGCGGCCGTGGTGGGGCGGCTGGCCGAAGGAGCGCCGGGCGTCAGCGTGCGCTGATGCGCTGGAACGACAAGGGCGCCCGAAGGCGCCCCTGCTGTATCGCTGGATGCAACATCATTCGATGTTCTGCACCTGCTCGCGGATCTGGTCGATCAGCACCTTCAGCTCCACCGCGGCATTGGACGTGCGGCTGTCCACCGACTTCGAGCCCAGCGTGTTGGCTTCGCGGTTGAACTCCTGCAGCAGGAAGTCCAGGCGGCGGCCGACCGGCTCGCGCTGCTTGAGCACGCGGCGGATCTCGACGATGTGGCTGCCGAGGCGGTCCAGTTCCTCATCCACGTCCAGCTTCTGCAGCCACAGCACCAGCTCCTGCTCGGCGCGGCCGGGGTCGACCGGGTGCGGCAGGTCGGCCAGGCGTGCGGCCAGCTTGGCGCGCTGGCCGTCGCGAATGGCCGGAATCAGCGTGCGGACTTCGGTGGCGATGCGTTCGATGCCGTCCACACGCTCGCTGATGGCCGCAGCCAACTTGCCGCCTTCGCGCTCACGGGCCTCGACGAAGCCATCCAGCACCTGGTCCAGCAGCGCCAGCGCCTCGACCTGCAGGGCAGCGGCGTCGGTGGCCTCGCCACGGGTCACGCCCGGCAGCTGCAGCAGGTCGGTGAAGCTGACCTGCAGGTTGGGGAAATCGGAGGTCAGGCGGTGCGCCAGGCGGCCCAGCTGGCCCAGCAGGGCCTCGTCCACCTGCAGGTTGGCCGCCGCTTCCGGCGCGCGCAGGCGCATCACCAGATCCAGCTTGCCACGGCTCAGGCGCGCGGCGATGCGCTCGCGCAGCTGCGGTTCGAGCGCCCGCAGTTCCTCGGGCAGGCGGGTGCCGACCTCCAGGAAACGGTGGTTGACCGAGCGCAGCTCGCAGCCCAACGTGCCCCACGGGGTGACCCGCTCGCCGCCGGCATAGGCGGTCATGCTTCGAATCATGGATTGTGTCCGGTGCGTGCAAAGGGGGAATGGTACCCTAGCGCCCTCACCATAGCCCCCTTGCCCGCCCCGTGAAGGCCGCGGGCGTGGCGGCGTACTCCCTTGCCATTACGGAACCCGCACCATGTCCGATTCCCGCCCCAGCGGCCGCCAGCCCGACCAGCTCCGCCCGGTCGTCATCCAACGCGGCTTCACCCGCCACGCCGAAGGTTCGGTGCTGGTGTGCTTCGGTGAAACCCGTGTGCTGTGCACCGCCAGCGTCGAGAACCGCGTGCCGGGCTTCCTGCGCGGCAAGGGCGAAGGCTGGGTCACCGCCGAATACGGCATGCTGCCGCGCGCCACCCATACCCGCAGCGACCGCGAAGCGGCCCGTGGCAAGCAGGGCGGCCGCACGCTGGAGATCCAGCGCCTGATCGGCCGCAGCCTGCGTGCCTGCGTGGACCGCAATGCGCTGGGCGAACGCACCATCACCCTCGACTGCGACGTGCTGCAGGCCGACGGTGGTACCCGCACCGCCGCCATCACCGGCGCCTATGTGGCGCTGGTCGATGCGGTGAACGTGCTGATGAAGCGTGGCGACATCAAGCGCAACCCGGTCCTGGGCGCAGTGGCTGCCGTGTCGGTAGGCGTGTACCGCGGCACCCCGGTGCTGGACCTGGACTACGCCGAAGACAGCGACTGCGACACCGACATGAACGTGGTGATGAACGACGGTGGCGGCTTCATCGAGCTGCAGGGCACCGCCGAAGGCCACGCCTTCCGTCGCGATGAACTGGACGCGCTGCTGGGCTTGGCCGAGAAGGGCGTGGCCGAGCTGCTGGCCGCGCAGCAGGCGGCGCTGTCGGCATGAACCGCCGCATCGCCCTGACCACCCTGGTGGTGGCCGACTATGACGAAGCCATTGCCTGGTACACCGGCAAGCTCGGCTTCGCACTGTTGGAGGACATCGACCAGGGCCACAAGCGCTGGGTGGTGGTCGGCCCGACAGACGGCAGCGCCGCCGCCCTGCTGCTGGCCCGCGCCAGCGACGAGGAACAGCGCAGCCGCATCGGCAACCAGACCGGCGGCCGCGTCGGCTTCTTCCTCAACACCGACGACTTCCGCCGCGACCACGCGGCGATGGTCGCCGCCGGCGTCGAGTTCCTGGAAGCGCCGCGCGAAGAACCCTATGCAACGGTTGCGGTGTTCCGCGATCTGTATGGCAACACCTGGGACCTGCTGGAGCCCCGTCAATGAAGAAACTGGTACTGGCCAGCCACAACGCCGGCAAGCTGGTGGAGATGCAGGAGATCCTTGCCGATCTGCCGCTGCAGATCACCTCGGCCGCCGAACTGGGCCTGGGCGATGTGGAAGAGACCGGCCTGACCTTCGTCGAGAACGCGCTGCTGAAGGCACGCGCGGCCTGCGAAGCGACCGGCCTGCCGGCGCTGGCCGATGATTCGGGCCTGATCGTCGATGCCCTCGGCGGTGCGCCGGGCCTGTACAGCGCACGCTATGCCGGCCACCCGACCAATGCTGCGGCCAACAATGCCAAGCTGCTGGACGCGATGGCCGACATTCCCGATGGCCAGCGCAGCGCCCGCTTCTATGCGGTGATCGTGCTGCTGCGCCACGCCACCGACCCGCAGCCGCTGATCTGCGAAGGCCGCTGGGAAGGCCAGATCATCCGCGAACTGCGCGGCACCAATGGTTTCGGCTACAACCCGGTATTCCTGGACACCACCCACGGCCTGACCGCCGCGGAAATGGAGCCGGCACTGAAGAACGCCATCAGCCACCGCGCCATTGCCCTGCAGCAGCTCAAGCAGCAACTGGCGACGCTGTACTGACGCCACCCGATCGACCCTGGGAAGCCGGCCAGCGGCCGGCACTACCGAAGAAGCCCATGCCGCACGCCCACGACCACTGCAACCACCTGCCCGGCGAAGCCTGCTCCGCCGACCACGACAACCCGCCGCGGCTGGTGCCGCCACCGCTGTCGTTGTACGTGCACCTGCCGTGGTGCGTGCGCAAATGCCCGTACTGCGATTTCAATTCGCACCAGGCCAAGGGCGAGCTGCCGTTCGACGCTTATATCGATGCGCTGCTGCGCGACCTCGACCAGGACCTGCCGCTGGTCTGGGGCCGGGTGGTGCACAGCGTGTTCTTCGGTGGCGGCACGCCCAGCCTGTTCCCGCCGGAGGCGATCGACCGCTTCCTGCAGCAGGCCAGCGCGCGCCTGCGCTTTGCCCCCAACGCCGAAATCACCCTGGAAACCAACCCGGGCACCGCCGAGCATGGCCGCTTCGACGGCTACCGCGCGGCCGGCGTCAACCGCCTCAGCTTCGGCATCCAGAGTTTCGACGATGCGATGCTCAAGCGCCTGGGCCGCATCCACGACAGTGGCGAAGCCGAGCGCGCGGTAAAGATGGCGCAGGACGCGGGCTACGACAACTTCAACATCGACCTGATGTATGCGCTGCCGGAACAGACCCTGGCCGGTGCCGAGGCCGACCTGGAACGCGCGTTCGCGCTGCAGCCGGCACACATCTCCCACTACCAGCTGACCCTGGAACCGAACACGGTGTTCTTCGCGCGGCCGCCGCAGGGCATTCCCGACGAAGACAACGCCTGGGACATGCAGGAACACTGCCAGGCATTGCTGGCACAGGCCGGTTTCGGCCAGTACGAGGTCAGCGCCTATGCGCGCCCCGGCCGGCAGAGCGCGCACAACCTGAACTACTGGCGCTTCGGCGACTACCTGGGCATCGGTGCCGGCGCGCACGGCAAGATCAGTTCCGGCGCCGAGCAGCATGTGCTGCGGCGTTGGAAGCTGAAGCACCCGCAGGCCTACCTGGACAGCGCCGGCACGCCCGCCTCGTTCGGCGGCGACGACGTGATCGCGCCGGAGCGCCTGCCGTTCGAATACATGCTCAACCTGCTGCGCCTGCACGAAGGTTTTGGCCTGCGCGATTTCGAGTCGCGCACGGGGCTGCCGCGCAGCGTGCTGGACGCTCCCCTGGCCGAGGCCGTGCAGCGCGGCTGGCTGGACATGACCGATGGCCATGTGCAGCCGACCGAGCTGGGCCGCCGATTCACCAACGATGTGGTGAGCCTGTTCCTGGAGGAGTGATCTTCGCTTGGCAGAGGGTAGTGCCGGCCACTGGCACTCCGGTAAAGACAGAGCTGCCGGCCAGCGGCCGGCAGTACCGCACATCAGGGCCATACCGGGCGGATGCGATTCCCGTTCAGCCTAAAGTAGCGCCGACTGCGGCCGACACGGTAGATTCACAAGATCGATCCGCGGGAATCCGGATACCGCTTGCCGATGTCAGCTGTCTTTTCCCTCACCTCCGCCGACAAAGCCCGGCTCGCCGCCAGCAACCTGCCACCGCGGGTGCGCGAGTTGTTGGGTGCGTTGATCGGCCTCTGCCGACAGACGCTGGCCGCGCCGCTGATCCTGACCGTCGAAGCGTTGGAGCAGACCCTGCTGCACGATGCCGATCGCGCACGCAATCCGCAGCAGCAGGCCGAGCTGATGGCCCAGCGTGGTCAGTTGCACGCCTTTTCCGGTCATTTCGCTGACCGCATGCTTGATGCCGTGGCCGATGCGCTGATACGGCTGCGCGAACCCACGGCCCACTTCAGCCCCGGTTCCACGCCACCGCCGCTGCCCGGCATGTTCGGGCTGTCGCTGGTCGATGAACATGAAGTGGACCGCGACCTGCTGCTGACCGAGATGGTGCGGCGGGAGACGCTGCGTTCGACCAACACGCTCAACTTGCTGGGCCAACGCCTGGGCGTACTGGCGGCAGCACCGGCCTTCGAGGCCGACACCCTGCCACTGGCACCGCAGGCACTGTGCGCCATGCTGCGCCGGATTGCCGAACAGGATTCGCTCACTGTCGACGTTCAGCTGGCGCTGTACCGCAGCTTCGAACGCCAGGTGCTGGAACGCCTGGGCGACATCCTCGACCGTGCCAATGCCCTGTTGGCCCAGCACGGCGTGCTGCCCGGCCTGGTCTACACCCCCTATCTGGCGCGTTCATCGAGCACCCGGCGGATCATCACCCAGTCGGTGGGCGGTGGTCGCGCCACGCAGCCGGCAAAGCGTGCCGCCGCGCCACTGACCGGCTGGAACGGATCGGCACCGGCCGGCTCCTGGTCCAGCCTGGTGCAGGACGCTTTCCAGGATGACAGCACAGCCGGCGCGGCCTCGCCGGGCCTGACCACCTCCACGGGCAGCGCGCTGCATGCGCTGCTGCAGCAGGCACGCCATGCCAGCGCAGCACCTGCGGATCGCGATGCAGTGCCGAGCGCGGCCGTGGATGCGGTTCTCGCACGCCTGCAGGCGCAGTCCAGCGCCGCCACCGGCGTAGCCGACCTGCAGGCGGCCGTGGTGGCGCAACTGCGCAGCGAGCATGGCACGCAGGCCCAGCTGGGCAGCCACGACCGCGACAGCCTCGACCTGCTGCGCATGCTGATGCAGCAGGTGCAACAGCAGCAGCGTCCCGATCCAGTGCCGGCCGCGCTGCTGGCGCGCCTGCAGGTACCCCTGGCACGCGCCGCCATGGCCGATCCGGGCTTCTTCGTGCGCGACGAACACCCCGCGCGCGAACTGCTCAACCAGATTGCCGAAGTCGGCGCCCACTGGCTGGGCGACGATGATGTCGACCCGCAGTTGCTGCAGCGCATGGCGCAGAGCGTGCAGGGCCTGCTGGGCCAGGATGCGCGGGCGCCGGAGGCCTTCGCCAGCGCGAACGAGGAAGTGCAGCAGCATCAGCGCGCCGCAGCGCATCGCGCCGAGCTGGCCGAGCGCCGCCATGTGGAAGCCGCCCGCGGCAAGGAGCGGCTGGAACTTGCCCGCCGCCAGGCCACCGCGCAGATCGACCAGTGCTGCGACGCGCAGTCGCCGCCGCGCTTCGTGCAGACCCTGCTGCGCCAGGCCTGGGCCGATGCACTGACCCTCACCCGCCTGCGCCATGGCGACGATTCACCGCAGTGGCAGGAACGACTGCAACAGACCGAGCGCATCGCTGCCATTACCGCCCAGGCCATCGATGCCCGCGGCGGCACCGATACCGCGCTGGCAGCGGACGTGGAGGCGGCCCTGCTGCAGGTCGGCTACCACGCCGAGGAAGCCGCCGCCGTCGCGCGCAGGCTGGCCACGCCCGGTGGCGAGGATGAAAGCACCTCGCGTACCGAGCTCAGCGCACGCCTGAAGGCACGTGCGCGCCTGGGCGAGCACGCTGGTACACCCACCGGCACCTCGCCTGCAACGCCCCGCAGCAGTGCCGAAGAAGCCGCCTACCAGCAACTGTCCACGCTCCCGTTCGGCAGCTGGTTCGACATCGATACCGGTGATGGCACGCTGCGACGCCAGCGCCTGTCCTGGTACAGCCTGCTGACCGGCCACGCCCTGTTCGTCAATCCGCGCGGGCAGAAGATCGCCGATACCGACCTTGATACGCTGGCCCGGCAGATCAGTGCCGGCCGCGCGCAGCTGGTCACCGAAGACAAGGGCCGGCTGGTCGACCGTGCCTGGGAAGCCAGCCTCGGCACGCTGCGCGCACTGGCCACGGGCCGCGCACAGGAGACCCCCGCATGAAGGCCGTACCGCCGCAGGACACCCGCCGCGCGCCGCGCCGCCAGGTCTCGGACCTGGTGCCGGTCACCGACCAGATGCGCGAGTGCGTGGTCGGGCGCCTCGGCAATGTCTCCGAAACCGGCATGCTGATGCTGGCCAGCGTGCCGCTGCGCGAGGATGCGCTGTACCAGCTGCGCTTCCCGTTGCCACTGGGTGATGGCCGCCAGCAGGCCATCGACGTGGGCGTGCATCTGCTATGGAGCGAGCCCGCGCACGTACCAGGGCAGAGCTGGACCGGCTTCCGCTTCCTCACCCTGTCACGCGAGCATCGGCAGCTGCTGCGGCAGTGGGTGGGCGAGGACGGCGACGAGGGACCGGTTTCGACGGCCTGAGTGCCGGTTCCGGCACAGCGGTTTTTCGCGGTATGCGGCAGAATCTAGGACCGTTTTCCGTGTCGAGCCACCGCAATGATCCAGCAAGACCCCGGCGCCCTGTATTCCGACCACCTGGCCGTGCTGTGCCGACGTGCCGAACAGGCGCTGGCCCGCGGCGGCTTCGACCATCTGGTGGTGCCCAGCGGCACCCTGCACTACCAGGTGTTCGACGACCGCGATTACCCGTATGCGGTCAATCCTCAGTTCAAGGCCTGGTTGCCGCTGACCCGCGTGCCCAACAGCTGGATCGTGTTTACTCCGGGCAAGCGCCCGGCCGTGATCTTCCACCAGCCCTTCGACTACTGGCACGTGGTGCCGGACGCCCCCAGCGGCTGGTGGGTGGAGCACTTCGACATCCACATCATCCGCAAGCCGGACGAAGCACTGGCCCTGCTGCCGGCCGACCCGGCGCGCTGCGCGATCCTCGGCGAACCGCAGAGCGCGCTGGGCAACTACGTGCCGAACAACCCGGCGCCGGTGGTGAATTACCTGGAATGGCACCGCGGCAGCAAGACGCCGTATGAGATCGCGCTGATGCGCCAGGCGCAGGTGCTGGGCGTGCGTGGCCACCGCGCCGCCGAAGCCGCGTTCCGCAACGGCGCCGACGAGTTCAGCATCCACATGGCCTATTGCCAGGCCGTCGGCCAGGACGCCAACGAGCTGCCGTACGGCAACATCGTGGCGTTGAACGAACACGCCGCCGTGCTGCACTACACCGAGCTGGGTCGCAAGGCACCGCAACCGCTGCGCAGCTTCCTGATCGATGCCGGTGCCAGCGCGCACGGCTACGCCAGTGACATCACCCGCACCTACGCCGCCCAGGGCCACGACGAATTCGCCGCGATGATCGCCGCCGTCGACGCCGCCCAGCAGCAGATGTGCGCGGCGGTGCGCCCGGGCTTCGACTACAAGCAGCTGCACGTGGACGCGCATCTTTCGCTGATGGGCGTGCTGAAGGACTTCGGCGTGATCAAGGTCTCGCCGCAGACCGCGCTGGAGACCGGCGTCAGCGCCGCGTTCTTCCCGCACGGCATCGGCCACCTGATCGGCCTGCAGGTGCACGACGTGGCCGGCTTCGCGGCCAGCGACGAAGGCGGCCGCATCGAACGCCCGGCCGGCCACCCGTACCTGCGCCTGACCCGCGTGCTGGAACCGGGCATGGTGGTGACCATCGAACCGGGCCTGTACTTCATCGACATGCTGTTGAACGAAGTGAAGGACGCCGGCCATGGTGATGCGATCAACTGGGACCGTGTGGACTTCTTCCGTCCGTATGGCGGCATCCGCATCGAAGACGAAGTGCTGTGCACTGAGGGCGAGGCGGACAACCTGACGCGGCCGGCGTTTGCGGCGGCCAACGGCTGAGCCCCTCGTGGTTTGTCGCTTGGAGCAAAAGCCGCGCTTTGCCGGGCGGGGTGGGTTTGCAGGACACGCCGTAAACCCATCCATGGGGGCTCGATGGCGCCATCCATGGCGCCAACGGTCCTGCAAACCCACGCCGCCCGGCCTTTGACAGTTTCCTGCGCGCGTCCAACCACGGAAAAGAAAAAGAAAAGCAGAAGCGGGTCGCTCGCTGCGCTCGCTCTGTGTCGACCACGGTCGACACCTACCCAACAGCCGCAATTGCCAGTAGATCCACGCCATGCGTGGATGATTCATTCGATGTCTGACAGATGTGCCGACCAACGGTCGGCACCCATTAACAGCCGCGTGAACCTGTCGAAGGCGGGGTACTGTGGGTTTGCGGGGTGTGAGCCGCATGGATGCGGCGACCAAGCCTACAAGGACGTACTTGCGGCGGCCCCGCAAACCCACAGTACCCCGCCATCCCACGGAATGCCCGCTGTTGCTGTTGCTGTTGCTGTTGAGGTTGCCGGCCAGCGGCCGGCACTACCGCGGGTGCAGGGCTGCAAGCCCTGCAGGACACCCCTTACCCCGCCATCACCGCTTCGATCTCGTCGGCGCTGCGCGCCAGGCCTTCGGTCAGCACGCGATGGCCATCGTCGGTGATCAGCACGTCATCCTCGGTGCGGATACCGATACCGCGCCAGCGCGGCTCCACCGTCGTGTCATCCACGCCGATGTACAACCCAGGCTCGATGGTGAACGCCATGCCCGGCTCCAGCAGACGCGAGTCACCGGCCAAGCGGTAGTCGCCCACGTCGTGCACGTCCATGCCGATCCAGTGCCCGGTCTTGTGCCGGTAGAAGCGCTGGTACAGGCCCTCGGACAGGTTCTTTTCCAGCGTGCCCTTCAGCAGGCCCAGCCGCAGCAGGCCCTCGGTCAAGGTCTGCACTGCGGCCAGATGGCCGGCCTCGTAGGGCACGCCCGGCCTGGCCTGGGCCAGCGCCGCCGCCTGCGCCTCGCCGACCAGGTCGTGCAGCGCGCGCTGCTCGGCACTGAAGCGGCCGTTCACCGGGAAGGTGCGGGTGATGTCGCTGGCGTAGCCGCGGTACTCGGCACCGGCATCGATCAGCACCAACTCGCCATCGCGCGACCGCGCGTTGTTGTCGCGGTAATGCAGGATGCAAGCATTGCGGCCGGCGCCGACGATGCTGCAGTACGCGGGCACCGCATCGTTGGCGCGGAACACGCGTTCCAGCTCGGCCTGCAGTTCGTACTCGTGGATGCCGGCCCTGGCGGCCTTCATCGCCGCCAGATGCGCACGCACGCTGATCTGTGCGGCGTGGTGCATCAGTGCCACTTCGGCGCCGGACTTGAACAGACGCTGCTCGTGCAGCAGGTGGCCCAGCTCCAGGAACTCATGTGGCGGCTGCGCACCGTGGCGTACCTGCGAACGCACGCGGTTGACCCAGCCGATCAGCTTCAGGTCGAAGTCGGCGTCGCGGCCGAAGTGGTAATACACGCGCGAGCGCCCTTCCAGCAGGCCCGGCAGGATGTCGTCCAGATCGTCGATCGGGTAGGCATCGTCCATGCCGTACTGGGCCACCGCGCCTTCCTGGCCGGCGCGGCTGCCATCCCAGGCTTCGCGCTCGGCATCGCGCTCGCGGCAGAACAGGATGGCCTCGCCGTGGCGTCGGCCCGGAATCAGCACCAGCACCGCTTCCGGCTCCGGGAAGCCGCTCAGGTACTGGAAATCCGAATCCTGCCGGAACGGGTAATGGGTATCGAGGCTGCGCACCTTTTCGGCCGCGGCTGGCAGCACCAGGATCGCGTCCTCGCCGGCCATGTCCATCAGCTGGCGGCGACGACGCTTGTATTCGCCGGCCGCAATGCCGGTGCGCTGCTTGATGTCCATCAGTTCAGGCGCTGGCGGTGGCGCGAGGCCAGCACCACGTCGCCGTGCAGCAGCAGCACCGCCACGCGGATGAATTCCTCGATCTCCGACAGCGCTTCGTCGTCATCATCGCCGCCGGCCTCGAAATCCTCGCTGGAGGCGCGTGCCAGGCTGGCCATGTCGGTCAGCGCTTCTTCACCCTCTTCGGACAGGGCCGGGCGACGGCCGCCGCTCCCCAGGCCGAAACCACCCAGGAAGGAACGGGTCCAGCTGAACATGGCATCGGCCTGTGCGGACACCTCGTCGGTGTCAGCCAGCAACAGCTCGAAGGCGAAGTCACGGTCTTCCAGCTGCTTGATGGTGGCCTGCAGCAGCTGCCCCAGCACGCTGTCGGCGGCCACCGGCGGCAGGTTGTCGTCGGCCAGCACGCGCGCCGGCCAGTCGTTGCCGGGGGCACCGCCGGCGGCCAGCCAGCCACACAGCGCACCATGCAGCTCGGCAGCGGTGGCGCCCAGGCCCAGCTCCTGGCTGGCGCGGGTAACGTCGTCGACGGAGGGAAGTTCGGTCATCGTGCGGCTCGTTCGGAAAGGAAACCCGGAGCGCGCACGCGCGCGCCCGTGAGACCCCGTAGTGTAGCAACCCGGCGGCATCCTCCCGGTAGCCCTCCGGCCTTGCTGCGACAGCGCTTGACCGCCCTTGCCCGGCTTGCCTATCGTGCCTGCATGGAACCCGCCGACCCCCTTGCCCAGCTGCAGGACTTCGCCGCCCGCGTGGAAGCGTTGCTTGAACGCAACCAGCGCCTGGCCGAGGAGAACCGCAGCCTGCGCCACCAGCAGGAACAGCTGGTGGCCGAGCGCTCGACGCTGCTGGCCAAGAACGAGCAGGCGCGCTCGCGGGTGGAAGCGATGATCAGCCGGCTCAAATCCCTGGAGCAGCACACATGAGCGCCGAACCGGTCAGCGTCCGCATCCTCGATCGTGAATACACCGTGGGCGTCGGCGCCGACGAACGCGACAGCCTGATGGCGGCTGCGCGCCTGCTCGATGCGCGCATGCGCGAGATCCGCGGCAGCAACCGCATGGCCGCCGTGGACCGTGTCGCCGTGCTGGCCGCGCTGAACCTGGCCCACGAACTGCAGCTGCTGCGCGACGAGAACGCCCGCCAGGCCGTGGCCCTGCAGCAGACGCTGGCCGACCTGAACCGGCGGCTGGACCGCGCCATCGACGGCGGCACCTGAAGACCGTGCACAACGCGTCTTCTCATATCTGAATTGGCACGTACTGTTGCCGACGAACGGCCTATCCAGATCCGGCGCGCTGGCTATAATGGCCACGCGTTCTCTGCGGTACTCGACGGCATGTGCAAACATTCGCCTTGTCCCTTAAGAACGACACCGGGAGCGCGACAGCGCCGGGAGTGCAGGTCCGCCTTGTAGCGGGAAGCCCGATGGTTCTCCAGCGTTCCCACTTGAGCCCCCGGGTTCAAGGTCGTTTCGCATGCATCGACATTGCGGAGAATGCAATATTCCAGCAAGGGCGGCGTCTTCGGGCGTCGCCCTTGTTCTTTCCGGCACAATGACGGCTGATCCTTGCCGCACGCTGCCATGACCGACCCGCGCCAGGCCCTGCGCCACGACCTGCGGCAACGCCGCCGTGAACTCTCCGCAGCTGCGCGCATCGCCGCCGCCGAATCGCTGGCCGATGCCCTGCTCGCCCTGCCGTTTGCCCCGCGCGAAGGCGCCGTGGCCGGCTACTGGGCGCTGGATGGCGAAATCGCCCTGCACCGCTGGCAGTTGCAGTTGCCCGAAGGACTGACCTATTGCCTGCCGGTGCTGGCCGGTGACGTGCTGCGCTTCGCGCCGTGGCGGCCGGGGCAGCCGCTGACCAGCAACCGTTACGGCATTCCCGAGCCGGACGTGGCGCTGGAAGACACCCTGGAACCAGCACAGATGGCGCTGGTGGTGGCCCCGCTGGTGGGTTTCGACACGCAGTGCCGGCGGCTGGGCATGGGGGGCGGCTGGTATGATCGCAGCTTCGCCTTCCGCCACGACCGGCCGGCGCCGCCCTGGCTGGTCGGTGCTGCGTTCGCGGTGCAGCAGGTCGAGTCCTTGCCGGTGGCGTCGTGGGACGTGCCCGTGGATGCGATCTGCACCGAAGACGGCACCCTGTTCCCCTCCGCTGCCCCCGTGAACGCATGACCGCCCGCAAGCGCTACTGGCTGATGAAGTCCGAACCGGACGCCTTCTCCATCGATGACCTGGCCAAGGTCAAGGTCGAACCCTGGAACGGGGTGCGCAATTACCAGGCGCGCAACTTCATGCGCGATGGCATGCAGGTGGGCGACGGCATCCTGTTCTACCACTCCAATACCAAGGTGCCGGGCATCGTCGGCCTGGCCACGGTGGCCAGCACGGCCTATCCGGACGACACCCAGTTCGATCCAAAATCCGACTACCACGACCCCAAGAGCACGCGCGAGAACCCGCGCTGGATGCTGGTGGACGTGGCCTTCGACCGCAAGCTCAAGCAGGTGATCGCGCTGGACGAGATCAAGCTGCACGCCGAAGAGCTCGGTGAAGGCTTCCCGCTGGTTGCCAAGGGCAACCGCCTGTCGGTGTTCCCGGTGACCGCCGCGCAGTGGAAGCTGCTGCTGTCGCTGGAAAAGAAATCCTGATTCCCTGCCTGAGAGTTCTCCCATGTCCGAAGCCAAGCGCCTGGCCGCCGAGAAAGCCATCGAGTACGTTGAAGACGGCATGATCGTCGGTGTCGGCACCGGTTCCACCGTGGCCTATTTCATCGATGCCCTGGCCCGCATCCAGCACCGCATCAAGGGCGCCGTGTCCAGCTCCGAGCAGAGCACCGCGCGCCTGAAGCAGCACGGCATCGAAGTGATCGAGCTGAACCACAGCGGCAACCTGTCGCTGTACGTGGACGGCGCCGATGAGTGCGATCCGAACAAGTGCCTGATCAAGGGCGGCGGCGCCGCACTGACCCGCGAGAAGATCATCGCCGAGGCCAGCGAGCGCTTCATCTGCATCGTCGACCCGAGCAAGCAGGTGCCGGTGCTCGGCAAATTCCCGCTGCCGGTGGAAGTGATCCCGATGGCGCGCAGCCTGGTCGCCCGCCAGATCCGCGACATGACCGGCGGCCAGCCGACCTGGCGCGAAGGCGTGGTGACCGACAATGGCAACCAGATCCTGGACATCCACAACCTGCAGATCACCGATCCGGAAAAGCTGGAGCGCGAGCTCAACCAACTGCCGGGCGTGGTCTGCGTGGGCCTGTTCGCGCGCCGCCGCGCCGATGTGGTGATCGTCGGCGGCGAGCCGCCGGTCGTGCTCTGACCCTTTCGAAGGATCCTGACGATGTCGCTGTTGCGTTCGCTGCTGATGCTCCCGCTGCTGGCCCTGGCTGGCTGCGCCACCGACGCGGCCCGCCACTGGGTCGAACTGGATGGCGCCCGCTACCAGGTCGAGCTGGCCACCAACGATGAAACCCGCGCGCGCGGGTTGATGTTCCGCGACCAGATGGCGGCCGACCACGGCATGCTGTTCATCCACGACCGCGAGGAAATGCAGGCGTACTGGATGAAGAACACCAGGATCGCGCTGGACATCCTGTACTTCGACAGCCAGCGCAGGCTGGTCAGCCAGCAGCGTGATGTGCCGCCGTGCTCGGCCGGCGACATGTGCCCGCCCTACCCCAGCGGTGGCCCGGCACGTTACGTGCTGGAGCTCAACGCCGGCCAGGCCGAGAAGCTGCAGTTGAAGGACGGTACGGAGCTGAAATTCGGCCCGGGCATCGAAAAGTAAGGTGCGGCCGGGCTGCGCCCGGCACGCGCAGTAGTGCCGGCCGCTGGCCGGCAACCCTGCAGGGGCCAGATCCCATTCGCTCGCGAAAGGAATCTGACCCCGGACTTTTCACGCGACACCGCTTGAAACCGCCTGCGAATGACGCCAGTCTGTGGCCATGCAGGACCGGATCACACTCCCCGACTGGGATGCACTGGCCGACCTCGAAGACGAGGCGCTGCCACTGTTGCCGACCGCGCTGCTGATCGCGCGCGATGAATACCCCGATCTGCAGCCGTCGACCTACGACGCGTTGATCCAGAGCCACGTCGACCACCTCCGCTCGGAAGTGGAGAGCATCGACAACAGTCCATTGAAGATGGCGGCGATCAACCGCCACCTGTTCGACGAGCTGGGCTACAGCGGCGACCACGACAAGTACTACGATCCGCGCAACAGCTATCTCAACCAGGTGTTCGAGCGGCGCCTGGGCAACCCGATCTCTCTGGCGCTGGTGCAGATGGAAGTGTCGCGACGGCTGGGGATCCCGCTCGACGGCGTGTCCTTCCCCGGCCACTTCCTGGTGCGCCTGCCGGTGGACGACGGCGTGCTGGTGATGGACCCGTTCAATGGTGGTCGCCCGCTGGACGTGGACGAACTGCGCGAACGCGCCAAGTCACACCTGGGCGGGCAGATGCCCGACGACCAGGTGCTGGCGCAGATTCTCGACCCGGCGCCGGCGCGCGCGATCCTGATGCGCATGCTGCGCAACCTGCACGGCGTGTATGCCGAGGCCGGCGAATGGGATCGCGCCGCGCGCAGTGCCGACCGCCTGCTGAAGCTCGCCCCGGAGCAGGACGATGCGCTGCGTGACCGCGGCCTGGCCTATCTGCAGCTGGAATATCTGGCCGGTGCCCGCCATGACCTGGGGCAGTACCTGAAGCGCAATCCCGAGGCCAGCGATGCGCAGTGGCTGCGCGAGAAGCTGATCGATCTCGGCGGGCCGATGCCGCGGCTGCATTGAGGGCGTCGGTGTGTGGACCAACGGTCCACACCCTCCGGATGGGCCGGGTGGCCCTCCAGTCAATCGACTTCGACCATCTCGAAATCGGCCTTGGTCACCCCGCAATCGGGGCAGGTCCAGGTCTCGGGGATGTCCTCCCAGCGCGTCCCCGGCGCGATGCCCTCCTCCGGCAAGCCTTCCGCTTCGCTGTAAAGGAAGCCGCAGACCACGCACATCCAGGTGCGCAAGGTGGTGGGGGTGGCATCGCTCATCGGATAATCACGGCTGGATTCACGGGCCGCCATTGTCCCATCGCGGTCCACTCACCGGTAGCCATCGATGACTTCTGCTTCCCCGGCGCCCCGCGGCGTCTACCTGATCACCCCGGACGAGCCCGATACCGCGCGCCTGCTGGCCCGTACCGCGCCGCTGCTGGCCGCTGGCGCCACCTGGCTGCAGTACCGCAACAAGACCGCCAGCGACGCACTCCGGCAGGAGCAGGCAATCGCGCTGCAGGCGCTGTGCGCACACTACGGCGTACCGCTGATCGTCAACGACGACCCGGCGCTGGCGAAGGCAGTGGGCGCGGCTGGCGTGCACCTGGGCGGCACCGACGGTGACATCCCAAGCGCGCGTGCGCTGCTCGGCGCCGAGGCCATCATCGGCGCTTCCTGCTACGACCAGCTGGCCAATGCCGAGAAGGCCGTGGCCGCCGGTGCCAGCTACGTGGCCTTCGGCGCGTTCTTCCCTACCACTACCAAGGTCACCACCAGCCGCGCGGATACCGACCTGCTGCGGCAGAGCGCCGCACTGGGCGTGCCACGGGTGGCGATCGGCGGGCTGACGCCGGACAATGTCGGTCCCATCATCGACGCCGGCGCCGACCTGGTGGCCGTGGTCAGCGGCATTTACGCCGCGCAGGACCCGGTCGCGACCCAGCGCGCCTTCCTCGCCCAGTTCGCGTAACGCCCAGGAAAGCCCCATGAACCACGACCAGTCCCACGCCCTGTTCTCCCGCGCCCAGCAGCTGCTGCCGGGCGGCGTCAATTCGCCGGTGCGCGCGTTCAAGTCGGTCGGCGGCGAGCCCTTCTTCGTCGAACGCGCCGATGGCGCCTACCTGTACGACGTCGACGGCAACCGCTACATCGACTACGTCGGTTCCTGGGGCCCGATGATCGTCGGCCACAACCACCCGGCCGTGCGCCAGGCGGTGAAGAAGGCGATCGACAACGGCCTGTCCTTCGGTGCGCCGTGCGCGGCCGAAGTCACCATGGCCGAAACCATCACCCGCCTGGTGCCATCGTGCGAGATGGTGCGCATGGTCAACTCCGGCACCGAGGCCACGCTGTCGGCGATCCGCCTGGCGCGTGGCGCCACCGGCCGCAACCGCATCGTCAAGTTCGAAGGCTGCTACCACGGCCACGGCGACTCGTTCCTGGTCAAGGCCGGCAGCGGCATGCTGACCTTGGGCGTGCCGACCTCGCCGGGCGTCCCGGCCGGGCTGAGCGAACTGACCCTGACCCTGCCCTACAACGACTTCGAAGCGGCCACCGCCCTGTTCGAACAGCAGGGTGGCGACATCGCCGGCCTGATCATCGAACCGGTGGTCGGCAACGCCAACTGCATCCCGCCGCGCGAGGGCTACCTGCAACACCTGCGTGCGCTGTGCACGAAGCATGGCGCGCTGCTGATCTTCGACGAAGTGATGACGGGCTTCCGCGTCGCCCTCGGCGGTGCGCAGGCGCACTACGGCATCACCCCGGACCTGACCACCTTCGGCAAGATCATCGGCGGCGGCATGCCGGTGGGCGCCTACGGCGGTCGTCGCGAGCTGATGCAGCAGATCGCCCCGGCCGGCCCGATCTACCAGGCCGGTACGCTGAGCGGCAATCCGGTGGCAATGGCCGCTGGCCTGGCGATGCTGGAGCTGATCCAGCAGCCGGGTTTCCACGCCGACCTGGCCGAGCGCACCGCACGCCTGTGTGCGGGTCTGGAAGCGGCCGCCGCCGACGCAGGTGTGGCCGTGACCACCACCTGCGTGGGTGCGATGTTCGGGCTGTTCTTCACCAGCGAGAAGGTGGAGACCTATGCGCAGGCCACCGCCTGTGACATCCCGGCGTTCAACCGCTTCTTCCACGCGATGCTGGAGCAGGGCGTGTTCCTGGCCCCGTCGGCGTACGAGGCCGGCTTCCTGTCCAGCGCCCACGACGATGCCGTGATCGAGGCGACGCTGGCCGCAGCACGCGTGGCGTTCAAGGCCGCCAAGGGCTGATCGCAACAAAGGGGACGGAGGGGATTAAGTCGTTTGTGCACAAACGACTTAATCCCCTCCGTCCCCTTTTTTTCAACCGAAGACGAATTTGCCCTTCATCATCGCGAAGTGGCCGGGGAACGAGCAGAAGAAGGTGTAGTCACCGCCCTTCTGCAGGCCCTGGGTAGAGAAACGCACACGCGTGGTCTCACCACCGCCGATCACCTTGGTGTGCGCCAGCACGCGCTTGTCGGCCTTCGGCAGGTAGCTGTCAGCCAGCGTCATGCGCATGCCCGCCATCGCCACCGGCTGGTAATCGGCAGTGCGGGTCAGCACCCAGTTGTGGCCCATCGCGGTAGCGGCCAGCTTGCCGGTGTGGCGCAGGGTCAGGTCTACGGCGGTGCAGTCGGCGGCGACCTTGATCTCGCGGCTGCTGAAGCTCATCTGGTCGGTGCTGTCGATGCTCACCGCACACACCCGCGCCATCGCCGACGGCGCCAGCATCAGCGCGCCCAGTCCCACTGCCACCACCCAAGCCTTCATCGTTGCATCTCCTGCGGATTCGAGCGCCATTCTAGGCAGGCCTATGCCCGCCCGGCTGCGACCGTCTGTCGCATGGCAGCTCCAGGGTTTCCCGCGCACTCATCGCAATGGCATGCTCGGCCGATGCGGATCGATCTGTTGCTGCTGGATGTGGATGGCGTGCTGGTGCAGTACCAGCGCGCGCAGCGCGTGCTGCACCTGGCCCAAGCACTGCAGGTTCCGACGCAGGCCGTGCAGGCCGCGTTGTATGACAGCGGCCTGGAAGCGGCACATGACAATGGCACGCTGGATGGCCCGGCCTATCTGGCGCAGCTGGGAGAACTTCTGGGCACGACTGTCGAAGTGGCTGCATGGACCGCGGCGCGACGGGCCGCCAGCCATCCTCAGGCGGCCGTGTTGCAACGATTGCAGGCCCTGCAACTGCCAATCGCGGTGCTGACCAACAACGGCGCGCTGATGCAGCAGGCATTGCCCACCCTGCTACCGGAACTGTTCCCTGCGCTGCAGGGCCGCGTGTTCTGCAGCGCGGATTTCGGCCTGCGCAAACCTGCGCCCGCGGTATTCATGCGCACACTCGACGTACTGGGCGTGGCGCCCTCGCGCACGCTGTTCGTCGATGACCTGTTCGCCAATGTGCGTGGCGCGCGCGCTGCCGGCCTGCACGCGGAAACCGTGCGCGATGGCCGGGGATTGGGCAAGGTGTTGAAGCGCTATCGGATCGCATGACGCGCTGTAGAGCCGAGCCCATGCTCGGCTCCTGTTGCCTGACATCGCGATGAGCCGAGCGTAGGCTCGGCTCTACAGATGCCTCTGCAGGCCTCAGCGCGCGGCAATGAACGCAGCAATCGCCGCGCGCAGGCGCTTCAGGCCTTCGGCCACTTCTTCGTCGGTGATGTTCAACGACGGCACGAAGCGCAGCACGTCCGGGCCGGCCTGCAGGGTCAGCAGGCCCTGCTCGGCGGCATGGTCGAGGATCGCCCCAGCCTGGCCGGCGAAGTCCTTGCCCAGCACCGCGCCCAGCATCAGGCCGCGGCCACGCACGTCGCTGAACACGCCGAATTCTTCGTTGATGCGCGCAAAGCCATCGCGCAGCGCCTTCGACTGGCGGCTGACATTGGCGGCGATCTCCGCCGAGGCCAGCTTGCGCAGCGCAACGCGTGCGACCGCAGCGGCCAGAGGGTTGCCACCGAAGGTGGTGCCGTGCGCACCGAACTGCATGGTTTCGGCCACCTTCGGGCCGGCCAGCATCGCACCGATCGGGAAGCCGCCACCGAGTGCCTTGGCCAGGGTGACCATGTCCGGCACCACCTCGTCCTGCCAGTGCGCGAACAGCGTGCCGGTGCGGCCCATGCCGGCCTGGATCTCGTCCAGCACCAGCAATGCGTTGTGCTGGTCGCACAGTTCGCGCACGCGCTTGAGGAAGCCGGACTTGGCCGGCATCACACCGCCCTCGCCCTGGATCGGCTCCAGCATCACCGCCGCCACGTCACCGGCGGCCATCGCGGTTTCCAGCTGCACCTCATCGTTGAAATCGATGTAGCGGAAGCCACCGGGCAGCGGCTCGTAGCCTTCCTGGTACTTCGGCTGGGCAGTAGCGGTCACCGCGCCAAGGGTGCGACCGTGGAAGCTGCCGCGGAAGGTGATGATCACCCGCTTGTCGGCCGGGCGCCCCTGGCTGGAGGCCCACTTGCGGACCATCTTGATCGCCACTTCGTTGGCTTCGGCGCCGGAATTGCACAGGAACACGCGCTCGGCGAAGCGGCTGGCCTTGACCAGCTCCTCGGCCAGGTGCAACGGCGGCGCGCTGTAGAACACGTTGCTGGTGTGCCAGAGCTTGCCGGCCTGCTCGACCAGCGCGGCCACCAGGTCCGGATCGTTGTGGCCGAGGCCACACACGGCGATGCCGGCGGCCAGATCGATGAACTCACGGCCCTGGCTGTCCCACACACGGGCGCCCTGGCCGCGCTCCAGTACCACCTGGCGGGGCTTGTAGACCGGCAGGTAGTAGTGTGAAAGGGAAATCAGCGGATCGGTCGCGGCGGTCATGGCAGTCGGCAGGGTTCAGGAATGCCCATTCTCGCGCCGGAACCCCTGCGGCACAATGCGCCCATGCGACCGTTTTCCGCCCCCCAGCTCAACCCCGCCACCGAGACCGGCTGGCGCCGTCGGTGGTTCGACATCATCTACCGCCATGACACCCGCCCTTCGCGCAATTTCGACCTGATCCTGGTGGTGGCGATCGTCGCCAGCATCCTGGTGGTGATGATCGACAGCGTGCAGCACCTGCATGCCGAATGGTCCACCGGCCTGTACATCCTGGAATGGGGCTTCACGATCATCTTCACCGCCGAGTACCTGCTGCGCCTGGCGGTTGTCAGGCGCCCGCTGCGTTACGCGGTGAGCATCTGGGGCATCATCGACCTGCTGTCGATCCTGCCCGCCTACCTGTCGATGTTCATCCCGGGTGCGCAGAGCCTGCTGGTGGTGCGCGCGCTGCGCATCCTGCGGGTGTTCCGCATCCTCAAGCTGACCCGCTACATCGAGGAAAGCGGCGTCCTGATGACGTCACTGTGGCGCAGCCGGCGCAAGGTGCTGGTGTTCCTGTTCACGGTGATCACCATCACCATCATCGCCGGTGCGCTGATGTACGTGATCGAGGGCCCCGAACACGGCTTCACCAACATCCCGGCCAGCATGTACTGGGCGGTGGTGACCATGGCCACGGTCGGCTTCGGTGACATCGTGCCGCAGACCGTGCTCGGCCGCTTCGTCACCTCGGTGCTGATCCTGATCGGCTACAGCATCATCGCCGTGCCCACCGGCATCTACACCGCCGAACTGGCCAGCACCATGCGCGAGGCCGAACTGGCCGCGCGCCGTGATGCCCGCGGCTGCCCGCATTGCGGGCTGGAGGGGCATGAACCGGATTCGCGGCACTGCCGCAAGTGCGGTGGGATCCTTCCCGAAACGTTCAACAGCTGAGACCAGCATGCCCAGGTGCGTGGACCATGGTCCCGGGAATGGGATCAGGGAAGGCGACCGCTTGCCGCAGCCAGGTCACCATAGGCATCGTTCAGTCGCGACAGGGCGCCAGGGGACGCATACACCCTGGGCCGCATACCAGGCAACAGCACCGCCGGATCCTGCTCGACAATCGGCTGGCCCTTTTCCAATCGCTCGACGCGATGCCAGGCTTCACTGACCAAGGTGTCGGCGGAAAGCTCGAACAGGCGCCACGCCGCCACATCTTTGCCGATGCCACTGTTCTGCGCTTGCTGGAGCATGGTCTGATACTGCTGCAGTTGGTTGCGTGCAGCTACCAGGTCTGGCGTCGGCCCCCGCAGCGAGCGCACCAGATCACGGCCTTCACCCACGAAACGTAGTGCGTAGTAGTCCGTGGACCTTCCCTGATATCCCTCCATCCTCGCCAGCAACTCAGCGCGGTAGGCAAGGTCGTGCTGATGCAGGGCAGCATCCAGCACTTCGTTCGCTGCAAAGTACCTCGCGTAAGCCTGCATCAGGGCAGCGTGCTGGCGGCGCATGCCTGCGCCGCCGTCACGACGGAATTCTTCACGACGATAATAACGATCAACAGGCTCAGCGACGGCCTGCAAGGCCAGCAGCGCCTGATGGTACTGCCGGGCTGCCGCGTCGAAGGTGACGGGGGGCTGCCGCTCCAATGCCTCCGTCACCGCGTTGCCACAGTCGTACTCGACGTCATTGGCACTCCAGCCCGGTCCACGCGGGGCTGTCTCCGTTCCCGTCGGACCCGCGTCAGCGTCCTTCATCCAGCTTGTATATCGTTCAAATCCCCCCCGAACGCTCAGTTCCATCGCATCTCGGCACTTTGCATAGGCGCTGGCTTTGCGTTCGCGCAAGCCAGAGCCAGAGCCAGACCCGACTCCCGCATCGCTGCAGGCCGACAGCAGCAGACAAAGGACGGGAAACGCCAGCAGACGGCGACAAGCGGCGGAATGACTCATACGGGACATCCATGTTGTACAGGGGAGAGACAGTACGGCACCAGCGTTATCCTGACGAGGGCTTCCCCGTTTCAGGAACCAGCTCAATCCAGGAACAGATCCGGCAACAGCGCGCGCGACGGGTCCACCGCATAGCCGGACAGATCGGTGATACCCGCCTGTGCCAGCACGTCATCGTCGATCAGGAACTGGCCATGGAAGCCGGCCGCTTCGCGCACCAGCACCGCGTGTGCGGCATCGGCCATGATCTGTGGCGTGCGGCAGCCAGCCGCATCCACGCCCGGAATCATGTTGATCGCATCGGTGGCGATGACGGTGCGCGGCCACAGCGCATTCACCGCCACGCCCTGCGGGCCGAATTCCGCGGCCAGGCCCAGGGTGACGAAGCTCATGCCCATCTTCGCCAGCGTGTAGCCGGTATGTGCGCCCCACCACTTCGGCTCCAGGCTCGGCGGCGGCGCCAGGGTCAGGATGTGCGGGTTCGGCGCCTGCAGCAGGTACGGCAGGCAGGCCTGCGCGCACAGGAAGCTGCCGCGCGAATTGACCTGCTGCATCAGGTCGAAACGCTTCATCGGCGTATCCAGCGTGCCGCGCAACCAGATCGCGCTGGCGTTGTTGATCAGGATGTCGATGCCACCGAAGGTGTCGACCGTGGCCGCCACCGCCGCCTGCACCTGCTCTTCCTCCCGGATGTCGCACTTCAGCGCCAGGCCCTGCCCGCCTGCAGCCGTCACCGCTTCGGCGGCGGTGTGGATGGTGCCCGGCAGCTTCGGATTCGGCACCGACGACTTGGCCGCGATCGCCACGTTGGCCCCGTCGCGCGCGGCGCGCAGTGCGATGGCCAGGCCGATGCCACGCGAGGCACCGGTGATGAAAAGCGTTTTGCCCTGCAGACTGCCCACGTTCCGCACTCCAGCGTATGCAATGAGCCGCTAGTATGCCGCGCCGACGCGGAGTTCACCCGCCCTTGACGATACTCGGGCCTCCAGACAACGCACGAGGTACACGCCATGCGCCGTTCCCGCCTGTTGCTGCCTGCCTTGGGGCTTGCCCTGCTGACTGCCTGCCAGGGCCGTTCGCCGGAACCCGGCAAGGAGCCACCCGCCGGTGACACGCCCAGCGCGGAGAAGGCCGCCGCCGACGGCAAGATGCGCTGGAGCGAGGCGGTGGTCTGGGATGGCGACCTCAACGCCTGCCGCCAGGGCGAGAACGCGGCCACCCGGGATTGCCTTCGCGACGCGATGCGCGCCGGTGGCGCCAGTGCCGAGGCCATCACCGCCGCCGAGCAGTTGTCCACCGGCGGTGAGTTGGCCTATGTGACCGCGTGGCACGAGAACGAAGGACTGGGCATTGCCACGGTCGAGTATCCGTTCCGCGCCAACACCAATGAAGGTACCCGCCTGGTCGATGCCAGCGGCAAGCGCATCGATGTGGATGCCGTGCAGTTGGACGACACCTTGCGTGCCGACCCCACTGTGCAGGAACTGCTGAAGGCCAACCCGCAAGCCACGCCGTTCGCACCGGCGCAGTCGGCCGGCGCCTCGCCGTTGGAGAATGGTGGCATCCGCCTGCTGTACCGCACACCGCTGCGCGACTGCCACGCCTGCCCGGATGTCGGGCAGTTGCAGATCGCCTATGACTTCGACGCCAAGCGCAACTTCATCGGCCAGCAGGTGGTACCGGCGACGCCGTAACCCGGAAACGCCGCGTGTCGCCGGGCATGGCCCGGCGCTACCGATGCGAAACGTGCCATCCAGGCAGCGCCGGGCCACGCCCGGCGGACGCAGTGTCGAATCACCGGTATGCCTGCACCTGCTTCTTCAGCAGATGCGGCACGATCAACCGGTGCACCGGCGCAACCGGCAGCATGTACGCGCGCCCGAAGGCGTTATGCGTATGCACCACGGTCGCCACTTCCAGCACGTCGCCCTGCCACTGCAGCGCCAGCTGCACGCGAAGATGGCGGTCGTCGTCTTCCAGCACGATGGCATCGTCATCCATCGACTGCAGGGTGAAGATGCCGAGCCGCTGGCCGGGTTGAGGATCTTCAACAATCTGCACTGCACGCAACGAACCCAGATGCTTCATGCCCAGCAGGCGCATGCCGTGGTTGCGCAGCGCCATCAGCCCATCGAACCAGCCGGGAATGGTCGCGGCCATGTCGCGGTAGGCCTGCAGGGCCGAGCGCCCATCGCGACGGGTCGTCGCCTGGCAGGCGTGCACGAAGTCGGCGCCAGCCAGCTGTGGGTGCAAGACGCTGCCCACACTCGGCGGGCTGGTCAACACCTGCACACGGCTCACGGCTTTGGCCCCTGCCCTTCGTTGTCTTCCCAATGCAGGATGCGGCGGGTGACGAAGCGGTAGACCGGCTTGCCGGTAGCAAACCACAGTTCGCGCACCCACGAGGTGCGCTTGAGCAACCGCTTCTCCACCGGCGTAAGCGATTCACGGCAGTACATGCGCTTGTGCTTGAGCAGGTGGCGCAGGTCCTCGCGCGCCAGCAGCCGCATCCAGCGCGAGCGCGGGTTGCCGATCACCGCCAGCTGGAAGTCGATCAGCGCCGGCCGTCCATCTTCAGTGACCAGCCAGTTGGCCTCCTTGGCCAGATCGTTGTGGGCCACGCCGTTGCGATGCAGCTGCTGCAGCAGCCGGCGCGCGGAACGGAACCAGGCCAGGTCGCCGCGCGGTGGGCGCTGGTACATGGCGTCGCCGGCCATGAAGCTGCGATCCAGGTGATGGCCATTCCAGGCCAGCAGCTGCGGCACATCGGCCATGCCGTGAATGTGCTGCAGCGCGCGGGCCTCGCGGCGGGCCAGCCACCATGCAGGCAGCCGCAACCACAGCGGCGTGGCACCAAGATCACGGCGCACAAAGGGACCATCGGGCCCATTCACAAGGAGGATCCGGCCGAAGCTGTCGGCCTTCAAAGCATGCGGTTGAGCGTCGGGCGTATGCGGCATGGGCCCATTCTAGGCGATGGCACTGGTTGCAAACGGTCACCAAGCGGCTGGGAACCAGTCACCTTCACGCCCCTATAATCGGGCAATGGACTCTTCATGGATCGACGCCACGCTCGCGTGGATTGCCGCTCACCCCGTGCTGGCGGGCGCCGTTATCTTCCTCATCGCCTTCTGCGATGCGGTCATCATTCTTGGCGCCATCGTGCCGGCGCTGCCACTGCTGTTCGCGGTGGGCGTGTTCATTGGCCTGGGCCAGATCTCCGGGCCGTACGCGGTGGCGGCTGCGGCACTGGGTGCGTTTGCCGGCGATGGCATCAGTTACTGGATCGGCCGCCGCTGGGGCGACCGCCTGCGCGGCGTGTGGCCGTTCAGCCGTTACCCGCAGCTGCTCGACCGCGGCGAAAACCTGTTCCGCCGCAATGCCTTCAAGAGCATCCTGGTGGCACGCTACGTCGGCGCGATCCGGCCATTCGTGCCCGCCATCGCGGGCATGATGAAGATGCCGGCCAGCCGCTATGTACAGGCCAGTGGTATCGCCAGCATTTCATGGGCGGTCCTGTTCCTGGCCCCCGGCTGGATTCTTAGCGAGGCCTATGACGCGGTGGCCGCGGTGGCCGGTCGGCTGGTGGTGGTGGTCGGCCTGCTGGCGGTGATCCTCGGCCTGGTCTGGGCCATCGTGCTGTACGGCTACCGCTGGTCGGCCGCGCGCATGGACAACTGGTTGGCACGCCTGCTGGACTGGTCCAACCGCCACCCCACGCTGGGCCGCTATACCGTCGGCGTGCTTGATCCCAAGCGCCGTGAATCGGTGCCGCTGGCGATGTTGGCGTTGATGCTGCTGGTACTGGGCTGGGGCTGGTTCGCATTGTTGACCGTGGTGGTCGCGCACGGCGAGCCGCTGGCGATCGACCTGCTGGTGCACCAGGCCATGCTGGCGCTGCGTAACCCGCTGGCCGATTACCCGATGGCCGCGCTGGCGTCGCTGGGCGCCTGGCAGGTACTACTGCCGGCCACCGCTGCAGCGATGGGCTACCTGATCTGGCGCCGGCGCTGGATGGCGGCCGCACATTGGCTGGCCGCCCTCGCCTTCGGCCTGGCGCTGACCATGCTGCTGGGTGCCACCGTGGATGTGGTGCGCCCGGTCGACGCCAGCAGCGGCTTCGGCTTCCCTTCGGTGTCGGTGACCATGGCCACCATCACCTTCGGCTTCTTCGCAGTGTTGATCGCGCGTGAGATGCCCGGCCGCACCCGCGTCTGGCCGTACCTGGTGTCGGGCATCGTGGTCAGCCTGATCGGCTTCTCGCGCCTGTACCTGGGTGCGCATTGGCTGAGCGACGTGATCGGCGGCATGCTGTTCGGCACGTTCTGGCTGCTGGTGCTGGGCATCGCCTACCGCCGCCGCTTCAACCGCTCGTTCTGGGTGAAACCGGTGGCCTGGCTGTTCTATGGCGTCTTCGCCGTCGCCGCGATGTGGTACGCACCGCGCAACATCCCGGTGAAGCTGGAACGCTTCGAGCCGACCCTGCCGGCCCCGCAGGCAATGGACACGCAGGCCTGGTGGCAGCACGACTGGGCCACGCTGCCGGCGCGCCGCAACGAGTTCGACGACGACCAGCGCTGGCCGCTGGACGTGCAGGTGGCCGGTCCGTTGGCACCGCTGCAGGCGCAACTGGAAGCGCGCGGCTGGAAGCGACAGGAGCAGGCCGGCTGGCAGCAGGCGCTGCTGATGCTGGACAAGAACACCGGCGCCGATGACCTGCCGGTGCTGCCGGCGACGCTGGACACCCGCGTGGAAGCGCTGTTGATGGTGCGCCAGGGTGCACATCGCGATGAGCGCTACGTACTGCGCCTGTGGCCAGCCCCTGCACAGTTGCAGCCGGGCAATACGCCACTGTGGCTGGGCAGTGCGCAGACCCTGCGCTACCAGCGCCATTTCGAATGGATCGGCATGTGGCATCCACTGCGCGGCGTCGACCCGGCATTGAACGCGGTGAAGGACGCCGTGCAGGACCTGGCGCAGCGCGAGGATGTGCACAGCGAAACCGGGTTGCCGGTGCTGCGGTTGAAGACCACCACGCCCTGACCGGCACCGGCACGCAGCCACCCACTGTAGAGCCGAGCCCATGCTCGGCTGCTCTTCGCGGGAACCATCAAGCCGAGCATAGGCTCGGCTCTACAGTAGATCCACGCCATGCGTGGATGGCATTCCCCGCATACCCCAGCGTGTGCACCAGGGCGCACGCCACCCGGGGCAGGCTGTTACGGCATCCAGCCCAGCAACTGCTGCAAACGCTGGTGCGGGTCGTCCAACTGCAGCAGCTGCAACCGCTGCTGCTCGCTCAGCGGCAGCAGCTCGGCCAGCCGCCAGCCGACCCAGCTGGCCTGGTCCAGCAACGCCGGGTTGGCCGGTGCATAGGCCTCGCCGGCCTGTTCGATGATGTGCCCCAGCACCGTGGCCAGCAGCGCATGCTGCGGCCGCAGTTCGTCGTCGGGGTCTTCATCGCACCAGCGCACATCGGCTACCACCAGCCCGTTGTCACGCACACGGGTGCGCTCGACATGGAAACGGCGGGTGCCGCGCAGACGCAACTGCAGCACGCCGTCGGCGCCGACATCGAAGTCTTCGATGCGCACCTGCACGCCATACGCGGCCGGCGTTGCCGGGGCTCCCACTTCCTGGCCGTCGAGGATCAGGCAGACACCAAAGCCCTCACCACTGCGGCCGCTGTCGCGTACCAGATCCAGGTAGCGCCGTTCGAACACGCGCAGGCCCACCGCCGCACCTGGTACCAGCGTGGTGTGCAGCGGAAACAGCGGCAGTGAACCGTCGACGCTCATCGGGCCTGCAGCGCGGCAAGGAAGCGGCGCGGTGCGCCGTCGAAGCCACCGTTGGACATGAACACCACGTGGTCACCCCTGCGCGCGCTGGCCTGCAATTGCGCCAGCAGCGCGTCGGTATCGGGCACCGCGTGCGCTTGGCCGCGCACTGCGGCGATCACCGCAGCGGCATCCCAGGCCAGTTCCGGGCGATGCAGGAACACCACTTCATCGGCCAGCGCCAGCGAGGGTGCCAGCGCCTGCGCGTGTGCGCCCAGCCGCATCGAATTGCTGCGCGGCTCCATCGCGACCACGATGCGCGCATCGCCCACCTTGGCGCGCAGCCCTTCCAGCGTGGTGGCGATTGCGGTCGGGTGGTGGGCGAAATCGTCGTAGACGGTGATGCCCTCATGGCTGCCGATCACTTCCATGCGGCGCTTGACGCTGCGGAAGCGCGCCAGCGCCGGGATCACCTCGGCCGGCGCAACACCCACCGCATGTGCGGCTGCCAGCGCCGCCAGGCCGTTGAGCACGTTGTGGCGGCCCAGCAACGACCACTGCACATCACCCAGTGCCTGCCCGCGGTGATGCACGCGGAACGCGCTGCCATCGGCAGCCAGCAGCTCGGCATGCCATTCCAGCGACGGATCGAATCCGAAACGCTCAACCGGGGTCCAGCAGCCCATCGCCAGCACTTCGGCCAGATGCTGATCCTCGCCATTGACGATCAGTCGGCCACGCGCCGGCACCGTGCGCACCAGGTGATGGAACTGGCGCTGGATCGCGGCCACGTCCGGGAAGATGTCGGCGTGGTCGTATTCGAGGTTGTTGAGGATGGCCACCAGCGGCCGGTAGTGCACGAACTTGCTGCGCTTGTCGAAGAAGGCGGTGTCGTACTCGTCGGCCTCGACCACGAACTCGCGGCCCTGGCCCAGGCGGGCGGAGACGCCGAAATCCTCGGCGACGCCGCCGATCAGGAAACCGGGAGAACGACCGGCGCTTTCCAGCAGCCAGGTGAGGATGGTGGTGGTGGTGGTCTTGCCATGGGTACCGGCCACGGCCAGCGTGTCGCGGCCCGGCAGCACCTGCTCGGACAGCCACTGCGCACCGGAGATATAGCGCTGGCCGGCGTCGAGCACGGCCTCAACGGCGGCATTGCCGCGCGAGAGTGCGTTGCCGATCACCACGTCGTCGGTGCCCGGTGGCACGCTGTCGGCGCGGTAGCCCTGGTCCAGGGTGATACCCAGCTGCTCGAGCTGGGTGGACATCGGCGGATAGATGGCCTGGTCACTGCCGCTGACCGTATGGCCCAGTTCCCGCGCCAGGGCGGCCACGCCGCCCATGAAGGTGCCGGCGATTGCAAGGATATGTACGCTGCTCATGACCGAGGATTGTGACCGATGACGGCTGTATAGGGCCAATGTCCGCTCTTGGGTAAGACAAGTCCTACACAGGATGTGAGGAAACTCCAATCATCTGTCAGGGAAATCCCGATAGCGATGTTCTGTGAACCCGGACACAATTCGAACTGCCAGCCGCAGTACCCGAACCGGTCCTACTCCCCAAGAGGCCATCCCCAAGGGAGCTCATGCTGCGGGGCCCTGAGCAAGCCCTCTGCTGGCGCCTATCAAACGACACAGGCCTGATCCTCACGGACCAGGCCTGTGTTTTTTTCTGCACCCGTGCGGCCGGCAGCACGCCGGCCCCGCCGGGTCAGGCGTTGATCGCCGCCAGGATGCGGGCTTCGATCTCGTCCAGCTCACCGACGCCGTCAACCCGGGCCAGGGTGCCGCGGCCAGCGTAGAAGTCCACCACCGGGGCGGTCTGCTCGTTGTAGACCTGCAGGCGCTGGCGCACCGCTTCCGGGTTGTCATCGGCGCGGCCCTGCTCCTTGGCGCGGCCGGCGATGCGGTCCACCAGCAGTTCGGTGGGCACGTCCAGCTGCACCACCGCGTCCAGCGGCTGGCCGATCTTGGCCAGCAGGCCGTCCATCGCATTGGCCTGGGCCACATTGCGCGGGTAGCCATCGAGGATGAAGCCCTTGGCGACATCGGCCTGGGTCAGGCGCGACTCCAGCATGCCCAGCAGGATGTCGTCCGACACAAGGTTGCCGGCATCCATCACCGTCTTGGCCTGCTTGCCCAGCTCCGTGCCGGCGGCGATTTCCGCGCGCAGCATGTCACCGGTCGAAATGTGGGCGATCCCCAGCTTTTCCTTCAGGCGCGTCGCCTGTGTCCCCTTGCCCGAACCGGGCGGTCCCAACAGAACCAATCGCATTGACCTGACTCCAACGTGTTGAAAACAAAGAAGGTTCGCGTCCCGGACGGGCCGGTATCGCTGCACCGCAATAGCGCCACTTTACCGCATCCGGGTAATGTCCCTGCAATGTCCTTTCCCCCGAGCAGGTAGACGCATGCGCAACGGTACCCTCCTCTACGCCCAGTCCGGCGGTGTTACTGCGGTCATCAACGCCACGGCGGCGGCGGTGATCGAGCAGGCCCGGGCCAAGGGCATCAAGGTCCTGGCCGCCCGCAACGGCATCCTCGGTGCCCTGCGCGAAGAACTGATCGACACCAGCAGGGAGAGCGCGGCCGCGATCCGCTCGCTGGCCCATACCCCGGGCGGCGCCTTCGGCTCGTGCCGGGTCAAGCTGAAATCGCTGGACGCCGACCGCGCCCGCTACGACCGCCTGCTGGAGGTGCTGCGCGCGCATGACGTGCGCTGGTTCCTCTACAACGGTGGCAACGACTCGGCCGACACCGCGCTGAAG
This sequence comes from Stenotrophomonas sp. CASM101, assembly GCF_049384845.1. NCBI lineage: Bacteria > Pseudomonadati > Pseudomonadota > Gammaproteobacteria > Lysobacterales > Lysobacteraceae > Stenotrophomonas > Stenotrophomonas sp. CASM101. The sequence continues at coordinate 113,122 of NZ_JBMRFR010000006.1, read as the reverse complement.
GTTTCGCAGCTGGCCAAGGCCTCCGGCTACGACCTGACCTGCATCGGCGTGCCCAAGACCATCGACAACGACCTGGCAGTGACCGACACCTGCCCCGGTTTCGGCTCGGCGGCCAAGTACACCGCCGTCTCGGTGCGCGAAGCGGCGCTGGACGTGGCGGCGATGGCCGAGACCTCCACCCGCGTTTTCATCTACGAGGCCATGGGCCGCCACGCCGGCTGGCTGGCCGCGGCCGCCGGCTTGGCCGGCAACGGCGATGACGAGGCGCCGCACATCATCCTGCTGCCCGAACGCGCCTATGACGAGGCGGCGTTCCTGGCCAAGGTCAAGGCCGTGGTCGAGCGCGTCGGCTACTGCGTGGTGGTGGCATCGGAAGGCATCGCCACCGCCGATGGCCGCTTCGTTGCCGACGCCGGCGGCGGCAAGGATTCATTCGGGCACGCGCAGCTGGGCGGCGTGGCCGCGCACCTGGCCGGCCGGGTCAAGGACCAGCTGGGCCTGAAGGTGCATTGGGCCCTGCCCGATTACCTGCAGCGCTCGGCCCGCCACCTGGCCAGCAGGACCGACTGGGAGCAGGCGCAGGCGGTCGGCAAGGCTGCGGTGCAGCTGGCGCTCAAGGGCCAGAACGGCGTGATGCCGGTGATCGTGCGCAGCGGCGACGCGCCCTACCGCTGGAAGATCGAAGCGGCGCCGCTGTCGAAGATTGCCAACCATGAAAAGAAGATGCCCGCCGGCTTCATCCGCCGCGACGGCTTCGGCATCACCGCCAAGGCGCGCGCCTACCTGTCGCCGCTGATCAAGGGCGAAGCGCCGCTTCCGTATGGCACCGATGGCCTGCCGAAGTACGTCACACTGAAGAACGTGGCGGTGAAGCAGAAGCTGCCGGCCTTCGAAGGCTGAGGTGCACCTGCGCCCTGTGCGGAGCACAGGGCGCATTGCGGAGACCACCGAAGCGCCCCACAATCGGGCTCCGGCCCGGGGCAAAGGGGCCGCCGCAAGCCAGATTCGACGCTGCCCGGCCACGTGGCCCGGGCCTGTGCTGCCATTTCACAAGGACTGTAACCATGAAGCACCCGATCCTGATCGCCGCGCTGCTGTGCGGTGCCGCCGCACCCGCCTTCGCTGCGACCTGCGAAAGCAACTTCCAGAAGAAGGGCAACCCCTTCGTCGGCACGACCTTCACTTCATCGGTCACCCATCCGGACCTGACCGTGGCCAGTGCCATCGGCCAGATGCGGGTGATCGCCAAGAACGCCAACATGGACGTCCTCAGCGAGGACGTGGAAGGCGGCTCGATGCTGATCGAAGAGCCGGAATCGTTGGCCCACAAGCCGATCCCGATGATCATCAGTGCCACCTCCGAAGGCGGCCAGGGTACCGTCGGCATGGTGGTGAAGGTCAACAAGGGCGCCATTGCCTCGGCCGATGGCGTGCGCGAAGAAATGTGCAAGCTGCTCAACCAGGTCAAGCCGGGCAAGGCTGGCGAACAGGCGGCCAAGGCCACTCCGCAGGCGTCGGTGGTAACGATCGCCGCCGACCGCTTTGGCTTCCAGCTGCGCAACCAGAACAAGGACAACCCGGCCGCGATCGAGCCGCGCTACAAGGGCAAGACCTACGCCATCACCGGTCGCATCACCACCGTGCTGCGCAGTGGCGGCACCTACAACACCAGCTTCGACCTGCCCAGCGATGGCAGCATCGACTTTGAGCGCGTGGCCATTTCCTGCTCGTTCGCAGCCAACCAGGCCGCGTATGCGCTGGCCCTGCGCCCGCGCGAGAAAGTGACGCTGACCGGCGTGGTCGACAGCTATGACCAGGTGGGACGTGTGTTGTGGCTGAAGGACTGCCGCGGCAACTGATTGCTGCAGGCATGGGGAAAATGCCCGGGTGCGCAGGCGCCCGGGCATTTTCCTTTCCACAGCGGTTCACGCCTGGCGCACGAGCATCGCAGGATGATGGACGCCCCGCCTGGAGATCATCATGGCCTTGCGCGTTGTTCGACTGGGAACGCCACGCCAACCCGGCGAGGGGCTGCGTATCGGTACCGTGCGGCGCCCGCCGCGCGGCGTGCCGCGCAGCGAGTTCGCCCGGCAGGACTGGTACGACGTCTGGTTCCCGACCCTGTCACCCAGCGCGGCACTGGTGAAGCAGGCGCACGAGGCGAAAACGGCCGCCGACTGGAACGCGTTCTTCCGCCACTACAAGGCTGAGATGAAGTCCCCGGATGCGGCCCACGCGCTGGACCTGCTGGCTGCGATGTCGCAGCACAGCGACCTCAGCGTGGGGTGCTACTGCGAGGATGAGGCGCACTGCCACCGCAAGGCGCTTCGCGAGCTGCTGGTGGCGCGCGGGGCGACGCTGGCCGGAGAATGATGGCGCGCCGCAGTAGATCCACGCCATGCGTGGATGCGGCATCGGTGCCGACCAACGGTCGGCACCCACCTGTATCAATTACAGGCCTTGCCTTCCATCTGCAGCTGCGCGGCAAACATCGTCACCTGCGGAATCTGGCCGGCAGCCGCCTGCTTCTTCGCCTCTTCCAGATAGATGCGCGACTGGCCCTGGCCGTCCAGCTCGACCTTGTTGCTCGACGGCAGGCGCCACACCCGCACCACTGCCTGTTGGGCCGGGCACGCCGCGCTCGGCACGCGGATCACATCGTTGAGCTTCCAGCCCTTGTCGGCACTCGGCTGTGCCTTGGTGTAATCGACGAAGCGCGCGCGTGGCTGGCACTGCTCGCTGGTACGCACGGCGGAGAAGCGGTAGGGCGCGGCGGCGTCGCCGGTGAACACACCTTCCAGCCGCGCGCAGGCCTCGGGGATCTGGCGCAACGTATGCACCGCACCCACCGCCTGGGGCACGCCCACGGCACGCTGCAGTTCCGGGGTTTCCGCGGCGAATGCCGGCAGGGCCGGGACCAGGGCGGCAAGCATCAACAGGGACAGGCGCATGTGGGATCTCCTACGGGACTGTGCGCAGGCTTGCAGAGACTGGCTTAACGGGGCGCAAAGGCCTGATGGCTCTCGAATCGTGCCCATGGCCCGGCGGCAGGGCCCGCGCGCATGGCGATGCGTTCCGTCTTGAGGGCGCCCACAGGATCACGAGGTGCGGCTCGTAGAGGCCAGTCGAGCATGGCTCGACTCTACAAGTGGCGGCACGCATACTGCGGGCACCAGGGAATGCTGAACACCGCCATACGTCGGACGACCGCCAAGGTCGGTACGGGTTGGTTCCAGGCTGCAGCCCGTCGTCCCCCTCGTGGTGCCGTTCATCGCCACTGGATGCCTACATCCATTCTGCGGAGGGGTCTAATGCTGGAACGTCACGGGCTTTCATTGGCGCTGGGCTGCGCCATTCTCGCGATCCTGTTCGGAATCGTCTCGGCGCGCTGGATCCTGCGCCAACCCACCGGCAATGAGCGCATGGTCGCGATCGCCACCGCGATCCAGGAAGGTGCGCGTGCCTACCTCAACCGCCAGTACCTGACCATCGGCATCGCCGGCGTGGTGCTGTTCGTGCTGGTCGGGGTGTTCCTCAGCTGGTATACCGCGATTGGATTCGCGGTCGGCGCGGTGCTGTCCGGCGCCGCCGGCTACATCGGCATGAACGTGTCGGTGCGCGCCAACGTGCGCACCGCCGAGGCCGCACGCCATGGCATCAGTGCGGCGATGGACGTCGCCTTCCGCGGCGGTGCGATCACCGGCATGCTGGTGGTCGGCCTGGGCCTGCTGGGTGTGGCCGGCTATTACGCACTGCTGCTGCGGATGGGCCTGCCGATGGAACAGGCGCTGCACGCGCTGGTCGGTCTGGCGTTCGGTTCGTCGCTGATCTCGATCTTCGCGCGTCTGGGCGGTGGCATCTTCACCAAGGGCGCCGACGTCGGCGCCGATCTGGTCGGCAAGGTGGAAGCCGGCATTCCCGAGGATGACCCGCGCAACCCGGCGGTGATCGCCGACAACGTCGGCGACAACGTCGGCGACTGTGCCGGCATGGCCGCCGATCTGTTCGAGACCTATGCGGTCACCGTGATCGCCACCATGCTGCTGGGCAGCCTGATGCTGGCCGAGGCGGGCGCCAATGCCGTGCTGTATCCGCTGGTGCTGGGCGGTGTGTCGATCATTGCCTCGATCATCGGTGCGCTGTTCGTCAAGGTGAAGCCAGGCGGCTCGATCATGGGCGCGCTGTACAAGGGCGTGATCGTCTCCGGCGTGCTGGCCGCGATCGCGTTCTACCCGATCACCACCGGGCTGATGAGTGACAACGTACATGGACCGATGCCACTGTACGGCTGCGCGTTGATCGGCCTGGTCCTGACCGGGCTGATCGTGTGGATCACCGAGTACTACACCGGCACCCAGTACAAGCCGGTGCAACACGTGGCGCAGGCCTCGACCACCGGGCACGGCACCAACATCATCGCCGGCCTCGGCATCTCGATGAAGTCCACTGCACTGCCGGTGGTGGCGGTGTGTGCTGCGATCTGGGGTGCGTTCGCGCTGGGTGGCCTGTATGGCATCGCCATCGCCGCCACCGCGATGCTGTCGATGGCTGGCATGATCGTCGCGCTCGATGCCTACGGACCGATCACCGACAACGCCGGCGGCATCGCCGAAATGGCCGAGCTGCCCTCGGAAATCCGCGACATCACCGACCCGCTGGATGCGGTGGGCAATACCACCAAGGCAGTGACCAAGGGCTATGCGATCGGCTCGGCTGCACTGGCCGCACTGGTGCTGTTCGCCGACTACACCCACAACCTGCAGGTCGCCAACCCCGGCCAGGAATTCCGCTTCGACCTCAGCGACCACACGGTGATCATCGGCCTGCTGATCGGCGGCCTGATTCCCTACCTGTTCGGTGCGATGGCGATGGAAGCGGTCGGTCGTGCGGCGGGGGCAGTGGTGGAAGAGGTGCGGCGCCAGTTCCGCGAGATCCCCGGCATCATGCAGGGCACCGGCAAGCCGCAGTACGACAAGGCGGTGGACATGCTGACCCGCTCGGCGATCCGCGAAATGATCGTGCCCTCGCTGCTGCCGGTGGTGGTGCCGGTGGTGGTCGGCCTGCTGCTGGGGCCGCGCGCACTCGGCGGTCTACTCATCGGCACGATCGTAACCGGCCTGTTCGTGGCCATCTCGATGACCACCGGCGGCGGCGCCTGGGACAACGCCAAGAAGTACATCGAGGACGGCCACTTCGGCGGCAAGGGCAGCGAGGCACACAAGGCGGCCGTGACCGGCGACACCGTCGGTGACCCGTACAAGGACACCGCTGGCCCGGCGATCAATCCGCTGATCAAGATCATCAACATCGTGGCGCTGCTGCTGGTGCCTCTGTTGTAGATCCACGCCATGCATGAACCCGTAGCGTCGAGCAGGCTCGACGCTACGGCCGCGACCGCCTCATCCATCGGATGACAAGCAGCACCACGACGATCATCCAGCAGGCATAGATCGGCCGGTCCCAGCCATCGAAGAGGCTGAGCGGGCTGCCGATGAAAGCGAGCGAAGCCAGCCACGCACACAGTGCGCCGGGCAGCCACGCGCCACGCCAGATGCAGAAGGCGGCGAACACCAGCAAGGGCCAGGCGAAGATGATCGCCGGCGTGAACGGTGCCAGCGAAAGCACGGCCAGGCATGCAGCCAGCAACACGCTGCACCAGGCCAGCACCCGTAACGTCCGTGTCGTCATGCCAACCTCCGCGCGTCCATTGACGGTCGTGCGCGAGCATAACGCCTGCGCGCTGCCTTGAATTCCGGCTCGGGTCAGAGCCCTGTCCTGCGGAAAGGGATCCGACCCCGATGGCGGTCAGCGCCCGCGCAGGAAGAATGACACCGGCACCATCACCTGCACCGGGCCGCCAGGCACCTCGGCCGGCGGCGCCGGGACCGGGCTGGCCCGCTGCACGGTGTCCAGCGTCTCCTGGTCGAGCAACGCGAAGCCACTGCTGCGGCCCAGCGTCAGCCCCGAGACCGCGCCATCCCGGGCCACGGCAAAACGCACGTAGACCACGCCCTGCTGGCGCAGCCGCTCGGCCTGGCGCGGATAGCGCCGATGCTTCTGCAGATGCCCGAGCAGGCGCCCCTCCCAGGTGGCCTCGGCGCGACTGCGCTCGCCGGCGGTGGTCTGCGGTGCGGTGTAGCGTGCGGCCGCGTCGGCCGCCACCTGCGGCGGTGCGCTGGTCTGCGCGACATTGGCCTCGGCGGTGTCCGGCGAGGGCGTCGGCTCCGGCGTACGCGGCGGTGGCAGGTCACCCTGCGGCTGCACCGGTGCCTTGGGTTGCTCACGCAGGGCCGGTTTCGGCGCCTGTCGCTGCTGTTGCTGTTGCAGCGGCCCAGTGGCAACCTCGCGCGGCGGCACCGGAGGCGCCTGTGCCATCGGCGCCAGCTCCAGCATCAATGCAGCGGGCGGCGCTGCGGCGGCCACCGCCGGTGCGCGCGCCGCCCACCAGCAGGCCACGCTGACCAGCAACGCATGCACCAGCAGCACGATCGCCAGGCTGGTCGCCCAGCGCCGCAGTCCGCTCATCGCGCGCCCTGCTCCAGTCCAACCAGTGCCACCTTCAGGTAGCCCGCCGCACGCAGCGCATCCAGCGTTGCCATCAGTTCACCGTAAGGCACGCGGGTATCGGCACGCAGGAACAGGCGTTGCGAGGTGTCACCGTGGGTGGCTACCTGCAATGCAGCGGCCAGCCCGTCACGCGCCACCGCCTGCTCGCCCACGCGCATCGACAGATCGGCCTGCACGGTCACATACACCGGCGCCTGTTCGGGCGGCGTGGCACTGGCGCTGCTGGCCGGCAGCTGCACCGGCACTGACACGGTGGCCAGCGGTGCGGCTACCATGAAGATGATCAGCAGCACCAGCATTACGTCGATGAAGGGCGTGACGTTGATCTCGTGTGCTTCTTCCGGTGCGTCGTCACGGTCGGACCCGGTCCTGATCGCCATCGTCGCGCCTCAGTGCACCGCGCGCAGCGGTGCCGCTGCGGCACGCGGCACGGCACGATCAAGATCGCGCGAAACCAGCTGCTGCACGGCCGCCGACAGATCGCCGAGCAGGCCCCGCAGGCCGGCCAACACGCGGCTGAAATGGTTGTAGACCAGTACCGCGGGAATCGCCGCGACCAGGCCGAGTGCGGTCGCCAGCAAGGCCTCGGCGATGCCGGGCGCAACCACCGCCAGGTTGGTGGTGTTGCTGTGTGCGATGCCGATGAAACTGTTCATGATGCCCCACACCGTGCCGAACAGGCCGACGAAGGGCGCCACCGCGCCGATGCTGGCGAGCACACCGATGCCGCGCCGCTGCACGCGCGCGGTCTCCAGTTCGATGCGGTCCAGGCGCGAGGCGATGCGTTCCTTGATGCCGTCGCGACTATCCAGATCCTGCGACAGGCGCAGTTCGGTGCGGGCGGCGTCCAGCATGGCGAGTGCGGTGCCCTGCTGCAGACTTGCCTCTCCGCTCTGCGGCGGCAGCTGTGCGGACTGCAGCAACAGCGCGCGCGCCGCGCGCAGCTGCCGGGCCTGGCGGGTCAGCTCCCAGCCCTTGGCCAACAGCACGGTCCAGGTGGACAGCGACGCCAGTGCCAGCGCGATCATCACGGCCTTCACCACCACGTCGGCGGCCAGGTACATGCCCCACGGGGTCAATGCGGGGGCGGCCACGGGGGCCAGGTCAGCAGGCAGCATCATCTCGGCTTCCATCAGCATCAGGGGTCGCTGCGCGACTACGGGCCGCGCGCGGATCATTGGCGTCGTCCACTTCCACGACCGGATGGGGCTCCAGCCGGGGGGCCGGTCGGCTCAGCACGTAGCCGGCGCTGACCGCGAAGAACAGGCCCACGCCCAACAGCAGGCGCCAGGACGGATGCGCGCCCCAGCAGAACAGGGCAAAGCCCAGCGCCATGCCGGCACTGGCAAACGCCTTGCCCTTGCGCGATACCGCGCCCTGCTCGCGCCACAACCGCAGCGATGGGCCGTAGCGCGGATGCGCCAACAGGCGCTGCTCGAACTTCGGCGAGCTGCGCGCGAAGCAGCCCACGGCCAGGATCAGGAAGATGGTGGTCGGCATCACCGGCAGCAACGCGCCGATCACCCCGAGCCCGACCATCAGCCAGCCCAGCGCGAACCAGAGCCAGCGCATCAGCGCTGCACCTGTGGGCGCGCGCCGCGCATCAGGCGAATTCCACTTCGACGTGGCCGTGCACGCTGCGGAACGCGGCGTCGGCGGCATCGATCACCTGCTGCTCCTGCTCGACACTCAGCGGTACCGCGTCCAGCGCAGCGGTGAACTCACGCCAGTGGCGCGCCGCGCCATCCGGATGCGCGGCCAGGTGGCGGGCGCCAAAATCACGGTCCAGGCCGAGCCTGGCGGCCATCTTGTACAGAATGGTGCCGCCCAGGTTGGAGCCTTCAGCCACGTACAGCCACCCCAACGCGGCGGGCAGTTCCAGATCGGACGGCAACGCCGCGATGTCAGCCCCCGGCAGGGTCTGCTCCAGGTCCTGCAGGTCGCGCGCGACCTGGGTCAGGCGGCGGCGCTCGCCCAGATCCGGCAGCAGTGCGTCCAGCGCAGGGTTGGCATACAGCGCATCGATGCTGCGGTGGAAGCGATACTGCACGCGCAGGAAACGGGCGAAATTGCTGCGGTCGGCGAAGATGTCGCCGGCCATGATGCGCTTGTCCAGGGCACCGTGGCTGTCGCGGGTGGCGGCCTTGAGCCGCAGGCTGCGGCTGTCTTCAGGGGCGATGTGTGCGTTCATGGGGATGCCAAGGGGGTCGTCCTGCTGTAGACGTTTGCCACGGGGCTTTCCCCAAGGCTATGTGCGCCGATAATGGCGCATCCCTTCTTACCGCAGGAACCGACGATGATCACCACCGAACCGCGCATGACCAACCTGTTCCTGCAGCTGGGCCTGGACGCCAGCGCCGAGGGCATCGCCCGCTTCATCCGCGAGCACCAGCTGGCCACCGATGTGGAAGTGGTCGAGGCGCCGTACTGGAACGATGCGCAGCGCCAGTTCCTGTCCGAGTCGCTGCAGGCCGATGCGGCATGGACCACCGTGGTGGACGAGCTGAACGAGTCGCTGCACGAAGATGCGGTGAAGGCCGCGACCGGGCTGTAAGTAGACGCCGGGCGCGGCGGGGCGCTGGCGATTGCACGGCGGAAGCGGTGCGGACCAAGGTCCGCACCCACCGAGGGCGGTCCGACCCCACCGCTCATACGCTGGCGATCAGTACTTCCAGGTCAGCGCCAGCCGCGCAGTGCGGCCCGGGGCCGGCATCACGCCCAACGCCAGCGGATCCAGGTAGTAGCGGTCGGTCAGGTTGTCCACGCCGGCGTCGACCGACAGCTGGTCGTTGAAGCTCCAGCTGGCGAACAGGTCCACCAGCGTGGTTGGCCGGTACAGCTGCTGGATCGCCGACAGCCCTACGTTCCAGTCCTTGTCCAGCGTGCTGATCGGGCCGGCGTTGTGGACCACGCGGGTGCCGAAGGTCAGGCGCTCCTCGAACAGGCGCGAGCCCAGGGTCAGGTTGACCATGTAGCGCGGCGGGTTCTGGGTATTGGTGTACGAGCCCTCGAAGCCGCCGTCCACGCAGTCGGGCGTGTTGGCCAGCTCGCCGTTCCTGCGTTGCGCCCCGTAGGCACGGCGCTCGGCGGCGATGTCCGGCGCGCAGGTCTTGGCCTTGAAGTAGTAGTGCGCGGACAGATCGGCAAATACCTTGCCGCTGTCATAGCTGGACTGGAACTCCATGCCCGAGACCTTGAACTGGTCGACGTTTCGGATCAGGCCCGCCGACAGCGTGCGGTAGTCACGGGTGATCAGGTCGTCGATGCGGGTATCGAAGTACGCCAGCTTCAGCGCCAGGCGGTCGCCGGCGGCGAACAGGTCGTAGCGGATGGTGCTGGCGCCGATTTCCCAGCTGCGCGCGCGCTCCGGCTTCAACTCGCCCACTGGCTTGGCGGCGGTGAACAGGCCCAGCGTGGTCTCGAACAGGCTCGGCAGCTTGGTGCCTTCGGCGTACTTCACGTAGACCATGGTGTCTTCGCTGAAGCGGTAGGCCACGCTGGCGGTCGGCGAGAACGCGGTGTCACGGCGGCGGATCGGCTGCGACCACGTCCAGCTGACCGGCACTTCCAGGTCCTGCGCCTTGCCGGCGTCGTAGAAGTTCCAGCCACCGATGTCGGCCACCGTGCCCTTCTTGTACGGTGAGGCCAGCAGCGATTCCTGGGTGAAGTTGCCGTTGGCATCCGGATACCAGTTCAGCAGCGCGATGCGCTTGGCCCGCCACGACGGCAGCGCCGGGTTGCCATTGAGCAGTTCGGTGTAGCGGTACTGGCCCTGCACCTCATAGGCATCGGGCGTGGCCAGGCGGTTGCGGTCGTGCACGTCCACGCGGTTCCAGCGGCCGCCGGCCAGCAGTTCCCAGTGCTCATCGGGCTGCCACTTCAGCGAGGCCACGGCACTGTATTCCTTGCGCTCGGCATTGCGCAGGAAACGGTTGTTGACCAGGTCATCGTGCATGACCGGGCCCGAGCTGCCCGGTGCGATGTCTTCGTCACTGTAGGACAGGCCGTAGTCGAGGGTGAACGCACCGGCGCGGGTATCGAACATCGAGGTGTTGCTGGCATCCAGTCCGAAGCGCTTCTGCCGCAGCGGATTGCGGTAGGCATCCTTGTAGCCGGGGTCGCCGCTGAAGCTGGGCGCGTCGTACCACTCGGTGCGGCGATCGAAGTACCAGGGGGTGATGCCGGTCAGGCTGTTGTACATCACGCTGTCGGTGTCGGTGTATGCGGCATTGACGCGTAGATCGATCAGCTCGCTGTCCGGATTGAAGCGGTAGCGCAGGCTGTAGCTGTCCATGTCGACATGGCCCGGATCCCACTGCGGAATGCGGTCACGATCCACACGGATGATCTGCGAGGCCATGATCTCGCCGGCGGTGCCTTCGTAGCGGCGGTAGCCCGCTTCCAGCGTCTGCGCATCGTCGATGCGCCAGGTGCCCTTGAGCAGCGCCGACTTCGAGCGCGCCGAGGTGTTGAACACTTCGGTACGCGCCGGATTCAGCGGCGCCAGCGTGCGACGGGTCTGCGGGAAATCGTCGTAGCCGTGCTTGCCGGAGAAATAGTTGCCGTTGTCGCGGTACGCATAGGCGGCCACCAGATCGAAGCGGTCCCAGTGACCGGCTGCAGCGACGTTGAAGAACTGGCTGCCGGTGGCGCTGCGGTCGGAACGTGGCGCGGCGCTGTAGGACGGCAGGTTGTTGGCGCTGGCGTTGGCCAGGCCGCCACGCACGCGTACGCCGAAGTCGCGCCCCTCGCGCAGCACGTCATCGATTTTCAGCGTCTCCATCTCGACCACGCCGCCGATGCCACCGGAGGCATTGGCCTGCAGACTCGGGCCCTTGGTGATGGTCAGGCTGGAAATCAGGTCCGGGTCGAGGTAGGTGCGCTGCGATTGGCCGGCATAGCCACGGTAGGTATCCATGCTGGACTGGCCGCCGTCGATGATCACCGGCACGCGGCCCTGGCCCTGGATGCCGCGGATGTTGACGTCGAAGCCGTTGCCAACGCGCGGATCGCCGGCGGTGACACCGGCCACGCCCTTGACGATGTCGCCGTTGGAGGTGCCACGGAAGCGCTCCAAGTGCGTGCGGTTGAGCGGGGTGATGGAACCGACGCCGCGATAGCTGTCGAGCAGGCGTGCCTCGTCGCTGCCCGCGCCACTGTCGACGCGGTCGCCGGCCACGCTGAGCGTGTCGGTGACGATCACGCCGCTGTCGGCCTGCACCGGCATCGCCGCTTCCAGGGTCACTGCATCGGAACCGACCCGGCGCACTGCCAGGCCACTGCCCTGCAGCAGCTGCTGCAGCGCCTCGCTGGCCGGCATGCTGCCGCTGACCGCACGCGACGTCACCCCTCGGGCCAGAGCGGCCGGGTACACGACCTGCACGCCGGACTGGCGCATGTAGCTGCGCAGCGCTTCTTCCAGTGGTTGCGCCTGGATGTCGAAGCGCTGTACGGCGGCGTGGTCGGCTCGGTCGCTCTGTGCCAGCGCGGGCGGCGTGGCACTGGCCAGGGCGGCAGCCAGCAAGGCAATGCACAGACGGGACGGGCGCAGCACGCGGCCGGGGCGGTGGGAGTCGAACATGGAGGAACCTGTCAGGTAATCGGTGCCGCGAACGCGGCGTCATCCGCAACACGGGCGGACACGGCGACGTACGTGGCGGCGGCGGGTACGTTCGCGGAGTAAGACGGATGAAAGCGTGGCAACCCCAAGGGGATTTGCAGTCGAAGCAGGTGCCGACGGTTGCGTGGCTGGTTGTAGTGGTGGGTGCCGACCGTTGGTCGGCACCGGGGGAATGGCGTGGATCTACCGATGGACGATGGCGACGCCGAGCGGCAGCCGGGTCACCTGCAATCCAGCCGTCGCGGCCAGCGCATCCAGCGCCTGTTCCGGGCGGTCGATGCGCAACGCCGCGCTTACCGCCGGCAGCTGCGATAGATCGCCGCGCACGAAGGTCGGGCCGGCGCGATAACGCCCCACCCATTGCACGGCGTCGGCGACGCTGGCCTGCTCCAGCAGCAGCTCGCCGTGCCGCCACGCGCCGACGCTGTCGGCAGCCACATCCCGCAGGCGCGTCACGCCGCTGTGCTCGCCATAGACCGCACGCTGGCCCACCTGCAGATAAGTCCAGCCACCGTCGGCCGGGCTGGCCACGCGCACCCTGCCCTGCCCGACCTGGGTTTCAACCTGGTCATCGCCGCGCGCGACGGTGAACGCGGTCGAGATGTCCTCGATCACGCCGTTGCCCGCACGCACGCTGAAACGTCGCTGCGCATCCGGGCTGACCTCGAACCAGGCACGCCCACGCAGCAGCTCGATCTCGCGTGCATGTGCATTGAAGCGCACGGCAATCGCACTGTCCGCATGCAGCACTGCGCGGCTGCCATCGGGCAATTGCACGTTCTGCACGACGTGCGTGCTGCGATGGTCGGCCTGCAGCCGCAACCAGGCCTCCGGCCATGCCACCAGCATCGCCAGCGCGGCTGCAGCGGCCATTGCCCAGCGCATTCGATGCGGCCGCGGGCGTTCGGCGGGCCGGACCTGCGGGCGTGGCCCGACACTGCGCCACAGCGCGCGCTCGTGTTCGAAGGCGCGGCGGTGCCCGGGTTGTGCCAGCCAGCGCTCGAACTCGCGCATGCGCCCCTCGCCGATGTCACCCGAGGCCAGCCACGCGATCCAGCCCCGGGCCTGTTCGGCCAGGGCATCGTCATTGGCGGCGGGCAGCGTGTTCGGCGGGCTCATCGGCTGGCGGACAGGCGCATTCAAGCGCGGGCGGAGGAACTAGACCGCATCCACGGTCCAGTGATCAAGACGTTCCAGTGAGGGCCAGCCCCAAGCCGGGCCGGTCATCGGCCGCTGCGTGCCCACGCCAGCCGCTGCAGCGCCGTGCGTACATGGTTCTCGACGGTCGTCACCGACACCCCGAGGCGGCGGGCGATCCCGGCCTGGGTCAGGCCCTGCAGGCGGTTGAGCCGGAAGATGGTGCGGGTCGGCTCCGGCAAGTGCCCCGCCGCATCAAGCACCCGCTGCAGCTCGTCCTGCGCCATGGCCTGTTCCTCGGTCGAGATGACCTCGTCCGGCCCCCACAGGTAGTGGTCGGCCAGCAGGCGGTTGCGCCGGGTCGATTCGCGGCCGTGGTCGGTGGCCAGGTTGGCGGCCAGCCGGTACAGATAGGCCCGCGGGTTGTCGATGGCCTGGCTGTCGTCGACCCCACGGGCCTTGAACCACACCGCCTGGATCACATCCTCGGCACCATTGTCTCCGCCGAGGATGCGCTGCACCCGGCGCAGCAGTGCCGGCCGCTCACGGATCAGCAGTTCGGTAAGGGAGGCGGCATTGGAGGACATGCGCGGAACCGGGACGACAGACGGAAGGCGCCGCGCATGCTACTCCGTTAATGCGAATCAGTCACGTTCGCATCAGTGGATGCAGCCGGTCAGCCCGTCATAGACGCTCTCCGACGTGCCGGGCAACGGATCATGCAGCGGATTACGGGCCGCCAGCGCCGCATGGAAGTCCTCAACCGGGGTGCCAGGCACCAGCGGCAGCGGGCACAACCAGGTCGGTTGCCGGGCTACGATCGCACCGTCGTTCCGCGAGACGGCCAGGTCACTGGCGGCAAATGCCCACAGGCACTCATGCACCGTGCCGCGCACCGCGTCCACCGAACAGCGCAGGCGCAGCGCCCGGATGTCGCTGTACTCACCCTCGCAGAAGGTGTCGCCGCAGATCGCGTCGAACCCGTGCTGCAGACGCCCTTCCAGGGCAAAGAAGCGGTCCCAGTTGGCTTCCTGGTGCGGATAGTCGATCAGGTCCACGTAGGGAAAGGCCTGGGCGGCGGGCGCGATCAGCAGCGCGCAGAACAGGCCGAGTGACAGGGCGGATGGTTTCATGCGGGAACTCCTCGGGTAGGTGCATCCAGCCTGCGCGCGCACGCCGCCCGGCCCCATCGGTCAACCCCGGCCCGCCGGGTCGGCGCCTTCCACGCCCTGCCGTCGGCCCCCTCCCCTGCACAGCGCCCGGCAAAGGCATAAAATGGGGGGCTATCCGTCTATATCCCCCACCTGGAGCACACCATGGGTCTGGAACTCGTCTCGCCCGGCAAGAACCCGCCGGAAGAAATCAACGTCATCATCGAGATCCCGAAGGACTCGGAGCCGGTGAAGTACGAAGTGGACAAGGAAACCGGCGCGATCTTCGTCGACCGCATCCTGTCCACCCCGATGCGCTACCCCTGCAACTACGGCTACGTGCCGAGCACCCTGTGCGGCGACGGCGATCCGGCCGACGTGCTGGTGGTGCTGCCGCTGCCGCTGGTGCCGGGTTCGGTCGTGCGCTGCCGTCCGGTCGGCGTGCTGAAGATGAGCGATGAGGCGGGCAGCGACGAGAAGATCCTGGCCGTGCCGGTGTCGAAGATCTTCAGTGGCTACGCCCACGTGGAAGACATCGCCCAGGTGTCCAGCCACTGGCTGGAGCGCATCGGCCACTTCTTCGAGCACTACAAGGACCTGGAGAAGGGCAAGTGGGTCAAGCTCGACGGTTGGGGCGGCGCCGCTGAGGCCAAGCAGATCCTGATCGAGGCGCACCAGCGCCATCTCGACAGCAAGGCCTGAGCCTGAACCGGATCGCTCCGGCGGTACCCCGCCGGAGCGATGCGGGTCACGTTTCATGACGACGGCACATCACTCTTGCCGCCGTATTAGGTAAATTGCGTCACTTCACACGTCGTCGACATCCATCGTCGAGACAGCCAGGGGAATGTGTCGTGCGTATTCTGCTTGTTGGGGATGCAGCCAGCCTGCCGGCCGAGCTGACCGAATTCATTGCCGATCTTGGGGAAGACTGGCAGCCGCTGACCGCCACCGATGGCCAGACCGCGATGACCGCGGTGGCCACGCAGGGCGTGGATGCGGTGATCGTCTGCCCGCAACTGCCGGATCTCAATGCCACCACGCTGCTGGGCCAGATCCGGACCTTGCGCCCGGAAACCATCCGCATTGCGCTGGTGGACGCCCAGCACGGCAACCGGCCGCCGCCGGCACGCCTGATCGGCGTGGCCCACCGCTTCCTGCCGTTGCCGCTGGCACCGGAAGTGTTGCTGGAAGCGCTGACCAGCCTGGAAGAGCTGCGTGAAGTGCTGGACAGCCCTCGCCTGCGCGACGCCATCGGCCGTATCGAGAAGCTGCCCTCGCCGCCGCACCTGTACCTGAGCCTGACCCAGGCACTGGAACATGACGACGACGCCGACAGCGCCGACGTCGCCAAGCTGGTCGCTGCCGATCCAGCCATCGCGGCCAAGGTGCTGCAACTGTCGAACTCGGCGTTCTTCAGCCAGGGCCGCACCATCGCCGACCTGCGCACCGCCGTGACCCGCCTCGGCCTGTCGACGCTGCGCGATCTGGTACTGGCCAGCGAGGTGTTCTCGGCACCGACACTGTCCACGGCCGAGCGCAATTCACTACAGCAGCGCGCCCTGCTCGCCTCGCGGCTGGCGGCACGCCTGCTGCCCGAATCCAGCGCCGAACTGGGCGCGACCGCCGCGCTGCTGGCCGACATCGGCCTGCTGCTGCCCGGCGTGCGCAACGAGCGCAGCGAACCATCGCTGGCCGGTGACACCCGCCCGGGCCACGCCGAAGCCGGTGCCTATCTGCTCGGCCTGTGGGGCC
The DNA here is from genome assembly GCF_049384845.1 of Stenotrophomonas sp. CASM101. Taxonomy (NCBI): domain Bacteria; kingdom Pseudomonadati; phylum Pseudomonadota; class Gammaproteobacteria; order Lysobacterales; family Lysobacteraceae; genus Stenotrophomonas; species Stenotrophomonas sp. CASM101. Next base: position 96,892 of record NZ_JBMRFR010000006.1, on the reverse strand, counting down.
TGCCGATGCCGATCATCGAAGCGGTCGCGTTCCATCTGCAGCCGCAGCGTGCCAATACACGCAGCTTCTGGGTGACCGGCGCAGTGCACGTGGCACTGGCACTGGTCAATGGTGATCCGGTGGACGAGGACTACCTGCAGCGCGCAGGTGTTCTCAACAGGCTGCCGCAGTGGCGGGAGCATGCCAACAGCCTGATGGGACTGGTACCCAGCGAGGCTTGAGGCACCGCCCAGGGCGAGTTCGCAGAGAATGAAAGGCAGGCCGGGTGGCCTGCCTTTTCCGTTGTGCCTGAAGAACCATCCACGCATGGCGTGGATCTCCTCAGTCGGTGCAGCACACAAACAAGAAGGGCGGACCTTGCGGCCCGCCCTCCTCTTTCTGCTGTGACGCTTCGATGGATCAGAAGCGCTGGGTGTACTTCATGTAGTAGAAACGACCGATGTCGAAGCCACCGTAGTACGAGAAGCTCGAGTTCGGCTGGCTGTACATGACCGGGCCCTCGTGGTTGAACACGTTGTTGGCGCCCAGCGAGACCGTGGCTTCCCACGGCAGGTTGTAACGCACCTGCACGTCGTGGAAGGTGTTCGAACCCACCTTGCGGGTCGGCTGCGCCAAGGTGTAGGCCGAGCTGAAGTCAGGCAGGTTGCACTCGGTATCGTAGGAGCACGGCTCCTTCATGCTCGAGTAGTAACGCACGCCCCAGTTCACGCCCAGGTTGCCGTAGGTCCAGTCGACGTTGAGGTTCGAGCGGACGCGGAAGTTCGCGCCCCAGTCTCCGGTCGCCCAGCTGGTGTGCTGCTCGACCGGGGTCTCGGCTTCGTTGTCGCGCTTGTACTCCAGGTAATCGACGTAGGTGGTCTTCCAGTCGATGACGAACTTGCCGAAGGAGAACTCCGGCAGGCGGTACTTGATGCCCAGATCGTAACCCGCGGTTTCCTGGTAACCACCGTTGATCAGGGTACGGGTAACGTCGACCACCTGGTTGGCGGTACGGCCTTCGGTGCCGCGGTTGAAACGCTCACACGCCGACGCCACGCCCAGCACATAGCACTGGTTGAGGATCGAGGTTACCGACTCGGCGGCGATCACGTTGTCGATGCGGATCTTCCACCAGTCGAGGCTGACGTCCAGGCCCTGCACGAAGTTCGGGCTGTACACCAGGCCGGCGGTCCAGGTCTTGGAGGTTTCCGGCTTCAGTTCCGGGTTGGAACCCGACTCGAAGGCGCTGTAGGACTGGGTGCCCGGGCCGGTCGACTGTGCACCGCCGGAAGTGATCTGGCGGAAGTTGGCCGGAACGCCACGCGCCTGGCAGGCTGCCGCCACCGAGGGGTTGCGTGCGGCCGAGCCGAAGCTGCTGTCACACGGATCGGTGTAGGCGTCAAAGGTCTGCGAGGTACCGCCGTACATGTCGGCGATGCTCGGGGCGCGGAAGCCGGTCGAGTAGGTTGCACGCACCAACAGGTCGTCGATCGGCTTCCACTTCAGGCCGAACTTGCTGTTGATGGTATCGCCGAAGGTGTTGTAGTCCGAGTAGCGGCCGGCCATGTCGAGCGACAGCTCCTTGGCGAACGGCATGTCGGCCAGCACCGGCACATTCAGTTCAACGTAGAACTCGTCGAGCTTGTAGCTGCCCTTGGTCGGCTTGCCGGCCAGGTCGGTACTCAGGCCAGACTGCAGCAGCGCATCCGGGTTGTACTCGCCGCTTTCTTCGCGGTGCTCGTAGCCCGCCGCGATGGCCAGCTCACCGGCCGGCAGCGAGAACAGCGAACCTCCGATGTTGGCGCTGTACGCCTTGGTGGTGTTGGTATAGGTATCGTGGCTCGGCAGGTACAGGTAAGCCTGCAGGGCCGGATCGGCCAGCGAGCCGTTGCCGGTCGAGCCGTACGGTGCCAGCGGGTTCCACGGGGTGCAGCCAGCGATGACATGGCCCGGGGTGCCGCAACGGGCAACGTCGCCGTCCATGAAGGACGGACCGACCGCATTCTGCACGTTCGGGATGAACAGGTTGCCGGTGCCGGTCTTCACACCCTTGTTCTGGTTGTAGACGTAGCCCACGTCCCAATCCCAGAACTTGTCGCCGAACTCGAACGAACCTTCCAGGCCGGCCGAGAAGCGGAAGGTCTCCTGCTCGGACTCGGTCTGGCGCGGCACTTCGGATGTGCGACGGATGAAATTCGCATCCGTGCCCAGCGGGTTGTAGATGCTGTTGGCCGACAGCGGGGTCTCATAGACCTCGGACTGGTACGGGTAGCCGGCAATCTGCTGGGTGGCCGTACGCTTGGTGTACAGCACGTTCGCGGTGCCGCGGATGTTGTCGGTGAAGTCGTAGTTGCCGTTGGCGAACACCGAACGACGGGTCAGCTTGTTCTGCAGCCACATTTCCTGGCTGGCATTGGTGTAGTCCGCCGTGCCGAACTCGCGGAAATCGGCCATGGTGTTGCCCGAGCCATTGTTGGCGCGGGTGTACCAGTTGTCATTGCTGTCGATCAGCACGCCGTGGTTGGATGCCGGCGACCAACCGTTGGCGTCTGCGTCGGTCGGGTTCGGGTGGAACTGGCCGTTCGGGTAGCGGCTGAAGGCACGATCCTTCGCCCAGACCGGATCTTCCTTGCTGTACTCGGCGCCGAAGGTGATCGAACCACGCTCACCGGTCTGGCCGTAGACGAAGTTGTAGACCTGCTTTTCGCCATCGCCCTTGCTGTACTGGCCGCCGTAGACGCTGGCTTCCAGACCGTCGAAGTTCTTGCGGGTGATGATGTTGATCACGCCGGCGATGGCGTCGGAGCCGTAGATGGCCGATGCGCCGTCGGTGAGCACTTCAATGCGCTCGACCACCGAGGTCGGGATCGAGGCCAGGTCGGTGTAGCCACCGGTGCTGACGCCCATGCGCTTGCCGTCCAGCAGCACCAGGGTACGCTCCGGGCCCAGGCCGCGCAGATCAACGTACTGGCCGCCGACTTCTTCGCCCGAGCTCAGGGCATCGGCGCGGCTGATCGCCGGCGAACCGGTTGCCGACAGGTTCTGCACGATGTCGCCGACGCTGGTGAAGCCCTGCTTTTCAATGTCGGCGCGCTGCAGCGCGATCACCGGCTGCGCGGTTTCCATGCTCGCCTGGCGGATGCGCGAACCGGTAACCGAAATGCGGTCCAGGTCGGTCGTGCCGCCGGCAGCTGCGTCCTGCGCCGAAGCGAAGGACGGTGCCAAGGCAAGCGCAATGCCGGCCGGCAACAAGCCGAGCCGCACTGCAGGAATACGAACGTTCATCAATCTCTCCAAGGTACGTGTTAGTAGCGTGTTAAAACGCCCCAGCACGTTACGATTGCGTTGCGACGCTGCATTTGCGCGACCCAACCGGAGAGTTTGCAGAATGTGGCGGCAGCAGCCCGCCGTTCTCACGGAAGCGCGAAGCCGACTGCCCGTAACGGGCGCGGAAGGCCCTGGCGAAGCTGCAGCAGTTGTCGAAACCGCTGGCGGCAGCAACTTCGCCCACCATCATGTCGGTATCGCGCAACAGATCGGCCGCCCGTTCCAGGCGCAACCGTGCCGAAAGCGACTGCGGACTTTCCTCGTAGAGGCTCTGGAAGGTCTTGGAGAGATACCAGCTGGAGAAGTTGGTCAGTTCAGCCAGTTCACCGATGCGCACCACGCGGTGGCTGTTGCCTTCCAGGTACAGGCGGGCGCGCTGCATGCGGCCAAACACCTGGCGCTTGCGGCTGCGCGAGCGACCCGGGCAACGCTGCACGTTGTCGGCCAGCCCGCGCTGCAGGCCCGCCAGATGCAGCAGCAGCGGGCGCAATGCCTCCGCCGGCTGGCCACTGGCCAGCGCATCGCGCCACAGGCGCAGCGCAACACGTGCATCGCCGCGGTTCATGCGGCCACGCCCGGCATACAGGCCACAGTCGGCCATCTCGGCCAGCACGCGCAGCGCTTCGACGGTGAGGTTCAGGCCCAGGCACAAACCGTTGCGACCGGCCTGCACCAGCGGCCGCGATTCCTTCTCGAAGGCGATCCACTCGCCCTGGCGCAAACGGAAGCGTCCTTCCTTGGCTTCCACCCAGGAACTGCCGCGCACCTGCATCCACACAGTGAAGCTGCTGCCTGCGGTCTGCAGACTGCCCAGCCGGGCAACGCCCAGGCAGGTCGGCGCGACGTCGTCCAGGGCCTTGTCGAGGGAGATGGTTTGGCCGCGATCGGCCAGCGAGAGTTGACGCATGGGGGCACCACGGATTTGCCTAGTACAGGCCTCCGTTTTGCCCAATCTGGTGGGACCTCGTCAGGAAAGACTGCCGAGATCGCCACGAATTCGTGGCGAGAACCACACGAAAAAATTACGAAGAGAAATTCTTCTTCAAAATCAACATTCTGGAGAAGGCAGGGAACAGCGCCGGGGCTTGCTCGGGCAGCCGCATGATACCGATGTCAGCGCCGTCACTGACCGCCAGCGCCACGTAGAGATCGCGCCCGTTGGCGCTGGCACTGAGTCCATTGCCCGCGCTGAGCCGCTGCGGATCAAGGCAGCGTTCCGGCACTTCGGTACCGTCCTGGATCAGGACCAGGGTCGTGCCGCACTGCGTGGACGTGCCGAGGTAACCGATGCCACCGTTCCCCACGACGGTCCAGGTGCGATAGCGCCACCGACTCGGCAGGTCTTCAGTGATCTGCCGCACACTGGCCGGTGACAGTGCCGGATCGACCGACCACAGCCCACCAGCGGCGAGGCGCGTGAACAGCACCCGTCCGCTGGCGCGATCAAAACGTGCCTGCGACACCCCATCAATGCTGGCCAGCCGGCGCCAGGGGTGAGAGCTGCGGTCGAACAGGCTCAAGCGCGTGCGCTGGTCGGCATCCCGCTCCACCACCAGCAGCTGGTCATCGCCGGCCCCGTAAAGCGCCTGCAGCGGTTGTTCGGCGGGCACCGGCAGTGGCTGCAGCCGCTCATCACGCGGCGAGATTTCGTAGACCACGGTACGTCCATGGTCATCGCGGCCAACCACCAGCAGGTGCCGGCTGTCGGCGGCCCAGTCCGGTGCCTGCCGGGCCTCCGGCCGCAGGCCTTCGATCAGCCGCAGCGAGTCCGGCCGCTGCATGTCAGCCCACCACAAGGCGAAACTGCCGGAGCGATCGGAGGTGAAGGCCAGCTGGCGGCCATCGGGCGCGGCCATCGGCTGACCATCACGGCCACTGGACGCGAACAGTCGTTCCGCACGTCCTCCCTCGATCGGAACCTTGAACACGCCGAACTGCGCCCGCCGGTGGACAAACGCCAGCACGTTGCCATGCCGGGATACCGCAGGCCACTGCGCATCATCCAGGCCAGCGTCGCGCAGCGTGCGGCGCTCGACGTCGAGGTAGTACAGGCGAACTTCACTGTCCACGCGACGGCCGAACACGATGGTGCGCCCATCCCCCAGCCAGGCCCAGCCTCGCTGCTCGGCCGCTTCATTGGTCAGCTGCTCGGGGGTACCGCCGCCGGCGGGCATCCGCCACAGATCACCCATCTGCGGATTGCGCACGAACACCAGCCACTTACCGTCTGGCGAGTAGCGCGGCGCATAGTCGAAATCATCGGCATCGACGCGGTAATCCAGCTCACGCCATTGGCCACTGGCCAGATCCAGCACGCGGATGCCGCGATGCGCATAGCGTCCGACCATGCTGCCGAACACCAGCCCCCGGCCATCCGGGGTCCAGTCGAAACTGAGCAGCTCGGTGCCGTCGCAGCGGGTTGCCTGGCGCACGGCACCACCTGTGGCACTGGCGATCAGCACCTGGCAGCCGCCTCCGGCGCTGAATCGTGCAAACGCGATCTCGCGCCCATCCGGCGACCAGCTCGGGAAACGGTCGTTGGCACCGGCCGGAGGCGTCAGCAACTGGCGCGCGGGCGCATTGCCCGAGGTCTGCACCTTGATCGCACCGCCGTCCCCCCCGTCGTCGTTGGCCCCTTCGTAGGCCACCTGGGAACCGTCGGGCGAAAGTGTTGGATACGTCTCAAAACCACTGGTCGCTGTGATCAGCCGGTAAGGCCGCTGCGGGCTGCCGATCACGCGAACGCCGTTCTCCACGGCCGCATCAACCGGTGAACTGGCTTCCGGCGGCTGCCGCAACAGCAGCATCGTCAGCACGATCACCGTGCCAAGCATCAATATGCCGATTGCCAACAGTGCCTGGCGCCGGACCCGTCGCCACGCCCGGCGAAGCCCCGGCACCGGCACCGTACCGACCGCGGCCCTGCCACCGGCGTCCGCGGGCGGCAACGGAAGATCGGCCAGCTCGCCGCTGTCCACGGCAGCCTCAGGCGCCTCCAGCACCTGCACCGGCACCAGCAGCCGATAACCGCTCTTGGCGATGGTCTCGATATAGGTCTGGCCGTTGTCGTCGTCGTTGGCGAATGCCTTGCGCAGCTGCGTGACGGCCTGGGTCAGCACGTCATTGGTGGGCAGCGTGTCGGGCCACACTTCGGCAAACAGCTCCTCGCGGGTGACCACGCGGCCGGGCTGCCGCAGCAGAACGCGCAGCACACCCAGCGCTTTCGGCGTCAGCCGGCGCGGACGACGCGCACCTTCAACTTCGACCTCTCGCGAGGACAAAGTGACGACGCATTCGCCAACCTGGATACGGTCAGCCTCGGGCGGCTGGATTTCGCTGCTGTTCATTTTCCGGGATACAGTAGGGACGGGCCTGGGCAGGTTTCACCAGCAATACCGCCCCCAACCGGGGACAACAAAAAGCCAGATTCCGCACACAGCATCGGCGCATACCGCAAAAACAATGAAGCGGGCGAATACTAGCCTATGCGGGTTACCTCGCCTATCGCGTGGTCGACATCCAGGCTCTCTCTCGCCGACGCATTCACATAATTTGCTGCACCATTCGCGCCCTGCGGGGCGCGGAATTTTTATCTGGCGTTCATTTTCACACGCGCCGCAGCATGGTCAATCCGACCAGTCGCGAAACCACCAAAGCCACGTACATCACGCCTGAAAACTGCTCCAGCATGACCAGGGCACGCGCCTGCGGATGCAGGGGTACTACGTCGCTCAAGCCAACACCCGAGAGCAAACTGAAGCTCAGATAAAGCAGTTCCATCCAGGTGCGCTGTGCACCGCCGCCGGAGCCCTGGAAACTGCCCGGATACCATTGTTGGCACACGGCAAAAGCAAATGCGAAGGCCCAGGCCAGCAGCGTGAATGTGGCGCCTGCGGCGAACAGTTCATCGCGGGTGACTTTATGGTCCTGGAGCATGTAGGCAATGAGCGCACCGGCCGTATAGAAGTACAGCAGGCTCTCCAGCAGTTGCGCGGTGGTCAGCAGCGCAGTGCGGTCCAGCAGTGCACCGGCCAGCGAGAACACCACCGAGGGAATGGCCAGCAGCAGTGCCAGCCAGGTGCCCAGCGGGCTGCGTTGCACCACCCACAATGCCAGGCCCAGCACCGCCATGCCGAACATGCCCAGCGCCGCGCGGCCCGCAGCGGTGTCATCCAGCGCGGGGTACAGCAGCACCGCGATCAGCTGGGCGCCCAACAGCCAGGCCGAAGGATGACGGCGGGCAATGGCCAGCCAACGGGTGGTGATGGCAACAGGCATGGCGTCCTTTCCCCAGGAAGATGGGCGGAGGATAGCCGGGAGCGGCGTGATGAGCGGTAGTGCCGGCCGCTGGCCGGCACCCCCGCTTCCGCATCACTCCTGGCGATAGACCTCGGCACCGGCCGCGCGGAACTCCGCCGACTTCTCCTTCATGCCGGCTTCGGCGTAGTCACGCACATCCTGGGTGATCTTCATCGAACAGAAGTGCGGGCCGCACATCGAGCAGAAGTGGGCCAGCTTGTGCGCATCCTTCGGCAGCGTCTCGTCATGGAACTCCTTGGCCTTCTCCGGATCCAGGCCGAGGTGGAACTGGTCTTCCCAGCGGAACTCGAAACGCGCCTTGCTCAGCGCGTTGTCGCGCACCTGCGCGCCCGGATGCCCCTTGGCCAGGTCGGCTGCGTGCGCGGCAATGCGATAGGCCATGATGCCGTCGCGCACATCCTGGCGGTTGGGCAGGCCAAGGTGCTCCTTCGGCGTCACGTAGCAGAGCATCGCCGTGCCGAACCAGCCGATCATCGCCGCACCGATCGCGCTGGTGATGTGGTCGTAGCCCGGCGCGATGTCGGTGGTCAGCGGGCCCAGCGTATAGAACGGCGCCTCGCCGCACTCGCGCAGCTGCTTGTCCATGTTCTCCTTGATCAGCTGCATCGGCACATGGCCGGGGCCTTCGATCATGGTCTGCACATCATGCTTCCAGGCGATCTTCGTCAGCTCACCCAGCGTTTCCAGCTCACCGAACTGCGCGGCGTCGTTGGCATCGGCGATGCAGCCCGGGCGCAGGCCGTCACCCAGCGAGAAGGTCACGTCATAGGCCTTCATGATCTCGCAGATGTCTTCGAAATGCGTGTAGAGGAAATTCTCCTTGTGGTGCGCCAGGCACCACTTGGCCATGATCGAGCCACCACGGCTGACAATGCCGGTCACGCGCTTGGCGGTGAGTGGCACGTAACGCAGCAGCACGCCAGCGTGGATGGTGAAGTAGTCCACGCCCTGCTCGGCCTGCTCGATCAGCGTGTCGCGGAAGATCTCCCAGGTAAGCGCCTCGGCACGGCCGTCAACCTTCTCCAGCGCCTGGTAGATCGGCACGGTACCGATCGCCACCGGCGAATTGCGGATGATCCACTCGCGGGTTTCGTGGATGTGCTTGCCGGTGGACAGGTCCATCACCGTGTCACCGCCCCAGCGGATCGCCCACACCAGCTTTTCCACTTCCTCGGCAATGCCGGAGGACACGGCACTGTTGCCGATGTTGGCGTTGATCTTGGTCAGGAAGTTGCGGCCGATGATCATCGGCTCGCTTTCCGGATGGTTGATGTTGTTGGGCAGCACCGCGCGGCCGCGTGCGATCTCGTCGCGCACGAATTCGGGTGTGATCACCTTCTGGATTGAAGCACCGAACGACTCGCCCGGGTGCTGCTGCAGCAGGCCGGCATCGCGGACCGCGTCGAGCCGCTGGTTCTCGCGGATGGCGACGAACTCCATTTCCGGCGTGATGATGCCGCGCCGCGCATAGTGCATCTGGGTGACGTTCGCGCCGGCTCGCGCACGGCGTGGCAGGCTGCGCGCAGGGAACCGCACGGCATCGAGTTTCGGGTCATGCTCGCGGTCGCGGCCGAACGAAGAACTCAGTCCTTCGAGCTGTTCGGTATCGCCGCGTTCCTCCACCCAGCCGCGGCGCAGCGCCGGCAGGCCTTCGGACAGATCGATGCGTACGCCCGTATCAGTGTAGGGGCCGGACGTGTCGTAGACCGTGACCGGCGCATTCTCTTCGCCGCCGAACAGGGTCGGCGTGCGGGTCAGCGCGATCTCGCGCATCGGCACCAGCAGATCCGGGCGCGAGCCGGCCACGTGTATCTTGCGCGATCCGGGAATGGGCCGGGTCACGGATTCGGAGAGTTGCTGGGCCTGTTGCTGCAGGGCGGAGAGCTGTGCGTTCATCGGGCATCGTCCAGGAAGGTCAGGGACGAAGCGGCGGCGCACTGCGACCCCGCGCGGACGGTCCTTGGGCGGAGTCCGGGCACGGCTGCATTGCAAAGCTTCCCTACGCCGGTATGAGCCGGATCAGGTTCCAAGGGACTGTCTCAACCGTGGCCACATGGCCCGGTACCCCCGCTTCTTGGTGTGCATTAGAGCATAGAACGTGCTGCGGCCCATGGCTGTTCCATCCACGCACGGCGTGGATCCGCTGTTTCTGTATTAACAGAACCGTGACATCGCATTCAGTAACGTGCACGCGCATCCTGCCGCTGCGGCCGGTGTTTCCTCGCCGCCTTCGCGGCCCCTGCCCGGTCTGTGCTGCATGTCGCCGGCCCCTCGCAGCAAGCTCTGCTCGCTCCCCTCAATCCCTTGATCGGAGAAGCCCCTTCATGGTGTTTCGCGTTTCCATTGCACTGGTTCTGCTGCTGGTGCTGCTCGCCGGTGTTGCACCCGGTCCCTTCAATACCGTGGTGCAGAGCATCCTCGGCGAACTCATCCGCGGCATCGGCTGGCTCTACCTGCTGGTCGTGTTCCTGGCCCTGGTATTCCTGATGTACCTGGCCTTCGGCCGCTTCGGCAACCTGCGCATCGGCGGAGAGGACGCCGAACCGGAGTTCTCGCGGGCCAGCTGGATGTCGATGCTGTTCGCCGCTGGCATGGGCATCGGTCTGGTGTTCTGGGGCGCGGCCGAGCCCATTTCGCACTTCAGCAAGCCACCGGAAGGGCTGGCACCTGAAAGCATGGATGCCGCGCGTGCTGCCATGCGCTACGTGTTCTTCCATTGGGGCCTGCACCCCTGGGCCATCTATGCGCTGATCGGCCTGGCAATGGCCTGGTTCCAGTTCAACCGCAACGGCCGTGGCCAGATCAGCGATATGTTGCAACCGATCATCGGCCGTCACCATCGTGGCTGGATCGGGCATATGGTCAACATCTCCGCGGTCGTCGCCACCGCGGTTGGCGTGGCTACAGCACTGGGCTTCGGCACGGTACAGATCGCGGCCGGCGTGGAACGCGTGTTCGGCGTGCAGGCGGGCGTGCCGCTGCAGCTGACCATCATCGCAGTGGCTTTCGTACTGTACATGGCGTCCACGCTCAGCGGCGTCGGCCGCGGCATGAAATGGCTGTCCAACTTCAACCTTGCATTGGCTGCACTGCTGCTCGCGCTGGTGCTGGTACTCGGCCCGACTGGCGCGATCTTCAACACCTTCACGACGACGTTGGGCTCCTATCTCAATCAGCTGGTGACGATGAGCCTGCGCATGTCACCGTTCTCGTCCAGCACCTGGGTCGCGGACTGGACGATCTTCTACTGGGCCTGGTGGATCTCCTGGGCACCGTTCGTGGGTTCGTTCATCGCGCGCATCTCGCGCGGGCGCAGCGTGCGCGAGTTCGTGATCGGCGTGGTGCTGGCACCGACGCTGCTGGGCTTCTTCTGGTTCTCGGTGTTCGGTGGCACCGCGATCTGGATGCAGATCTTCGGCCAGGCCGACCTGCTGCAGGCACTGGGCAACGGCTATGAAACGGTGCTGTTCACCATGTTCGACAGCATGCCGCTGCCGTTGCTGCTGTCGTGCATTGCGCTGGTGCTACTGATGATCTTCTTCGTGACCTCGGCTGATTCTGCGGTACTTGTGCTGGCCAGCATGTCCACGGACGACGCGGGCGAGCCATTGCGCAAGCACAAAGTGGCGTGGGGTGTCGGCATTGCGCTCGTGGCGGGTTCCTTGCTGTTGGCAGGGGGACTGGAGGCGCTGCAGGGCATGATCACCATCGCTGCGCTGCCGTTCGCGCTGCTGATGCTTCTTGTGATGGTGTCCCTGTACCGGGTGCTGGACCAGGAATACACCCGGGAGCGGCGGCAGGCGCAGCGCCAGCGGCACATGATCGATGCGTGGATTGCACGCGAGATGGCGGCGCAGGAGGAAACCCAGGCGGAGGCAGCGCGCGCGCACGATCAGGATTGAGGGGGTTTTGCAGCCTGCGGCTGCACCGCTTTTTTCAAGCAACGGCAACAACAACTTCAAAAGCGGCTCTGGATTTCTGCTGGTCTGGCGGTGAGGGGGCCGATGGCGGGACACGCCGCAAGTACGTCCCTGTAGGCTCGGCCACGGCATCCATGCCGTGGACGGTCCCGCCATCGGCCCCCTCCCCGCCTCCGACAATTTCCCGGTGACGGCAGTAGATCCACGCCATGCGTGGATCAGGTGTATCGGAAATCAAGAAGGGGTCGGATCCGTTTTCCTTCGGAAAACGGGTCCGACCCCAACCCACAGCGCGCGGCTGTTGCTGTTGCCTTTGCTCTTGATCTTCTTCTTTCTCTTCCTGCGGTGGCGGCCGCAGGAAACTGTCCGTGGCCGGGCGGGTGGGTTGGCTGGGGGCGTGAGCCGCATGGGCCCGAGGCATGCCTCGGGCGGGTTGGGCCGGATGCCCAACCCCGGTCTTGCCGTGTGCGCAGGACAGTGCACACGAGCAAGCGGCGACCGAGCTTACATGGACGTACTTGCAGCGGCCCCCAGAGAATCCACCCGCCCGGCCAAACCAAGCATCACTGAAACCCTCACCACCGCAGAGGGGGCTCGGCCCGGTGGCCGGAAAACCTCAATACCCCGCCGCCTGCCCATCCTTGCGGCTCTCCGAAGCACCGTAGTAAACCCCGGTCTCGGGATCACGCATGATCGCCTGGTACCCGCCATACGGGCCATCGGCGAACACGATGCGATGCCCCTTGCGCATCAGCGCGCGCACCGTCTCGTACGGGAAGCCGGTTTCCAGATTCACTTCACCACCGTCGGTCATCGCCGTGGCCTGACCCGTCGGTTCAGTCGAGCCTTCGTGCTGGATGCGCGGCGCATCACCGGCTTCCTGCAGGTTCATGCCGAAGTCCACCAGGTTCATCACGATCTGCGCGTGGCCCTGCGGCTGCATCGCGCCGCCCATCACGCCGAAGCTGGCATACGGCTTGCCACCCTTGGTAATGAACGCCGGAATGATTGTCTGGAAGGGGCGCTTGCCCGGTGCGTAGCCGTTGGGATGGTTCTTCTGCAGCACGAACATCTCGCCGCGGTCCTGCAGGATGAAACCCAGACCGGGCGGTGCCATGCCGCTGCCCATGCCACGGTAGTTGGACTGGATCAGCGAGACCATCATGCCGTCGGCGTCGGCCACGGTCATGTAGATCGTGTCGCCCTCCTCCAGCTGCTTGGGCGTGCCCGGCTGCACTTCCTTCAACGCCTTTTCCATCGAGATCAGCGCGCGGCGCTGCGCGGCGTATTCCTTGGAAATCAGCTTCTGCACCGGTGCCGGCTGGAACGCCATGTCGGCGTAGAAGCGTGCACGGTCGGCGAAGGCCAGCTTCTTCGCTTCAACGAACAGGTGCACATGCTCCGGTGAACCAAACGGGATCTTCGAGAAATCGTAGCCTTCCAGCACGTTGAGGATCTGCAGCGCGGCAATGCCCTGGCTGTTCGGTGGCAGTTCCCACACGTCGTAGCCACGGTAGTTGCTGCTGACCGGTTCGACCCATTCGCCATGATGGTCAGCCATGTCCTGATAGCTCAGGTAGCCACCGTTGGCCTTGAAATAGTCGCCGATGGTGCGGGCGATGTCACCCTTGTAGAAGGCGTCGCGTCCGCCATCGGCGATCTTCTGCAGCGTGCTGGCCAGATTCGGGTTCTTCCACATCTCGCCCTTGCGCGGGGCGTGGCCGTTGATCGTGAACTGCTCCTTGAAGCCCGGGTACTGCGACAGCTTGGGCACCGAGCGGTCCCAGTAGTAGGCGATCACCTCGGCCACCGGATGACCCTCGCGCGCGTAGCGGATGGCCGGCGCCAGGTTGTCGGCCATCGGCTTGCGACCGAAGCGGTCGTGCAGTGCGAACCAGCCGTCGACCGCGCCAGGTACTGACACCGGCAGCGGGCCGGTGGCCGGGATGTCCTTCAGGCCACGGCGCTGGAACTCTGCCAGGGTGAGCGATTTCGGCGAACGCCCCGAGCCGTTGTAGCCATAGAGCCTCTGCGTCTTCGGGTCCCAGACGATGGCGAACAGGTCGCCGCCGATGCCGTTGCCGGTGGGCTCCATCAGGCCCAGCGCTGCGTTGGCCGCGATGGCGGCATCCACCGCCGAGCCACCGCCCTTCATCACGTCCAGCGCGATCTGGGTGGCCAGTGGTTGCGAGGTCGCGGCCATCGCATGCGGGGCGATCACCTCCGAACGGGAGGCGAAGGTGTGGCCGGTAATGCGGTCGGCGGCAAAGGACAGCGCGGGCACGGCAGCCAGCACGGCGGCGGCGAGCAGGGAACGGGCAAGGCGTCGGGACACGGTCGGGTTCCGATGGAAGGGTGGTTCCCCGATCTTCGCCGCTGCGGCCTTCACGCGGCATCGGGCAGAGGTCATGGACGTTGATCCTGGGGGCGAAAATCCGCCGGATTCCGCGCAAAAACTCCTCTGAAAGGAGTGAATTCGGGTTCACTGAAACACTTTCAGCGGCAACCATCCTTGTGCCGCAAGCGATTGCGCTGGATGCACTGGGAACCGATAAAAAATCCGTCGCGAGGGTTGACATCGCCGAAACGGCTATGTTTCTCTCGATCACATGTTGCATCACAACACGCCACTGCGAACCCACATTGAAGCCGCCGACACCGGCGCCGCCTCGCTGCGTTCGATTCTTGTGCTCGTACTTATTACCCAGCCACCAGGTGCGGGACGAGCCAGCGTGTAAGCAACAAACACACCGGAACTCATCAAAACCCGCACCCGCCCCGGTGCGGGTTTTTTCATTTCAGGACCTGGTTTCAGACGCAACCACCATGACCAACGCTCAGTGCAACGCCCGGCCCCAGACCACCACCACGCCTCGTGGTGGCTGTGGCTGTGCGATGCGCAGCGCCTCCTCCACCGCTTTCCCCTGACCGGCCGGCACGTCACCTTCGACGACCGGCCGTTCTTTTTTCTTCCCACCGCAAGGAACCTCCCCCATGAGCACCAACGACCTGCCCCAGACCAAGATCGCCGTCATCGGCTACGGCAGCCAGGGCCGCGCCCACGCACTGAACCTGCGCGAATCCGGCTTCGACGTGGTGGTAGGCCTGCGTCCGGGCGGCCCGACCGAGGTGAAGGCGCAGGCCGATGGCTTCGCCGTCAAGGCGCCTGCCGATGCAGTGAAGGACGCCGACCTGGTTGCCGTGCTGACCCCGGACATGGTGCAGAAGAAGCTGTACGACGACGTGCTGGCACCGAACATGAAGCAGGGTGCGGTGCTGTTGTTCGCGCACGGCCTGAACGTTCATTTCGACATGATCAAGCCGCGCGACGACCTCGACGTGGTGCTGGTCGCACCGAAGGGCCCGGGCGCGCTGGTCCGTCGTGAATATGAAATCGGCCGCGGCGTGCCGTGCATATGGGCGGTCTACCAGGACAAGAGCGGCAAGGCCGCCGAGTACGCACTCGCCTATGCAGCCGGCCTGGGTGGCGCCCGCGCCAACCTGATCCAGACCACCTTCAAGGAAGAGACCGAAACTGATCTGTTCGGCGAGCAGGCGGTGCTGTGCGGTGGCGCTTCGGCGCTGGTGCAGGCGGGCTTCGAGACCCTGGTGGAAGCCGGTTACCAGCCGGAAATCGCCTATTACGAAGTGCTGCACGAACTGAAGCTGATCGTGGACCTGTTCTACGAAGGTGGCATCTCGCGCATGCTGGAGTTCATCTCCGAGACCGCGCAGTACGGCGACTACGTCAGCGGCCCGCGTGTGATCGATGCCGGCACCAAGGAACGCATGAAGGAAGTACTGAAGGACATCCAGGACGGCACCTTCACCAAGAACTGGGTGGCCGAGTACGAAGCGGGCCTGCCGAACTACAACAGGTTCAAGCAGGCCGACCTGGAGCACCCGATCGAGAAGGTGGGCAAGGAACTGCGCGCCAAGATGGTCTGGTTGCAAGGACAGGCCGCGTAAACGCGCGGCCCTCCCCCACCCGCTTTGCAAGGTTCCCCCATGAACTCTTCGACACATCGCAGCGCGCCGCCCAACGGCGCGCGCTGGCTGACCCAGGCGCTGGAGGCCGAAGGCGTCCGCACGCTGTTCGGCTATCCAGGTGGCACCATCATGCCGTTCTACGACGCGCTGGTGGATTCGTCGCTGAAGCACATCCTGGTACGCCATGAGCAGGGCGCGGCGCTGGCCGCCAACGGCTTCGCCCGCGCCAGCAACCAGGTCGGCGTCTGCGTGGCCACATCCGGCCCGGGCGCCTCGAACCTGGTCACCGGCATTGCCGATGCGATGCTCGATTCGGTACCGATGGTCTGCATCACCGGCCAGGTCGGCACGCCGCTGCTGGGCACCGACGCCTTCCAGGAACTGGATGTGTTCGGCCTGACGATGCCGATCGTCAAGCACAGCTGGCTGGTGCGCAGCGTCGATGACCTGCCGCGCGTGGTGGCCGATGCGTTCCGCATTGCCCGTGAGGGTCGCCCCGGCCCAGTGCTGATCGACCTGCCCAAGGATGTGCAGTTGGCCGATGCCAGCCATCTGCCGGCGCATGTGCCCAGCAGCGTCGAACCGCCGCCGGCGCCGGCCGAGGCCGCCATCGCCGAGGCCATCGCCGCGCTGGCCGCAGCCGAGAAGCCGGTGGTCTACGCCGGTGGCGGCATCGCGCTGGGCGATGCCGTGCAGGACCTGCGCGACTTCGTCGAGGCCAGTGCCATCCCCACCGTGATGACCCTGCGCGGCCTGGGTGCCCTGCCGGCCAGCCATCCGCAGTCGCTGGGCATGCTGGGCATGCACGGCACTCGCGCGGCCAACATGGCGGTGCAGGAAAGCGACCTGCTGCTGGTGCTGGGGGCGCGTTTCGACGACCGTGCCACCGGCAAGCTGGCCGAGTTCGCTCCGTTCGCCCGTGTGGTCCACATCGATGCGGACGCCTACGAGATCTCCAAGCTGCGCAGCGCCGATGTCGCCGTGCCTGGCAACGTCGGTCACGCCATCCGCGCCCTGCGTGCGGCCTTCCCCTCCCCCAAGGCCCACCAGGAGGCGTGGCGCAAGCGCTGTGCGCAGCATCGCGATCGCTTCGCCGCACGCTACGACGCACCGGGCCAGCACATCTACGCACCGGCGTTGCTGAAGCGCCTGAGCGAGCTGGCCCCGGCCGATGCGGTGATCGCCTGCGATGTCGGCCAGCACCAGATGTGGGTGGCCCAGCACTGCCGCTTCAACCACCCGCGCAACCACCTGACCAGCGGCGCGCTGGGCACCATGGGCTTCGGCCTGCCGGCGGCGATGGGTGCGCAGTTTGCCTGCCCCGACCGCACCGTGGTGCTGGTGTCCGGCGATGGCAGCTTCATGATGAACGTGCAGGAGCTGGCGACCATCGCCCGCTGCCGCCTGCCGGTGAAGATCGTGCTGCTGGACAACAGTTCGCTGGGCATGGTGCGGCAGTGGCAGGAGCTGTTTTTCGCCGAGCGTTACAGCGAGATCGACCTGTCCGACAACCCGGACTTCGTGGCATTGGCGCAGGTGTTCGGCATCGCCGCCACCCGCATCGACAACCGCGACGACGTGGAAGGCGGCCTGGCCGCGCTGCTGGCCGAGCCGGGCCCGGCCCTGCTGCACGTGGCCATCGATGCACGCGCCAACGTGTGGCCGCTGGTGCCGCCGAACACCGCCAACAGCACGATGCTGGAAAGCAACCCCGCCCATGCCCGCCAGGAGACCCCCAATGCAATACCGGCTTGACCTGGTGCTGCACCCGGCCGAAGGCGCGCTGCTGCGCGTGATCGGCATGGCCGAACGTCGCGGCTTCGCGCCGCGTGCGATCAGCGGCGCGCCGGTAGCTGCCGACGATGGCCGCTGGCACCTGCAGCTGGTCGTGGATGGCCAGCGCCCGGCGGAAACGCTGTGCCGGCAGATCGAGAAGATCTACGACTGCGTGTCCGTACAGGTCACCGCCGTGGAAGGAGTATCGCCATGAACACCCGTACCGTAGCGACCACGGTGCCGGTACGGAGGCGTCTTCTTCGTCGCCCGTGCCCGCATGCGGCGGTCTTCGGCACCGCGCTGGTGGCCCATGCCGGCCGCTGATGCCAGCCAGGAAAGCGATGTCGGCGACGTAAGCGTTGCCGACGTTCTGGCAGCGCAGGCCCGCCTGCGCCGCTTCCTGCCGCCCACCCCGCTGCACCATGCCGAGCGCTTCGGTACCTGGCTGAAGCTGGAGAACCTGCAGCGCACCGGTTCCTACAAGGTGCGCGGCGCGTTGAACGCGCTGCTGGCCGGTCGCGAGCGCGGCGACACCCGCCCGGTGATCTGCGCTTCGGCCGGCAACCACGCCCAGGGCGTTGCGTGGGCGGCCTATCGCTTGGACGTGCCGGCGATCACGGTGATGCCGCATGGCGCGCCGGCGACCAAGATCGCCGGCGTCGCCCATTGGGGCGCCACCGTGCGCCAGCACGGCAACAGCTACGACGAGGCCTACGCCTTCGCGGTCGAACTGGCGCGGCGCCACGGCTACCGCTTCCTGTCCGCGTTCGATGATGCCGACGTGATCGCCGGCCAGGGCACGGTCGGCATCGAACTGGCCGCGCATGCCCCTGACGTGGTGATCGTGCCGATCGGCGGCGGTGGACTGGCCTCCGGCGTAGCCCTGGCGCTGAAATCACAGGGCGTGCGCGTGGTTGGTGCACAGGTAGAAGGCGTTGATTCGATGGCGCGCGCGATCCGTGGCGATGTCCGAGAGATCGCCCCCGTCGCCTCGCTGGCCGATGGCGTGCGAGTGAAGATCCCCGGCTTCCTGACCCGCCGCCTGTGCACCTCGCTGCTGGACGACGTGGTGATCGTGCGCGAAGCCGAGCTGCGCGAAACCCTGGTGCGGCTGGCGCTGGAAGAACACATCATCGCCGAGGGCGCCGGCGCGCTGGCGCTGGCTGCCGGCCGCCGCGTCGCCGGCCGCCGCAAGTGCGCGGTGGTGTCCGGCGGCAACATCGATGCCGGCGTGCTGGCCGGCCTGCTCACCGACATCCGGCCGCGCCCGCCGCGCAAACCGCGGCGACGGCGCAGCGAAACACCCCGCTCGCCCGCCAGGGCCAGCGCGCCGTCCTCCCCCACCTCTTCCCCTTCCCACCTGCAAGCCGCAACGCCCGCTGTCGAGGAGATTTCCCTGTGACCACCATCGAACGAATTACCACCCCGCGCATCCGCATCTTCGACACCACCCTGCGTGACGGCGAGCAGTCCCCCGGCTGCAGCATGAGCCCGCCGCAGAAGCTGGTGATGGCGCGTGCGCTGGACGAACTGGGTGTGGACATCATCGAAACCGGCTTCCCGGCCAGCTCGCAGTCCGACCGCGAGGCGATGGCACTGATCGGCCGCGAACTGCGCCGACCGAGCCTGAGCCTGGCGGTGCTGTCGCGCTGCCTGCAGGCCGATATCGAGACCTCGGCACGTGCACTGGAAGCCGCGGCCAACCCGCGCCTGCACGTGTTCCTGTCGACCAGCCCGCTGCACCGCGAACACAAGCTGCGGATGACCCGCGAGCAGGTACTGGAATCGGTACGCAAGCATGTATCGCTGGCACGCTCGTACATCGACGATGTCGAATTCTCGGCCGAGGATGCAACCCGCACCGAGCTGGACTACCTGATCGAAGTCTCGCGCGTGGCCATTGCCGCCGGCGCCACCACCATCAACCTGCCCGACACCGTCGGCTTCACCACGCCGGAAGAAATCCGCGCGATGTTCCAGCAGGTCATCGCCGGCGTCGCCGACGTTCCGAACGCCGCCAATGTGATCTTCAGCGCGCACTGCCACAACGACCTGGGCCTGGCCGTGGCCAACTCGCTGGCCGCCATCGAAGGTGGCGCGCGCCAGGTCGAGTGCACCGTCAACGGCATCGGCGAGCGCGCCGGCAACTGCTCGCTGGAAGAGATCGCGATGGTGCTGAAGGTGCGCCAGGCCTTCTACGAGCAGGACAGTTCGATCAACACCCCGCGCATCGTCGGCACCTCGCAGTTGCTGCAGCGCCTGGTCGGCATGCCGGTACAGCGCAACAAGGCCATCGTCGGCGCCAACGCGTTCGCCCACGAATCGGGCATCCACCAGCACGGCATGCTGCGCCATCGCGGCACCTACGAAATCATGCGCCCGGAAGACGTGGGTTGGGAGGATTCGCAGATGGTGCTGGGCCGCCACAGTGGCCGCGCCGCTGTTGAAGCGCGCCTGCGTGCGCTGGGCTTCTGGCTGGACGAAGACGAACTGAAACTGGTGTTCGAGCAGTTCAAGGGCCTGTGCGAACAGCAGCGCGTGGTCACCGATGCCGACCTGCAGACGCTGATGCAGGGCGGCTCCAATGCACAGGGCTACCGCTTGGCCTCGATGACCATCAGCGATGTGGGCAGCCGCGCCAACGCGCTGGTCGAACTGTCCGACCCGGACGGCAACCGCGTGGCCGAAACCGCACAGGGCGACGGCCCGGTCGATGCGCTGTTCGGCGCGCTGTCGGCCGCCACCGGCGTGCAGCTGATGCTGGACAGCTACCACGTGCACAGCGTCGGCATCGGCGCGGATGCGCGTGGCGAAGCCAACCTGAGCGTGCGCCACGAGGGCGTGGAGTACGACGGCACCGGCACCAGCAAGGACATCATCGAAGCCTCCGCGCTGGCCTGGCTGGATGTTGCCAATCGTCTGCTGCGCCAGCGCCAGGCCGCCGCCCACAGCAGCACCGACGTTCCCACCCCCGCCACCGCCTGAGGAACCCGCCATGAGCGCCTTCGACACCCCCATCCCGGCCAGCGCCGCTGGCCAGCAGTGGAATGCCCAGGACTATGCGATCGATGCCGGCTTCGTGCCTCTGCTCGGCGGCGCGGTCTCGCGCCTGCTCGACCCGCGCGCGGGTGAACGCATCCTCGACCTGGGCTGTGGCGATGGTGTGCTCAGCACCGAACTGGCGCTGAGCGGTGCGCGCATCCACGGCGTGGATGCCTCGCCGGAACTGGTGATCGCCGCCCGCGCGCGCGGTGTCGATGCCCAGGTGATGGACGGCCACGCACTGTCGTTCGACAGCGAGTTCGATGCAGTGTTCAGCAACGCGGCACTGCATTGGATGGGCACTCCCGACCGCGTGCTGGAAGGCGTGCGCCGCGCCCTGCGCCCCGGCGGCCGCTTTGTCGCCGAATTCGGTGGCCATGGCAACGTGGCCACGATCATCGCGGCGGTACAGGCCGCGCGCGTGGCCCACGGCCATGGCGCCAGCACCTTCCAGTGGTATTTCCCGACGGCCGATACCTACGCCGACCGCCTGCGCCAGCATGGCTTCCAGGTGCAACTGATCGAGTGCACGCCGCGCCCAACGGCATTGCCGACCGGCGTGGCCGGCTGGCTGCGCGTGTTCGCCGCGCCGCTGCTGGACGACCTGCCAGCCGAGGCACGCGCTACGGTGCGCGAGGCCGCGAGCGCGCTGCTGGCCGAGCTGCCGCGCAACGCCGCCGGCCAGCCGCTGGCGGACTATGTGCGGCTGCGCGTGCTCGCCCGCCGTCGCTGACTTGACCGTTCCGCCTTCTTTACTGATGTTCGCTATTTCGTACTTCTGCCAGGCATACGCATGACTTCCGCTCCCCGCACCCTGTACGACAAACTGTGGGACGCCCACGTGGTGGTTCCCGAATCCGACAGCGCGCCCGCCGTGCTGTACATCGACCTGCACCTGATCCACGAGGTGACCTCGCCGCAGGCGTTCACCGAGCTGCGCGAGCGCGGCCTGTCGCCGCGCCGCCCGGACCGCACCAAGGCGACGATGGACCACTCCACGCCGACCCTGCCGGCCGCCGCGGACGGCACGCTACCCTATGCCAGCGCCGCCTCCGAGGCACAGGTCGCCACGCTGGCACGCAACTGCGCCGAGCACGGCATCGAGCTGTTCGACATGGCCTCGGACAATCGCGGCATCGTCCACGTGATCGCGCCGGAACAGGGCTTCACCCAGCCGGGCATGACCATCGTCTGCGGCGACAGCCACACATCCACCCACGGGGCCTTCGGTTCGCTGGCGTTCGGCATCGGCACCAGCGAAGTCGGCCATGTGCTGGCCACGCAGTGCCTGCTTCAGCGCAAGGCGAAGACCTTTGCGATCACCGTCGATGGCCCGCTGGCGCCCGGCGTCGGCGCCAAGGACGTGGTGCTGCACATCATCGGCGTGATCGGCGTCAACGGCGGCACCGGCCACGTCATCGAGTTCCGTGGCAGCACCATCGAAGCGATGGACATGGAACAGCGCATGACCCTGTGCAACATGTCGATCGAGGCCGGTGCACGCGCCGGCATGGTCGCGCCCGACCAGGTCACCTTCGACTTCGTCGCCAACACCCCGCGCGGCCCAAAGGGCGCCGATTTCGAGGCTGCGGTGGCGCGCTGGCAGCAGCTGCGCAGTGATGACGGCGCGCGCTTCGACAGCGAAGTACGCATCGACGCCACCGACATCCGCCCGACCCTGACCTGGGGCACGCATCCGGGCACCGCCATCGCGGTGGATGCGCCGATTCCCGCCGCCAACGATGCCGCCGCACAGAAAGGCCTGGACTACATGCACTTCCAGGCCGGCAAGGCACTGGCCGGCACGCCGGTGGACGTGGTGTTCGTCGGTTCGTGCACCAACGGCCGCCTGAGTGACATGCGCGAGGTCGCGCAGGTGCTGCGCGGCCGCCGTGTCGCTGAGCGGGTGCGCATGCTGGTGGTGCCAGGTTCGGAGATCGTCAAGCGCGAGGCCGAGGCCGAGGGCATCCACGAGATCGTGCGCGCTGCCGGGGCCGAGTGGCGCGAGCCGGGCTGTTCGATGTGCATCGCCATGAACGGCGATCTGGTCGCGCCCGGCCAGCTGGCCGTGAGCACCAGCAACCGCAATTTCGAGGGCCGCCAAGGCCCCGGTTCGCGCACCCTGCTGGCTTCGCCGATGAGCGCGGCGTGGGCCGCGGTCAACGGGCACGTGGCCGATACCCGCGAACTGTTCGCACAGGAGGTGGCGTGATGGCCGGTTTCCGTACCCTGACCTCGGCCAGCGTGGTGCTGCGCCAGACCAACATCGACACCGACCAGATCATCCCGGCACGGTTCCTGTCCACCACCGAGCGTGCCGGCCTGGGCCGCAACGCGTTCAATGACTGGCGCTGGCAGGCTGATGGTTCGCCGGTGGCCGACTTCGCCTTCAACCAGCCGCACAACGCCGGCCGCAGCATCCTGCTGGCGGGCCGCAACTTCGGCTGCGGTTCTTCGCGCGAACATGCGCCGTGGGCGCTGACCGACCTGGGCCTGCGTGCCATCGTCAGCAGCGAGATCGCCGATATCTTCCGCGGCAACGCGCTGAAGAACGGCCTGCTGCCGATCGTGCTGGACGAGGCCGACGTGCAGGCGCTGATGCAGCGCCCGGACGATGAGCTGACCATCGACGTGGCTGCGCGCGAACTGCGCACGCCCGATGGCCGCGTCTATTCCTTCCCGCTGGATGGCTTCTCGCAGACCTGCCTGCTGGAAGGCGTCGACCAGTTGGGGTATCTGTTGGGCCGTGTCCCTGAAATCGAACGTTACGAGAGTGAGCATGCACGCTGAAATTGTTGTCCTGCCCGGTGATGGCATCGGCCCGGAAGTGGCCGCCGCGGCAGTGGCCGTCCTGAAGGCCGTCGCCGAGCGCTTCAACCACACCTTCACCTTCAGCGAGCACGACATCGGTGGCGTTGCCATCGACCGCCACGGTGAACCGCTGCCGGCGTCGACCCTGGAAGCCTGCCAGGCCGCCAACGCGGTGCTGCTGGGCGCGGTCGGCGGCCCGAAGTGGTCCGACCCCAACGCCAAGGTGCGTCCGGAACAGGGCCTGCTGGCAATCCGCAAGGCACTGGGCCTGTATGCCAACCTGCGCCCGGTGCGTACCCATGAAGCTGCGCTGCACGCCTCGCCGATCAAGGCCGAGCTGCTGCAGGGCGTGGACTTCGTGGTGGTACGCGAACTGACCGGTGGCATCTACTTCGGCGACAAGACCCGCGACGCCGACAGCGCCAGCGACCTGTGCCGCTACACGGTGGCCGAGATCGAACGCGTGCTGCGCAGTGCCTTCCGCCTGGCCCAGCAGCGGCGTGGCAAGGTCACCTCGGTGGACAAGGCCAACGTGCTGGAGACCTCGCGCCTGTGGCGTGACGTGGCCGCTCGCATCGGCCGCGAGGAGTTCCCGGAGGTGGCGCTGGAGCACCAGCTGGTCGATTCGATGGCCATGCACCTGCTGGCCAAGCCGCGCGAGTACGACGTGATCGTCACCGAGAACATGTTCGGCGACATCCTCACCGACGAAGCCTCGATGCTGGCCGGCTCGCTCGGCCTACTGCCGTCGGCCTCGCTGGGTGAGCCAGGTGCGGTCGGCATCTACGAACCGATCCACGGTTCGGCCCCGGACATCGCCGGCAAGGGCATCGCCAATCCGTACGCGACGATCTTCAGCGCCGCGATGCTGCTGCGCCATTCGCTGGGGCTGGAAGCCGAGGCTGCGGCGGTGGAAGCTGCAGTGCACGCCGTGCTGGACGATGGCGTGTTCACCGCCGATCTGGCCGCCAAGGGCCAGGCGGTGAGTACCGCCGCTGCCACCGACGCCGTGCTCGCCAAGCTGCGCTGACCCATCGGGCAACACCTGTAGAGCCGAGCCATGCTCGGCTCATGCAACAGCAGTCGAGCATGGCTCGACTCTACAGGTAGCAGGCAGCCACGCCAGGCGTGGCTGCATTATTTGGTGGTGTACCCACCATTGACCAGGATGGTCTGCCCCGTCATCCACCAGCCATCGGTGACCAGGAAGCGGATCCACGGCACGATATCGGCGATGTCGGTCAGCCCGGTGCGGGTGAACGCCGAGAGCGCGGCCGCGGTCTTGTGGTACGCCTGCGCATCGGCACTCTCGGCCGGGTAGAAGAACGGCGTGTCCATCGGGCCGGGCCCGATCGCAGTCACCGAGATGCCGCGCTCACCGAACTCCTTCGACGCCGCACGGGTGAAGTGCTCGACTGGCGCCTTGGTACCGGCGTAGCTGGAATAGAACGGCGTGTAGGCACCCAGCAATGAGGTGACCAGGGTGCAGATGCGACCACCGTCGTTGACGTGGCGGCCGGCTTCCTTGAGGAAGAAGAACGCCGCCTTGGCGTTGACCGCGCTCATCTCGTCGTACTCCGCTTCGCTGATGTCCAGCAGCGGTTTCTTCAATACCTTGCCGACCGTATTGATGGCGATGTCGGGACGGCCGACTGCGGCCACGGCATCGGCGAACAAGCGCTCCATCGCTGCCGCCGAGGTCAGGTCGCCCTGCAGGGCCACCGCCTTGCTGCCGGCGGCCTGCACTGCGGCTACAGTCGCTTCTGCATCGGCCTGGGTAGCGGCACTGTTGTAGTGGATGACGATGGCTTTGGCGCCCTGTGCGGCGAAGTCGCGGGCGATCAGGCCGCCCAGGTTCTTGGCGCCACCGGCGATCAGCACGGTCTTGCCCTTGAGGGAATGCTCGGTCATGGCTTCGGTCTCGGGAGGGGGCTACCCGGGGTGGCAACCCTGCCCTGACGACGATATCGTGCAGAAAAAGCGGATAAAGCCCGCCACATTGACTTAACTTTCCAGAGCCAGCGAACAATGGACCGGATCGATCGCTTCCGCATCTTCACCCGGGTCGTGGAGTGCGCCAGCTTCACCCGCGCCGCCGACCAGCTCGGCCTGCCCCGCTCGACCGTTTCGGCGGCGGTGGCCGAGCTCGAACAGCGGCTTGGCACCCGTCTGCTGCAGCGCTCGACCCGCCGGGTGTCCACCACCCATGATGGCGACGTGTTCCATGCCCGCTGCCTGCGCCTGATCGCCGAGGTCGAGGACGCCGAATCGCTGTTCCGTCAAGACGATGCGCAACCGGTCGGTCTGCTGAAGATCGACGTGCCCAGCCGCATCGGCCGCCGCATCATCGCACCGGCGCTGCCCGAATTCTTCGCGCAGTATCCGCAGGTGGAAGTGGACCTGGGCATGACCGACCGCGCGGTAAACCTGATCGAGGACGGTTGCGATGCGGTGCTGCGGGTCGGTCAACTGGGCGATTCCAGCCTGGTGGCGCGCACGCTGGGCCAGCTCGACTTCGTCAACGTCGCCGCGCCCGCTTACCTGCGCGAACACGGCATGCCGCAGCATCCTGCCGACCTGCCGCAGCACCGCGCGGTGAACTACGCGTCGCCGACCACGGCACGGGTGGAACCGTGGGAGTGGCAGGACGGTGGCCAACTGCGCACGCTGCCGATGCCCGGCTGGGTGCGGGTGAACAGCGCCGAGGCATCGATTGCGTGCTGTGTGGCGGGGTTGGGGTTGCTGCAGATTCCGCGCTACGACGTGCAGGCCGAACTGCAATCCGGCGCGTTGGTGGAGGTGATGCCACAGCACGTGGCGCAGCCCTTGCCGGTGACGCTGTTGCAACCGCATCGGCAACACCGCGCGCAGCGTGTTCAGGTGTTCATCGAATGGCTGCTGCCGGTCTTGAGGGCCGGCCTGCAGCTGCAGTAGATCCACGCCATGCGTGGATGGGGCATCCGTGCCAACCAAGGTTGGCCCCCACCTGGGAAGGGACCAACCGGCATGGGTGGGGCCAGACCCTTTTCCCGGAGGAAAAGGGATCCGACCCCGGTCGGCGTTACGCCCCGGATTCGTCCGGCTTCACCCGGAACCACGCCGCATACAGCGCCGGCAGGAACACCAGCGTCAGCACCGTACCGACGATCAGGCCGCCCATGATCGAGATCGCCATCGAGCCGTAGAACGCGCTGCGCGACAGCGGAATCATCGCCAGCACCGCCGCCAGCGCGGTCAGCACGATCGGGCGGAAACGGCGCACCGTGGCATCGATGATCGAATGCCAGCGGTCATGCCCGGCATCGATGTCCTGCTGGATCTGGTCGATCAGGATCACCGAGTTGCGCATGATCATGCCGGCCAGTGCGATCGTGCCCAGCAGCGCGACGAAGCCGAACGGCGCCCGGAACAGCAGCAGGAACAGGGTCGCGCCGATGATGCCCAGCGGCGCGGTCACCAGCACCATCGCTGCACGCGAGAAGCTGCGCAGCTGCAGCATCAGCAGCGTGGCCACCACCACCAGGAACAGCGGCATGCCGGCCTTGATCGAGTTCTGGCCACGTGCCGAATCCTCCACGGTACCGCCGGTTTCCAGCAGGTAACCACTGGGCAGCTCGGCACGGATGCCATCCAGTGTGGGCAGGATCTGATGAACCACGTCCAGCGCCTGCATGCCATCACTGATGTCGGCGCGCACGGTCACCGTCGGCAACCGGTTGCGGTGCCAGATGATGCCGTCCTCGAAGCCGTACTCCATCGTCGCCACCTGCGACAGCGTGATGCTGCCACCGTTGGCGGTGGGCATCGACAGGCTGGACAGCAGCTCCAGCTGGTTGCGCTCATCGGCCGGCCCGCGCAGCAGCATCTCGATCTGGCGATTGCCTTCGCGATACACGCTCACCGACTGCCCGGCCAACGAACTGGACAGGAACTGGCTGACCTGGGCGCTGCTAACGCCCAGCGCACGGGCGCGCTCCTGGTCGACCACCAGGCGCACCACCTTGCTCGGCTCGCTCCAGTCGAGGTTGACGTTCATCACGTGCGGGTTCTCCCGCACCTTGGCCTCGACCTGGCGCGCGATCGCCTGCACCTTCTCGATGTGCTCGCCGGAGATGCGCATCTGCACCGGATAGCCGACCGGCGGTCCGTTCTCCAGGCGGGTCACGCGCATCTGCACGTCCGGGAACTTCGGGATCACCTCGTGCAGCAGCCAGTCGCGGGTGCTCTCGCGCGCCTTGATGTCCTTGGCCAACACCACGAACTGGGCGAAGTTGGTCGCCGGCAGCTGCTGGTCCAGCGGCAGATAGAAGCGCGGCGAACCGGTGCCCACATAGGACACGTAGTTGGCAATGCCCTCGCGGCGGGACAGCAGCTTTTCCAGCTTCTCGGCCTGGGCCTGGGTCGAGCGCAGCGAGGCGCCCTCGGCCAGCTCGATGTCCACCATCAGCTCCGGCCGGGTCGAGTCCGGGAAGAACTGCTGGGGCACGAAGCGGAACATCATCAGCGAGAACACGAACAGGGCGATGGTCGCGGCGATCACCCACCAGCGATGGCGCAGGCAGGTATCGAGGAAGCGGCGGAAGCTGCGATAGAACGGGCGCTGGTACGGATCATGGTCGTGCCCATGCTGCGGCGGCGCAATCAGGTTGGCCAGCGCCGGGTAGCGGTCGGCCCACTGCTGGCGCTTGGCATGCCAGCGCGCGGACAGGCTGCCCGGCTTGGGCGGCTGCGGATTGAACAGGTCCGGCAGCATCTTGTCACCCAGGTAGGGAATGAACAGTACGGCCGCGATCCACGACACCACCAGCGCGATGGTCACCACCTGGAACAGCGAACGCGTATATTCACCGGTGCTCGATGCCGCCGTGGCGATCGGCAGGAAGCCGGCTGCGGTGATCAACGTACCGGTCAGCATCGGGAACGCAGTCGATTCCCAGGCAAAACTGGCCGCGCGCAGGCGGTCGTAGCCCTGCTCCATCTTGGTGGCCATCATCTCCACCGCGATGATCGCATCGTCCACCAGCAGGCCCAGCGCCAGCACCAGCGCGCCCAGCGAGATCTTGTGCAGGCCGATGTCGAAGTAGTGCATGACGAAGAAGGTCATCGCCAGCACCAGCGGAATGGTGACGCCCACCACCAGGCCGGTGCGCAGGCCCAGCGAGAAGAAGCTGACCAGCAGCACGATCACCACCGCCTCGGTCAGCACCTGCACGAACTCGCCGACCGACTCTTCCACCGATTGCGGCTGGTCGGACACCTTGCGCAGCTGCATGCCGGCCGGCAGGGTCTTCTGCAGCCGTTGGAACTCGGCATCAAGGTTGGCACCGAGCTTGAGGATGTCACCGCCATCCTTCATCGCCACCGCCAGGCCGATCGCCTCTTCGCCCATGAAGCGCATCTTCGGCGACGCCGGATCGGCGAAGCCGCGCTTGACCTCGGCGATGTCACCCAGGTGCACGGTGCGGTCGCCAGCACGGATCGGGAACTGGCGGATTGCTTCGATGTCGTTGAACTGGCCGGTCACGCGCAGCTGCACGCGATCGGTGGCGGTCTCGAAGAAGCTGGTGCCGGTGACCGCATTCTGGTCGGCCAGCGCCTGCTGTACCTGCTGCATCGACACACCCAGCGTGGCCAGGCGGGTGTTGGACAGCTCGATCCAGACCTTCTCGTCCTGCAGGCCGACCAGGTCGATCTTGCCGACATCGGGCACGCGCTGCAGTTCCAGCTGGATGCGGTCGGCGTAGTCGCGCATCACCGCGTAGTCGAAGCCCTTGCCGGTCAAGGCGTAGATGTTGCCGTAGGTGTCGCCGAACTCATCGTTGAAGAACGGGCCGACGATCTCGCGCGGCAGCGTCGCACGGATGTCGCCCACGCGCTTGCGCACCTGGTACCACAGGTCCGGGATCTGCCTGGAACGCAGGCTGTCGCGGGCCATGAAGATGACCTGCGATTCGCCGGGGCGCGAATAGGAGCGGATGAACTCGTACTCGCCGGTGTTCATCAGCGCCTTCTCGATCGGCTCGGTCACCTGGCGCGAGACCTGCTCGGCGGTGGCGCCCGGCCACAGCGTGCGCACCACCATCGCCTTGAAGGTGAATGGTGGATCCTCGGACTGGCCCAGGTGCTTGTACGACCACGCGCCGATCAGCGCGAAGGCCAGCATCGCGAACAGCACCAGCGGGCGATTGGACAACGCCCACTCGGAAAGATTGAAGCGGCGCACCGGCTTACTCCCTGGCCTTGGCGGCAGCGGCCGGCGTGGCCGGCTTCAGCACCGGGCGGTTCTGCCGGTCCACGGCGATCACCGGCTGGCCCGCTCGCAGCAGGTGGCCACCGGCGGCAACCACCCAGTCACCCGCGTTCACGCCGGACAGCACCGGCACGGTCTCGCTGCCAAACGCACCGGTGGTGACCGAGGCGGCCTTCAGCGTGCTGTTGGCCGGATCGACCACCCACACGCTGGCGGCACCGTTGGCACCGCGCTGCAGCGCGCCCAGCGGCAGCTGCAGGGTACCGTGGCGACCGGCGCTGCTGTAGACGCGCGCGCTCTGGCCCAGTTCGACATCGGCCAGCGCATCGGCGGCCAGGCTGACGCGGGTGGCATAGGTGCGTGCCTGCGGATCGGCGGCGGCGGCGATCTCGCGGATCGTACCGGGCAGGCGCTGGCCCGGGCGGTTCCACAGTTCCACCTCGACCGGCTGGCCGACCGCGTAGTCGCGGATGGTGGCTTCAGGCAGGTCGATCAGCACTTCGCGGCCGCCATCGGCGGCCAGGTTGAAGATGGTCTGGCCGGCGGACACCACCTGCCCGGCTTCGGCCTCGCGGCTGGCGATCACGCCATCGGCCGGCGCGCGCAGCTGCGCGTAGTCAGCCTGGTTGCGCAGCACATCGAGGTTGGCGCGGGCCGCATTGGCCTGGCCCTGCGCGGCCTTGAACGCCGCGGACTGCTGGTCCAGCTGCGAGCGGCTGACCAGTTGCTGGTCGGCCAGCACCTGGTAGCGCTTGAGGTCATCGCGGGCACGCACCAGGTCGGCCTCGGCCGCAGCCAGCTGCGCCTGTGAGGCACGGGCCTGCAGCGCGAAGTCAGCCACGTCCAGTTCGGCCAGCACGTCGCCCTTCTTCACCCGCTGGCCGGCATCGACGTGGCGCTTGACCAGGTTGCCTCCGACGCGGAACGACAGCGGGCTTTCCTGGCGGGCACGCACCGTGCCCGGGAATGCCGCCGGCGCCTGTCCGGCCTGTTCGCCGGGGTGAACCACCAGTACCGGCACGGCCGCCTGCGGCGCCTGTTCCTGTCCCGAACAGGCTGCCAGCGCAGCCACCCACACCATACCGCCCATCCAGCGCACGATCTTCATCGGTCAACGTCCTGAAAACACAGGGTTGCAACAAGGGGGAGCCGCGACTGCCGGCCCAATTTAATAAACCGGCCGGTATAGTATAAATATCGAACCGCTTGGTCTAGTATTGTTGCGATGAGTTCTTCCACTTCCCGCAAGCCGTCGGCCAAGCCTGCTGCCAAGGCCGCCGGACCCGGGCGCCCCAAGGATCTGGGCAAGCGCGCGGCGATCCTTGAAGCAGCCAAGGTACTGTTCATCGAACAGGGGTATACCGGCGTGAGCATGGACACCATCGCCGCCCAGGCCGGCGTCTCGAAGCTGACCGTGTACAGCCACTTCGGCGACAAGGAGACCCTGTTCTCCGAGGCCGTGCAGTCAAAGTGCATTGAAATGCTGCCCGATGCCCTGTTCGTGGCCGACACGGACGGCCCGCTGCGCGACCAGCTGATCGGCATCGGTCTGGCCTTCTTCGAACTGATCACCTCCGACGCGGCGATCTCGATCCAGCGCATGATGATGGCGCCGGAGACCGACGAACGCCTGCGCGAGCTGTTCTGGAAGGCAGGACCGGAACGTACCTGCGAGGCCCTGGCTGACTTCCTGCGGGCACGCGCCGAGCGCGGCGAGCTGGAAATCACCGACTATTCGCTGGCTGGCGAGCAGTTCCTGACCCTGGTCAAGGGCGAAGTGCACATGCATATGATGTGCGGCATGCCACTGTCACCGGTGGAATGCGACCCTCTTGCCCACGTGACCGCCAGCATCGACTTCTTCCTGCGCGCCTACGCGCCGCGAGGGGCCGGAACAGCTGAATAACCAAAACTGAACGAACCGGAGGTCGCGATGACTTCCGGCACTGCGACCCCGGCCCCCGGCAGCTGATGCTCTGGGCGCGCCGCCGGCCTCCGGGACCGGTAAAATGGCCGGCCCACTGCGCTGGATTTGAACCTCATGACGATTGATTACGCCCACGCCCGCGAACTGATGGTGGAACAGCAGATCCGTCCCTGGGACGTGCTGGACATCAAGGTGCTCGACGTCCTGGCCCGCCTGCCGCGCGAGGCTTTTGTCGCCGATGCACACCGGGCACTGGCCTACGCCGATGTCGAACTGCCGATCGGCCACGGCCAGAAGATGATGAAGCCGGTCATCGAGGGCCGTACCCTGCAGGCGCTGGACCTGCAGCCGGGTGACGAAGTGCTGGAAATCGGCACCGGCAGCGGCTTCCTGGCCGCCTGCATCGGCGCGCTGGCGCGCGATGTGCTGAGCCTGGAAATCGACCCGGAGCTGGCCGCCGCCGCGCGTGCCCGCCTGGACGCTTCCGGCCTGGGCAGCAACGTCCGCGTGGAAGTGGCCGATGCCCTGTCCTGGCAGACCGAACGCCGCTTTGACGTGATCTGTGTCACTGGTGCGGTCGACGTGGTGCCGTCACAGTTCGCCTCGTGGCTGCGTCCGGGTGGCCGCCTGTTCGTGATCCACGGCCGCTCGCCGGCGATGGAGGCCCTGCTGGTCAAGGCCGACGGCAGCTCCGAGTCCCTGTTCGAGACCGATATCGATTACCTGCGTGGTGCCGCCCCGGCCCCCCAGTTCCACCTCTGAGTCCAAGGAAGCCGCAATGATCCGCCGATCCCTCGCTGTTGCGCTGGCCACTGCCCTGCTGCCGTTGTCCGCCCATGCCGCCGACCTGCTGCAGGTCTACGAAATGGCCCGCAACGGCGATCCGCAGCTGTCGGCCGCCGAATCGACCCGGCTGTACGACAAGGAAGGCGCCGTGCAGGCGCGTGCCGCCCTGCTGCCGCAGATCAACGGCCAGGCCGCGCTGAACCGCACGCGCAGCGAGCCGAACGCCGACGCCAACTCCGGCTCGTTCACCAACAAGCGCCGCACCTACACGATCGACGGCAGCCAGACGCTGTTCAACTGGACCCAGATCAACAACCTGCGCTCGCAGCGTGAGCTGAGCAAGGCGGCGGACTTCACCCTCGAATCGGCCAACGACAACCTGATCGTGCGCACCTCGGCGGCCTACTTCAACGTGCTGGTGGCGATCGAATCGCTGAACGCCGCGCAGACCAACGAAGCGGCCGCGAAGAAGCAGTTCGACTTCGCCGACAAGCGCCTGGAAGTGGGCCTGGCGCCGATCACCGACGTGCACGAAGCACGCGCCCAGTACGACCAGGCGCGTGCCAACACCATCATTGCGCAGAACACCCTGGCCGATAACTACCAGGCCCTGACCGAACTGACCGGCCAGCCGGTGACCAACCTGCGTGGCCTGCCGGCGGACTTCCGCCCGGAAGTGCCGGCCAACCGCGGCAACATCGATGAGCTGGTGCAGCAGGCCACCACCCAGAATCCGGCGCTGAAGGCGCAGGAGCTGAAGGTCAGTGCGGCCGAAGCTGGCGTGCAGGCTGCCCGCGGTGGCCATTACCCGACCCTGTCGCTGGGCGGCAGCTGGGGCAAGAGCGCGACCTGGGGCGACAGCACCGGCGCCGGCTCGTTGTCGCCGGACGCACGCACCAACAGCATCGGCCTGACCCTGAGCGTGCCGATCTTCTCAGGTGGTGCCACCCAGTCCGGCGTGCGCCAGGCGCTGGCCCAGCGTGACATCGCCCAGGACGGCTACGAGCAGCAGAAGCGTGCCCTGGACCGCAATACCCGCAATGCCTACCAGACCCTGGTGCAGGGCATCAGCGAAGTGGAAGCCCGCCGCTTGGCGGTGGTCTCGGCGCAGAGCGCGTACGACGCTTCGCAGGTCGGCCTGGAGGTCGGCACCCGTACCGTGCTGGATGTGATCCAGAACCAGCGCATCCTGTTCTCGGCGCAGCTGGACTACGCCCAGGCCCGTTACACCTTCCTGCAGAACCGCCTGCTGCTGAGCCAGTCGCTGGGCGCACTGGACGTGGCCGAGCTGCAGGACGTGAACCGCCTGCTGACCCAGGACGCGGGCAATCCGGCAACGACGACGCACTGAGCCGTCGCCTGCCGGCAACGAAAAGCCACCCGCGAGGGTGGCTTTTTTGTGCGCGATGCACGGCCATCAGCCGGGCCAGGCCCGCAGCCACCCGATGGCGGCCAGCATGCACAGTCCGGCGGCCACAGGCGCCAGCAGCGCAAGGCCACGTGCCAACGGTGACTGCCCGCGCAGTACGGCCAGGCACAGGGCGGCCATCACCACCAGCACGACCGGGCCGGGCAGCACCGGCAGGATGCCCGCGGGCACGCCGAAAGCCAGCACCGCCGCTGACAGAATCAACGCGACCGGCACCGCCCGCACATGCATGCCGATTGCTTCGTCATGCCGTGCCGGCCACAGCTGCATCGCCAAGCTCAGGCCCACCCGCAGCAGCACCAGCAGCAGCGCGGCCAATCCGGCCGCGCCGGCCAGCGGCAGCAACGGCATCAGCCACTGCAGCTGCGGGTGCGGTTGCAGGGCTACCGCCAGCGGTCGCGTGCTGTCCAATGCAGGGAACTCGACCAGCCCGGCCTGCAATGCAGCGACCACGATCAGCAACAGCATGGCCAGCAGCAACATGCCCGCCAGCAGCCGCGACTGGCGCGCCTTCACCTGCCCGCCCAAGCCGGGAAATCCAACCGCCAGGCCCACGCTGGCGAACGCACCCAGCAGCGGCACGCTCGCCGCCAATACACCACCAAGCCCAAAGCGATAGGGAGCCGTCGCCTCCGGCAGCCAGGGAATCCAGTGCGCGTAGTGCATGTAACGGGCTGCCAGTGCCACCAGCAGCAGGCCGGTCCCGATCTTCATCGTCAACAGCGCACACGCCACCAGAACCATTCGTCGCCACGGCAGCAACCCGACCACACCAATCAGAAGCACCGCCAGGCTGGCCATCAGCGGACCCGGCACCGCGTAGTCGGCCTCGACGCCACAATAGGCCAGCAGTGCACGCAGATGACGGGCCAGCGATTGCGCCACGCCACCCATGGTCGCCACCAGTTCCAACAACAGCGCGCCGCCGAGCACACCGGCGGATGCCCGGCCCCAGCACGCACGCAACACTCCCTGCAGGCCATCGACAGCCGGCAGCTGCTGGTTGAGGGCGTGCAGGCAATACAGCAGTGGCATCGTACCCAGTGCGGCCAGCAACAGGCTCAGCACGATGGCCGGCCCAGCCTCGGCCGCCGTGTGCTGGCCGATCAGCGCGACGACATTGCCCCCCAGCAGCAGCGTCAGCGCCACCACTGCAAGATGCTCCATGCCGGGCCGGGCATCACCGATGCCCTCCGGCCTGCTGCCCCCATCCATCGCAAGCTCCCTTGATATCCGTCCAAGCGCGGTCGACAGCAGGCTGGCAGCCTGCGCCGAAGGGCGGTATCAGAATCCTTGCCGTGCACGCCGCGATGTGACCGCAGACACGCCCAGCGACGCGCACCCGGTTCTGTCGCGACAGAACTCCGCCCGCTAAGCAGAATTGATGCAGTCGATCACGTCAGTCGACGGACTGGGCGCAGGCCTGTGCGGCCGGTGGACTCAGCCGCGCGGCGGCGGCAGATGTGGCGCGACCAGGGCCAGCGTGCGCTGCAAAGCGCCACGGCCATTGCTGATCAACGTGCAGCCTGCCCGCGCCATGTCCTCGCGCGCCTGCGGGTCCTGGAGCAGGTGCTGCAGCAGGTCACCCACCGCTTGCACGTCATCGCCGATCAGCAAGGCACCGGCCTCACGCATGCGGCGGGAGATCTCGGCGAAGTTGTGCAGGTGGGGGCCGGTCACAGCCGCAGTGCCCATTGCCGCCGGTTCCAGCAGGTTGTGGCCACCGATCGGCTGCAGGCTGCCGCCGACGAAGGCAACCTGCGCGCAGGCATAGAACGGCATCAGCTCGCCCAGGGTGTCGATGACGAATACATCCGTGCCGGCCTCGGGCCATTGCTTCGCACGACGGGTCGCCACGCTCCAGCCCTGCTCGCGCGCCAGCGCCTCCACCTTCGGGAAGCGCTCGGGGTGCCGCGGCGCCCACAGCAACAACAGGTCGGGGTGCTGCTGGCGCAGGCGCCGATGCAGGTCGATCACCGCCTGCTCCTCGCCATCATGGGTACTGGCCGCGATCCACACCGGGCGCCCGGCGGGCACGCAGGCGTGGAACTGCTCGACGAAGCCCTGCACATCCGGCGTGGCGATATCGAACTTGAGGTTGCCCAGGGCCTGCACCTGTTCCCGCGCCGCCCCCAGCTGCACGAAGCGCGCGGCGTCGTCCTGCGACTGCGCGGCCACGCAGGTGACCGTGCGCAGCGCACGGCGGATCAGCGCCGCCAGCACCCGGTAACCGCGCAGCGAACGCGCAGACAGGCGGGCGTTGAGGATATAGACCGGAATATGGCGGTCGCGGCAGCCGAACAGCATGTTCGGCCACAGCTCGGTTTCCAGGATCAGCGCCAGGCTGGGCTGGAAGTGGCCGAGGAAGCGGTTGACGCTGCCCGGCACGTCGTACGGCAGATAGACGTGGTCCAGCGCGTCCCCCCACAGC
This sequence comes from Stenotrophomonas sp. CASM101, assembly GCF_049384845.1. Classification (NCBI taxonomy): domain Bacteria; kingdom Pseudomonadati; phylum Pseudomonadota; class Gammaproteobacteria; order Lysobacterales; family Lysobacteraceae; genus Stenotrophomonas; species Stenotrophomonas sp. CASM101. Next base: position 60,904 of record NZ_JBMRFR010000006.1, on the reverse strand, counting down.
GCACGCACGCGCTCCGAACCGGTCGGCGTGATGGTGGTGATGACCCAGCGGATGTCCGGACGCTGTTGGCGCAGGGCATTCACCAGCGGCGCGGCGGCATTGACCTCACCCACCGAGACCGCATGCAGCCAGACCCGCGGCTGGCCGGTCGGCTGCGGATACGAGGCATAGCGCTCGTCCCAGCGCCGGAAGTATTCACGGACCCGGAAACCGCGCCAGACCAGGTGGTACACGGTGATCGGCAGCAGGATGTAGAGCACGGCCGAGTACAGGCCGCGCAGGATCCATTCGGCAGGGTCTTTGCGCATGCGGCAAGGATACGGGAGCCCCCCGGGAAAGACACGCTGCCGGGTTGGTAGAATGGCGCCATGTCCGATGCCACCACCGCCGTCCGTCCGTCGCTGCGCGATCCCCGCAACTGGCCGATGTTCGCCGCCATGCTCGGCGCCTTCGCCATCGCCCGCCTGCCGTGGATGCTGCAGCGTGCGCTCGGTCGTGGCGTGGGCTGGATCAGCTGGCGCCTGCTCGGCAGCCGCCGTCGCGCCGCCGAAGTCAACCTGCGGCTGTGTTTCCCGGAAAAGGACGAAGCCTGGCGCCAGCGCCTGGTGCGCGACAGCTTCGACGCACTGGGTGTGGGCGTGCTCGAGTGCATCCGCGCGTGGTGGGGCAGCATCGACCGCATCCGCCCACAGGTGCAGATCGAAGGCCTGGAACATCTGCGGCGGATGCAGGCCGAAGGCCGCGGCGTACTGCTGGTGTCCGGCCATTTCATGACCCTGGAGATGTGCGGCCGCCTGCTGTGCGACTACGTCGATCTTTCAGGCATGTACCGCAAGCACAAGAACCCGGTGTACGAGTGGGCGGTGAAGTTCGGCCGCCTGCGCTATGCCAAGGCGATGTTCGCCAACGAGGACATCCGCGCGACCGTGCGCCACCTGAAGAAGGGCGGCTTTCTCTGGTATGCGCCGGACCAGGACATGCGTGGCAAGGACACCGTGTTCGTCCCGTTCTTCGGCCATACCGCGTCCACTATTACGGCCACCCACCAGCTGGCGCGCATGACCGGCTGCGCGGTGATTCCGTACTTCCACCGCCGCGAGGGCGGAAAGTACTTCCTGAAGATCGGCGCGCCGCTGGAGAACTTTCCCAGCGAGGATGTGGAAGCCGATACCACGCGGGTCAACCAGGCCATCGAAGCGATGGTGCGCGAGGCTCCCGACCAGTACCTGTGGATCCACCGCCGCTTCAAGCGCCAGCCCGGCGGTCGGAGTGATTTCTACAAGTAACGGTGGGGCGGGAGGGTTTCGTCCACGCATGGCGTGAATTTGATGACGCGGAGCATTCTGAAGTAGATCCACGCCATGCGTGGATGCTCTACATCCGGGTGCCGGCACCTACAACGGCCAACGGCACCATGCGTGCGGGTACTCACCCAACGTGCCGGCCAGGCCCGCACGGACCGGATTGGCCAGGATGTACATCGCCTTCTCATGAAGGGATTCATCGCTGCGTACGGCATGATCGTGGTAACCGTGCTGCCACAGCGCCCCTCGTCGCTCCAATCGCCGGTTCAGCAGTCGGCTGCTGCGTGATTTGAGCAGGGCCATACACTCGGCCAGGGTTCCTCCGCGCAGTTCCATCAGCCAGTGCAGATGGTCAGGCATCACCACCCAGGCGAGACTGTGGCTGAAGCCCCTACGCTCGACGAGGCGCAGGGTGTCGATCAGGATCGCCATGTTCGCCGCATCGGCGAATAACGGTTCACGGCCAAGGGTTGCCGTGGTCAATGAGTACACGTTGCCGGTTCGGGAATACCGACCGTAGCGGAGTCTGGGGCTGGCCATGGCCCAGCGTGCGATACACAGGGAGGCACGGGTAGTGGAGGTTGGCGCGCATTTGCGTCGGGAAAGCCCCATCCACGCATGGCGTGGATCTACTATGGCGACATGCGCCCAATGATCGTCCCATGCACGCCATGGCGTGGATCCACCGCGGCGACATTCGTTCGGTACGTGCAGTAGAGCCACGCCATGCGTGGATGGTCGATCACAGCAGCGGCGGCGCGTCGTCCGATTCCCGCGCCAGCAGGCTGCCGGCGAACAAGGCAGCGAGCAGCACGGTCAGGCCGCCCCAGAACGCGGAATAGAACGCCAGATGCGTGTTGAGCGGGAACACGGTGACCGCCAGCGCCAGCATCGCAGGGCGGGCCCGGTCACGCGCGGCCGTCGGTGCATAGCGCCAGGCCCGCCAGGCCTGGGCCACGGCTGCCAGCCACAGCAGCAGGCCGATCACCCCGGTTTCTGCCAGGATTTCCAGTACGATCTGATGCGCGTGCAGGGCGGGAGCATCCCCCCATACCGCCAGCCCCTCTTCGGCCACGCAGGCGGGATAGGCATCGCGGAAACCGCGTGCGCCGACGCCGTTGAACGGGTGTTCTTCGATCATGCAGACGGCGGCTTCCCAGATACGCGCGCGCCCCGACAGTGCCTCGTCGACACCGCGTTCGCTTCCATCCCACGCCATCGCGGTACGCGCAAGGCGTTCGCGCAGCTGCGGCACGCCCGCGGTGAGCACGCCGGCGCCCAGCACGCCGAGCAGCGCCAGCAGCAGCATCCGCTTCACACCGAACTGGCGCACGCCGCTGTAGGCCAGCACCAGCGCGAAGGTGATCCACGACGCGCGCGAGCCGGCCAGCAGCAGCACGCAGCCCAGCGCCGCCGCGGCCAGTACCCAACCCGGATTGCCAAAGCGACGCGCCAGCGGCAACAACAGGAACGGTGAGAGACTGGCCAGGACCTGGCCGAACTTCAGGTTGCACGGCCCGAGTGCGCCACTGAGGCGATCGACCACGGCCGCCTCAGTGGCCGGGCACAACGCGTGACCACTCACCGCAAGCTTCAGCTGCTCAAGCGACCAGAACCACGGGCTGGTTCCGGCCAGCGCCTGCACCAGCGCATCCAGCGTCCATGCGCCGGTGATCAGGGCCAGGCCGCCGAAGGTCAGCCGCCTGCGTTCCGGCGTGGCCACCGCGATCGCCACCAGCCACATGAAGGGCAGGTAGCGCAGGCCGGCAGCCGCCTTCGTCCACGACGCTGCCGGATCGATTGCATCAAACGCCGAGAACGCCTGCGGCAGCCAATAGCCGAGGAACAGGATCGAGGTCAGCGCCCACGCCGCCGTGCTCAACAGGTGCGGGCGGCGCTGCAGCCGGCGCATCACCATGCGCGCGGCAGCATAGACCGCGCCAAGGCCCAGCACGGTTTCGGCAATGCCCGGCAGCGGCCACATCGCCACGTACGCCAGCACCCACCAGGGCGCCCAGCGCCCGGCACGGTCGTCGCGCACGATGGCAGCGGGGTCAGCCGGCGAGATCGGCATAGAGGCGGAGGGTATCGCGCTGCATGGCCTGCAGGGTAAACGGGATGCGGGTCGGCAGGGACGGCGGCTGCGCCAGCAGGGCCAGCGCACGTTCACCCAGCGCGCGCGCGTCGCCGAGCGGCACCGTACCGCTGGGCTGCAGCTGCCGCAGCAGTTCGCCGACGCCACCGTGGTCCCAGCCCAGCACCGGGCGGCCGACCGACAGCGCCTCGACCACGGTGCGGCCAAACGCTTCCGGTTTGTCCGACAGCTGCAGCACCAGATCGCTGGCCGCATAGGCCTGGGCGATGCGCGCGGTCGGCGTGCTGATCTGCACGGCGTCGGTCACGCCCAAGGCAGTGGCCTGCCGGCGCAGGTCGGCCACGTAGGCTTCGCGGCCCGGTTCATCGGTGCCCAGCATCCACAGCTGTGCCGGCACACCAGCTGCACGTACATCGGCGAGCAATTGCAGCGCATGGGCATGTCCCTTCAGCCGGGTGCCCCGCCCCGGCAGCAGCAGCAGCGGGCCCCCAACCTGCGCCAGCCACGGGTAGTCGGCTGCCAGCGCCAGTCGTGGCCGGCGGTCGGCGCGGGCCACGCGCGGAAACTGTGTGACATCGACGCCGCGCGGAATCACCTGCAGCTTCGCTTCGGGTACCGTCGGATAGTGCCGCTGCACGTAGTCGCGCACGGTGTTGGACACGCAGATCACGCGTTCACCGCTGGTCATCACCGCGCTGTAGCGACTGGGCGAATTCAACCCGTGCACGGTGGTTACCCAGTGCGGGCGCTGGGCGGCGGGCATGGCACGGATCGCGTACAGGCCCAGCCATGCCGGCAGCCGCGAACGGGCGTGCACGATGTCCGCGCCGACTTCAGCGAACAGGCGGCGCAGGGTCGGCAGGTGGCGCAGCGTCAGCAGCGATTTGCGGCCGATGTCGAGGGTGAGGTGCTCGGCACCGCTATCGAGCAGGGGCTGCACCAGGCGGCCACCGGCGGAGACCACCAGCGCACGATGGCCGGCAGCGACCAGGGCCGCAGCGATTTCCAGGGTCGAGCGCTCGACACCGCCGGAGTGCAGCGCCGGCAGCAACTGCACCACGGTCAATCGGCGCATCGAAAAGGCCGCCGTTTAGTCGGCCAGCACGAACACGGAACCGCAGTACGGGCACTGCGCTTCGCCATTGGGCTCGTCCTCGATCGGCAGGTATACGCGCGGATGCGAGTTCCACAGCGCCATTTCCGGGGTCGGGCAGCTCAACGGCAGATCGCTGCGGTGCACGGTGTAGCGCTTCTCGGCGTTGGCGGGCGCGGTGGCGGTATGGCTCATGGCGGATTCGGTGAACGGGTTGCGAGGCCCGTGATTCTAGCATCTGGGCCGCAACGACATTGCCCCGCAACGCGCCTTTGCACGCCGCCGCCGATGCCTCGCATCTCCCCACCGCACGCCGGGCGGCGGCGACTCCGGGGATTTCGCGGTCGTTCCGGCAGGTTCGCTCGCCAGAATCGACTCCAGCGATATTTCCCGCATTTGGATCGAACTAAATGGCACTTGCCAGCGCGCGGCGGCTGTTGCAGGATCGGGCCAGGTCGCACCCCGACCCACCCAATCCAACCCGATCGCATGGCCCGCCCCCACCGGACCGGCATCGCCTCTTCCACTGCCAGCCTGGCGGGCGGAGCGATGCTGTCCGTGGTGTCCGCCGATGCGGGTTCGCCCGCCGCCAGCCCTTCCGGGAGACCCTTGCATGACCCTGTCCGATCCGCGCCGCGCCCTGCTTCCGCTCGCCCTGGCCCTGGCCTGTGCGACCACTGCGATGCCGGCGCGGGCGCAGGGGCTGCAGACCTCGTTCGAACCGGGCGAACCTGTACCGGCGCAGGCCACCGGTGCGCTACAGGTCACGATCGGCAATGGACCAGCCGCGCCCTACGCCGCCAAGCGCAACGCCGGCTACAGCGGCCTGCATGCGCTGCGCTACAGCAGCGAAGGCGGCAGCGCGCGGCGCGAACTGTTCAAGGCCGACCTGCCCATCGAGGCCGATACCACGCTGTCGTGGCTGGTGCTGCCGGAAATCGTCGGCAAGGACACCGTCGCCTCGACCTATGTATCGCTGGACCTGCTGCTGGACGATGGCAGCCGCGTTTCGGCCGGTGCGGCACGCGACCAGCATGGCGTGGCGATCGGCGCACGCGCGCAGGGCGAATCGAAGACGCTGTACCCGCAACAATGGGCCCGCAAGGCAGTGCGGCTGGGCGACGTGCCCACGCTGAAGGGCCGCCGCGTGGTGGCGATCGAGCTGGAGGTGGCCAGTGCCGAGGGCGCGCCGGTCTCTGGCTGGATTGATGACGTGCGCCTGGATGCCCAACCGCGCCAGCAGCCGCAGCGCGTCTCGGACTGGGTGCTGACCACACGCGGCACCCAGGCCAACGGAACGTTCTCGCGCGGCAACAACCTCCCGGCCACGGCGGTGCCGCACGGGTTCAACTTCTGGACCCCGGTGACCGACGCCGGCGCACTGAACTGGCTGTACCGCTGGAACGAACAGAACGATGCGCAGAACCGCCCGCAGCTGCAGGCGCTGGCACTGAGCCACCAGCCCAGCCCGTGGATGGGCGACCGCCAGACCTTCCAGGTGATGCCTTCGGCCAGCCGTGGCGCGCCGGACGCCGACCGCCGCAAACGCGCGCTGTCGTTCGACCGCCGCCACGAAAGCGCCCGCCCGTACCGTTACGACGTGCGCTTTGACAATGGCATCGCTGCCGCCATCGCGCCGACCGATCATGCCGCACTGTTCCGATTCGACTTCCCCGAGGGCGGCGACGCCAACCTGCTGTTCGACAATGTCGATGCGCGCGGTGGCCTGACCCTGGACGCCGCCACGCAGACGCTGTCCGGCTACACCGATACGCGCAGCGGCCTGTCCAACGGTGCCAGCCGCATGTACGTGGTGGCCAGCTTCGACAAGCCGTGGCGCAGCAGCGGCCGCCTCGACACCGGCCGCCCGACCGGCTACATCAAGTTCGACGCCGGCAGCGACCGGCGGGTGACGATGCGCATCGCCACCTCGCTGATCTCGGTCGAGCAGGCGCGGCACAACCTGGCACTGGAAATCAGCGCTGCCGATACGCTGGAGAGCGTGGCCAGCCGTGCGCAGGATGCATGGGACGCGCGCCTGGCCCGTTTCGACATCGGCAACGCCAGCGACGACCAGAAGACCACGCTGTACTCCAGCCTGTACCGGCTGTACCTGTACCCCAACTCCGGCCATGAAAACGTGGGCAGCGCGGCCCTACCCGACTGGCGCTACGCCAACCAGGCCAGCGCCAGCGATGACAACACCGATGGCAGCGCGACCCGCAGCTATGCGGCCGTGCGCGACGGCAAGGTCTTCGTCAACAACGGCTTCTGGGATACCTTCCGCACCACCTGGCCGGCCTATGCGCTGTTTACGCCCGACGATGCCGGCCAGCTGGTGCAAGGCTTCATCGAGCAGTACCGCGCCGGCGGCTGGATCGCGCGCTGGTCGTCGCCGGGCTACGCCGACCTGATGGTCGGCACCAGCTCGGACGTGGCCTTCGCCGATGCCTGGCTGAAGGGCATCGGCGGCTTCGATCCGGCCGAGGCCTACGCCGCCGCGCTGAAGAACGCGACCGTGGTCCCGCCCGACCGTCATGTCGGCCGCAAGGGCATGGACCGTTCGACCTTCCGTGGCTACGCCAGCGCGGACGTGCACGAAGGCATGTCATGGACGATGGAAGGCGCGCTCAATGACTTCGGCATCGCCAACATGGCCGATGCACTGGCCAAGCGCGCCACCACGCCGGCTGCACGCGAGCGCTACAGCACCGAGGCCGAGTACTTCCGCTATCGCGCCGCCAGCTACGCGACCATGTTCGACCCGGCCGCCGGCTTCTTCCAGGGCCGCAAGGCCGATGGCCGCTGGCGCGTGGACGCCAAGGATTACAACCCGCGCGTATGGGGCCACGACTACACCGAATCCAATGGCTGGACCTTCGCCTTCACCGCCGCCCACGATGGCGAAGGCCTGGCCGCGCTGTACGGTGGCCGCGACAAGCTGGCGGCGAAGCTGGATGCCTTCTTCGCCACGCCGGAAACCGCCGACCCGGCACTGGCCGGCTCCTATGGCGGCACCATCCACGAGATGACCGAAGCGCGCGACGTGCGCATGGGCATGTACGCGCACAGCAACCAGCCGGCGCACCACATCCCGTGGATGTACCTGTACGCCGGGCAGCCGTGGAAGACCCAGCAGCATGTGCGCGAGATCCTGTCGCGGCTGTATGTGGGCAGTGAGATCGGCCAGGGCTGTCCCGGTGACGAGGACAACGGCGAGACCTCGGCGTGGTACGTGCTGGCATCGCTGGGCCTGTACCCGCTGCGCATGGGCGCACCGGAGTACGTGATCGGCTCGCCAGCCTTCGAACATGCGCGCGTGGAACTGCAGGGTGGTGCCGTGCTGACCGTGAACGCGGCCAACAACTCGCGTGAGAACGTCTACGTGCAGTCGCTGACGATCAACGGCAAACCGTGGACGAAGACCTGGGTGCCGCACGAGCTGATCGCCAAGGGCGCGACCCTCGACTTCGTGATGGGCCCCCGTCCCTCGCGCTGGGGCAGTGGCGTGGATGATGTGCCGCGCTCGTTGACCTCACGCGGCCAGCGCCCGCAGCTGCTGCACGACCTGCTCGGCAGCGGCGCGAAGGCGACGTTGGCCGATGGCCGCGCCCTGCCCGCGCTGGTCGATGACGATGCCGGCACGACGGTGGGCCTGGGCGGCGGTGCAACCATCGCGCTGGCCGGCCTGGCTGAGGGCACCCCGACGATGTACACGCTGACCAGCGGTGACAGCCGTATCCAGGGCGGTGAGTGGACACTGGAGGCGCGCAACGGCAGCGGCAGCTGGGCCGTGCTCGACCAGCGCAGCGGCGAAGACTTCGAATCCGCCCGCCAGACCCGTCCATTCCGCATTGCAAAACCCGGTCGCTACAGCGAATACCGCCTGCGCCTGGCGGCACCGGGACGACTGCCGCTGGCGGAGATCGAACTGCTGGCGGCCGGCACCGTACAATGAGCGGCATGCGCTTCCGTTTTCTGCCCTTGGCCCTTGTTGCCCTGTCCTTCTCCAGTTTCGGCCAGACCCAGGCGTTCGATACGCAGCTGACCCGCGACGGCGTGACGCTGAACTACCAGGACGCCCGTGGCGCCCTGGCCGCGCCGCAGCGCAAGCGGGTGATCGATACGTTCTTCTTCGCCTACCTGCGCGAACGTGCGGACTTCCACCCGGCCGCGCCGGCGATGGTGCGCATCGTGATCGACCCGGCCTACACCGGCATCGCCTTCGTCGGTGACAAGGACCAGGCCGCAACGATCACCATCAACCCGGGTTGGCTTGCGCAGCACCCCAACGACATCGACCTGGTCACCCATGAGGCCATGCACATCGTGCAGGGCTATCCGGGCTATGGCGACGCACGGGTGCCGGGTTGGCTGGTGGAGGGCATCGCCGACTACGCACGCGACCGCTACGGCATGGACAATGCCGCTGCGGGCTGGGCACTGCCGGGCAAGGTCGAGAAGGGGCAGAACTTCGACAGCGGCTACCGGGTCACCGGTGCGTTTCTGAAATGGGCCGACGCCGAACATCCGGGCCTGGTGCTGGCACTGGACAAGGCCCTTCGCGACGGCCGCTATGCACCGGCGCTGTGGCAGAAGCACACCGGCAAGGCACTGCCTGCGCTGTGGACGCAGTATGCCAAGCCGCGTTCGGATGCACCGCCGCCGGCACCAACGCGCCGCGGCAAGCGGCGCTGAGCCCCAACGCACTTTACGTTCGCCGGCATTGCCCGGCGTTACCGCATCGCGGCCTCAGCGCGACTGCACGAAACCGGCGTACAGCGCGAACAGTTGCTGGAAGTACCGCCGCGTCACTCGATTGCGCATGACACCCTCGCCCGTGGAAAGTTGGTCGGGCCCAGGGTGGGAAGGCCGGTCCGGTCCCTTCCCACGGCCGGGCCGCGTGGGCGTATTGGGCCGCAACGGCGTTGCAGGGAAATGACCGGGCGGCGTAGCGCGTGTGGCACAGACCGGGGTAGAGCCGGCCGCTGGCCGGCTGCCGTCGCGTGCCTGGACATCATTGCGGTTGCCGGCCAGCGGCCGGCACTACCCGTGTCCGCTTTGCGCAAACAGAAACGCGCCCCGTAGGGCGCGTTTCTGCGATCGAACCGGAAAGAAGGCTTATGCCTTCTTTTCCGCTTCCAGCTGCTTCCTGATCTGCGCATCGACCGCTGCAATCGCGGTCATGTTCAGGATCCGGCGCGAGGTCGCGCTGGTGGTCAGGATGTGCACCGGCTTGTTCACGCCCATCAGGATCGGGCCGATCGCCACGCCGTCGGTGAACACGCGCACCAGGTTGTAGGCGATGTTGGCCGCTTCCAGGTTCGGCAGCACGAACAGATTGGCACGGCCCTGCAGGGTCGAGCCCGGCAGCAGCTTCTGGCGCAGCGCTTCATCCCATGCGGTGTCGCCCTGCATTTCGCCATCCACGTTCAGGCGCGGGTTGCGCTTGAGCAGCAGCTCGCGCACCTGGCGCATCTTCAGCGCATCCTTCGAATCGTGGCTGCCGAAGTTGGAGTGCGACAGCAGCGCCACCTTCGGCTCGATGCCGAACAGCTTCATGCGGTACGCCGCCTGCAGGGTCGCCTCGCACAGCTGCTCGGCGGTCGGATCTTCCTGCACGTGGGTATCGACGAAGAAGAACACGCCCTGCTGGTTGATCACGCCGGTCATTGCCGAGGTCGAGGTGACCTTCGGCTCCAGCGGCAGCACGCTGCGCACGTAGCCCAGCTTCTTGTGGAAGCGGCCGACGATGCCGGTCAGCATCGCATCGGCTTCGCCACGGGCCACCATCACCGCTGCGATCAGGGTCGGGCGCGAACGCATCAGGTTCTTCGCCGCAGCCACGGTCACGCCACGGCGGCCGGTCAGGCCGTGGTAGTACTGCCAGTACTCGTTGAAGCGCGGGTCGTCGTTGATGTTGGTGACTTCAACGTTCTCGCCGATCTTCAGGCGCAGGCCGAGGCGCTCGATGCGCGACTCGATCACTTCCGGGCGGCCGATCAGGATCGGATGCGCCAGGCCGTCATCGACCACGTTCTGCACCGCCTGCAGCACCACTTCCTCTTCGCCCTCGGCGTACACCACGCGCTGCTTGTCGCTGCGCGCGCGGTCGTACACCGGCTTCATCATCAGGCTGGTGCGGTAGACGAACTGGGCCAGCTTGTCGCGGTAGGCGCCCATGTCCTCGATCGGGCGCGAAGCCACGCCCGAGTCCATCGCGGCCTGGGCCACGGCGGCCGACAGCTCCACCAGCAGGCGGCGGTCAAACGGACGCGGGATCAGGTATTCACGGCCGAAGCTCGGGGTCTCGCCGCCATAGGCCGAGCCCATGTCGGTGGCCGCGCGGCGCGCCAGCGCGGCGATGGCACGCACGCAGGCGATCTTCATTTCCTCGTTGATCGCAGTCGCGCCCACGTCCAACGCACCACGGAACAGGTACGGGAAGCACAGCACGTTGTTGACCTGGTTCGGGTAGTCCGAGCGGCCGGTGCCGATGATCGCGTCCGGACGGGCGGCGCGCGCCACTTCCGGCATGATTTCCGGAGTCGGGTTGGCCAGCGCGAAGATCACCGGATCCGGGGCCATGGTCTTGACCATCTCGGCGGTCAGGATGCCCGGTGCCGACAGCCCCAGGAAGATGTCCGCGCCGTCGACGATCTCGGCCAGGGTGCGCTTGCCGGTATCGCGCGCATAGCGCTGCTTTTCCGGGTCCAGGTCGGTACGGCCGGTGTGGATCACACCCTCGCGGTCGAAGGCCAGGATGTTTTCCGGCTTCAGGCCCAGCTGCACCAGCATGTTCACGCAGGAAATGCCGGCGGCGCCCATGCCCGTGGTCGCCAGCTTCACGTCCTCGATCTTCTTGCCGGTGATCGCCATGGCGTTGAGCACCGCTGCGCCGACGATGATCGCCGTGCCGTGCTGGTCGTCATGGAACACCGGGATCTTCATGCGCTCGCGCAGCTTGCGCTCGACCACGAAGCACTCCGGCGCCTTGATGTCTTCCAGGTTGATGCCGCCGAAGGTCGGCTCCAGCGAGGCGATGATGTCGACCAGCTTGTCCGGGTCGGTTTCATCCACTTCGATGTCGAACACATCGATGCCGGCGAACTTCTGGAACAGCACGCCCTTGCCTTCCATCACCGGCTTGCCGGCCAGCGCGCCGATGTTGCCCAGGCCCAGCACCGCGGTGCCGTTGGAGATCACCGCCACCAGGTTGCCGCGGGCGGTCAGCTCGCTGGCCTGCTGCGGGTCGGCCTTGATCGCTTCACAGGCATACGCCACGCCCGGCGAATACGCCAGCGACAGGTCGCGCTGCGTCAGCATGGGCTTGGTAGCGGAAACCTTGATCTTTCCCGGCGGGGACATCCGGTGGTAATCGAGGGCGGCCTGTTTGAAATCTTCGTTGGACATCGATGTGGGTTACATGAATGGGCAGAAGGGACAGGGGATCATACCCCCGTTGGAGCGTCTGGACCTGTCGCTATCCTGTCGCAGCCATGCTGCGACCGCACAATTCCGTGCCGTATGCGGCGGGGCCCCAGACCAGCATCGGCGTTGCCCATGACAGTCATGGGACGCCTTGAAACGCCGCGGGGCCGTACCACTGTCGTGGCCGGCCCCGCGGTACCACACACCTGGATCAGCCCTTGGCCGGCAGCGCCTCGGGCAGCGCATCGACCGGCGGCGGCAGTTCGCTCTCGCGGCCGTCCAGCGCCAGCTGCAGGCGGTTGCGGTCCAGCGCGCCTTCCCAGCGCGAGACCACCACGGTGGCCACCGCATTGCCGATGAAATTGGTCAGCGAGCGGCATTCGCTCATGAAGCGGTCCACGCCCAGGATCAGCGCCATGCCGGCCACCGGCACCTCCGGCACCACGGCCAGGGTGGCGGCCAGGGTGATGAAACCGGCGCCGGTGACACCGGCCGCGCCCTTGGAGCTGAGCATCGCGACCAGCAGCAGGGCGATCTGGTGGCCCAGGGTCAGTTCGGTGTTGGTGGCCTGGGCGATGAACAGTGCCGCCAGGGTCATGTAGATGTTGGTGCCGTCCAGGTTGAACGAGTAGCCGGTCGGGACCACCAGGCCCACCACCGACTTGCTGCAGCCGGCGCGTTCCATCTTCTCCATCAGCGACGGCAGCGCCGACTCCGACGAAGAGGTGCCCAGCACCAGCAGCAGCTCGGCCTTCAGGTAGCGCGCCAGCTTGAACACCGAGAAGCCACACAGTCGGCAGACCAGGCCCAGGATCACCGCCACGAACAGGAAGGCGGTGAGGTAGAACGAGCCCACCAGCCAGGCCAGGTTGATCAGTGAGCCGACGCCATACTTGCCGATGGTGAAGGCGATCGCGCCGAAGGCACCGATCGGGGCGGCCTTCATCAGGATGTGCACCAGCTTGAACACCGGGGCGACCAGCGCCTCCAGGAAGTTCACGATCGGCCTGCCTTTCTCGCCCACCGAGGCCAGCGCGATGCCGAACAGCACCGCGATGAACAACACCTGCAGGATGTTGCCATCGACGAAGGCGCTCACCAGCGTCTTCGGGATGATGTCCATCAGGAAGCCGACCAGGGTCAGGTCATGCGACTTTTCGACGTAGCTGTGCACCGCGGTCTGGTCCAGCTCGGCCGGGTTGATGTTCATGCCGGCGCCGGGCTGCACCACGTGCGCCACGATCATGCCGACGATCAGCGCCAGCGTGGAGAAGAACAGGAAGTACGCCATCGCCTTGGCAAACACCCGGCCCACCGTGCGCAGGTGGGTCATGCCGGCGATGCCGGTGACGATGGTCAGGAAGATCACCGGTGCGATGATCATCTTCACCAGGTTGATGAAGGCATCGCCCAGCGGCTTCATCTTTTCGCCCACCAACGGTTCGTAGTGGCCGAGGATGGCGCCGAGGACGATCGCCACGATCACCTGGAAGTACAGCTGGCGATAGATCGGCAACGGCTTTGCAGGCGCCGGGGCTGCGGTCGGGATGTGCATGGCGGACTCCGGAAGGGGCGTTTTCAGGCACGTACGGCCCCGGGACTGCACGGGAACCGCTACCGTGGAAACTGATCGCCCTGTGCTGCACGCGCAGGAGGTGCGACCAATGGACGCCTTTGTACGCGCTGGGCACGTCGGCGCAGATAACCTATTGGTACTAGCCCCCCGGTTCAGGTGGCGCAGGTGCCTACACTGGCGCCACACCGCCCAGACACGGGAAGGCCGGTGGCCCGGGCTGAACGGCCGGGCGCGTCCTTGCGAAAGTTTCGGCCCCTGCGGCCGTTGTTGTCCTGTCCACACGCAATCCGAGAGAGCCGCACCCAACATGCGCCCGAATCCCACCTTGCTGGCCCTGTCGCTGGCCGCCCTTCCCGCCTTCGCCTCGGCCGCCGATTTCGACAACTGGCCGACCAAGTACGCCTTCGGCGACGGCACCGAACTGGCCGCTACCGCCAACATCGCCTACGACTACAACGATTTCTCCTCGGGCAGTGGCCTGGAGGATGACGACGCGGTGCGTCGCAAGGAGTTCGGTGCGACGCTGAAGAAGAAGGGCGTTTACGACGCGATGGTCTACTACGACTTCCAGTCCGATACTTGGCTGGACGTGTTCGTGCGCTTTGAAAGCAAGGCCTTCTTCGGCCGCGACATCGGCCGCTTCCGCTTCGGCTACATGAAGACCCCGGTCGGCCTGGACGCGAACACCTCTTCGCGCGCCGGCAGCTTCCTGGAAACCGCGCTGCCCGTGCAGGCCTTCTACGCCGGCCGCCGCACCGGCGTGGAATGGGTGCTGGAGCGCCCGCAGTACCTGCTGCAGGCCGGCGCCTATGGCGGCAAGGACCTGCAGGGTGACAACCCCGGCACCACCCAGGCCGTGCGTGCGGTGTGGACCCCGGTGAAGGCGCCGGGTGACGTGATTCACCTGGGCCTGGCCTATTCGCAGGAGAATCCGCGCGGCTACAGCGATGGCCGTGACGTGCACCACGAGGCCAGCGCGCGCCTGCGTGCACGCCCGGAAGCCGGCCTGACCGACATCCGCTATGTCGATTCCGGCGCGCTGGTCACCGCCGACCAGATCCGCCGCACCGGCCTGGAAGGCATCTGGATCCGCGGCCCGTTCTCGCTACAGGCCGAAGCCCTGCGCGCCACGGTCACCCGCCATGACGGCAAGCCCGACTACACCGGCAGCGGCCAGTACGCGATGGCCAGCTGGGTGCTGACCGGCGAGTCGCGCCCGTACAACGCAGGTGCCGTGGCCAACATCAAGCCGGCGCACGACTACGGCGCGGTGGAACTGGTGGCCCGTTACAGCCGCTTGGACCTCGACGATGGCAGCATCCTTGGTGGCCGCCAGCACGACCTGACCCTGGGCGCGAACTGGTACCTGACCAGCCACTTCAAGTTCCAGGCCAACTATGTGAAGGTCGACGCCAGCCGTCGCGGTGTGCACAGCACGCCGGAGATCTTCGAACTGCGCGCGCAGATGCACTTCTGACCCCTTCCACGTCAGACCCCGGCGGGCGTGCACGTCACGCCCGCCGGCCCTGCGTAGACTGCCGCCATGTACTGGCTCAGCCGCCACCGGATGCTGTTGCTGACCCTCCTGGTGATGGTCGGTGGGACCGTGCTGTGTGCGGTCGCCGCCGGCCACTACGCCTGGCGGCGCGCCCTCGGCGAGGAAAGCAGCCAGGTGCAACGCCAGCTGCAGCTGTACGGCCAGGGCCTGCAGCAGCGCATCGACCGCTTCGGCACGTTGCCGCAGGTACTGGCGCTGGATCCGGATCTGCTGCACGCCCTGCGTGTGCCGCCCTCGCCCACCGAACAGCAGCGGCTGAACCTCAAGCTGCAACGCGCCAATGAAGTCACCCGTGCCTCGACCCTGACCCTGGTCGGCCACGACGGCGTGGCAGTGGCGGCCAGCAACTGGGACCAGCCGACCAGCAACGTCGGCGAGAACTACAGCTACCGCCCCTACTACCGGCAGGCACTGGCGCAGGGCCGCGGCCGCTTCTACGGCATCGGCATGACCACCGGCGTACCCGGCTACTACCTGTCGCAGGCCATCGAGGAAGGTGGCAAGCGGCTCGGCGTGGTGGTGATCAAGGTCGAGCTGTCGGCGCTGGAACAGGAATGGTTGAGCAGCCCGGACGTGGTGCTGGCCAGCGACGACCATGACGTGGTGTTCCTGGCCAACCGTGACAGCTGGCGCTACCGCCTGCTGCGCCCGCTGGGCGCCGATGAGCGCCGCGAAATGCTGGACGCCCGCCAATACGCCGACCGCGCGTTGCAGCCATTGCGCGCGCGTACTGAAGACGTGCTTGCCGATGGTGGCCGCATGGTGCGCCTGCTCGATCCCGTACTGCCGCAGCCGATGCTGTGGCAAAGCCTGCCGTTGCCCGCCGAAGGCTGGAACCTGCATCTGCTGCACGACGCCAGCGCCGCCACCGCCGCCGGCCGCGCGGCCGCACTCACCGGCGGTGCCGCGTGGCTGGCGCTGGGCTTCCTGGTGCTGTTCGTGCAGCAGCGCCGACGCCTGGCCAAGCATCGCCTGCGCAGCCGCCGCGAACTGGAAACCCTGCTCAAGCAGCACGCACAGGAACTGCGCACCGCACAGGATGGCCTGCTGCAGGCGGCCACCGACGCCGACAGCGGACTCAGCCGCAGCCTCGAACACCTGCCGCAGGGCGTGGTGGTGATCGACCGCGAACTGCGCCTGGTCGCGTGGAATTCGCGCTATCTGGAACTGTTCCGGTTCCCGGCAGACCTGGTCCGCGTGGGCCGGCCGATCGAGGAACTGTTCCGCTTCAACGCACGCCGTGGCCTGCTCGGTCCGGGCCCCGTCGATGAAGCAATCGAGCGTCGCCTGAACCACCTGCGCAGCGGCCGCCCGCACATGCGCGAGAGCGAGAAGGACGACGGCACGGTGCTGGAGATCCGTGGCAATCCGCTGCCTGACGGCGGCTTCGTCACCAGCTATGCCGACATCACCAGCTACAAGAATGCCGCGCGCGAACTACGCTCGCTGGCCGATGCGCTGGAACACCGCATCGCCGAACGCACCCGCGACCTGGACGAAGCACGCCGCGAAGCCGAACAGGCCAACCGCTACAAGACCCGTTTCGTCGCCTCGGCGGTGCACGACCTGCTGCAGCCCCTCAACGCGGCGCGCATGTTCGTCTCGGTGCTGCGCGGCAAGCTGAGTGACCCGGCGCAGCAACAGACCAGCGACCACATCGATGCTGCATTGGCCGCGCAGGATGCGATCCTCAACAGCCTGCTGGATATCTCGCGGCTGGAATCAGGATCGTTGCAGCTACGTGTGCGCGCCTTTGCGATTTCGCCGCTACTGGAGACCCTGGCGCGTGAGTTCGGCATCGCCGCACAGAGCCGCGGCCTGCAACTTGGCTGGGTGGACACCCGCGCAGTGGTGATCAGTGATGAAGCGCTGCTGCGCCGTATCCTGCAGAATTTCCTGTCCAACGCGCTGCGCTACACACCACAGGGACGCGTGCTGATCGGCTGTCGGCGCGCGGGCGACCAGCTGCGCATCGAGGTACACGACCAGGGCCCGGGCATTCCGGAAAGCCTGCAGGGTGAGATCTTCGAAGAGTTTCGTCGCCTGAACGATGGTGTGGAGCAGGAACGTGGCGCCGGCCTGGGCCTGGCCATCGTCGAACGCATCGGCCGCCTGCTCGGCCACTGCATCAGCCTGCGTTCCACCCTGGGTAAGGGCAGCGTATTCGCCGTGAGCGTGGCACTCGGTCGCGCCGACGATGTGATCGCACCTGCCGCAGCGCCGGTCATCGCGAGCGAACCCTCCGATGACAGCCCACTGCAAAAGTGCCGGGTGTGGAGCATCGACGATGATCCCCACGTCTGTGCGGCGACCCGTGCGCTGCTGGAACGCTGGGGCTGCCAGGTGGAACTCGCCGATGGCCCGCAGGGTGCATTGGAAATCGCCAGTGCAATGAACGTACCGCAGTTGCTGCTGCTGGACGTGCGCATGGGGCAATGGCACGGACCGGACCTGTATGAAGCGCTGTGCACGCTGTGGAAGGTGCGCCCGCCGGTGATCCTGGTGACCGCCGAGCGTGACGAGGCACTGAAGGCGCATGCCGCCGAGAAAGGCTGGGGATTCCTGCTCAAGCCGGTGCGACCGCCCGCGTTGCGGGCATTGATGACGCAGATGTTGTTGCGGCATCGGGGGTAATACCGCTTTGCCATGTGGGGCACCGCCGTGCCGGTGCGCGGGCAGGGTCGCTCCCGGCTGATCCCGTACCGAATGCCTACGCCCCTTCGCGTGAGATCCGCAAAGTGAGAAGGAGCGAGACGGGCGACGTAGATGCGTAAAGCATGGACAAATTCCGAGCAAAGACAAGCAGTCTCCTGACAGACCGGCGCTACTGAAGCATGGAATATCTTCTTCCCCGGCCGATCGGCCGACCACACCGTAGGCGAAGAATGGACAAGCATTCACTGGGTAGCGTTGTTCTTGCAGCTGGCCTGGCACTGGCAACCGGCGAAGCAAATGCGGAGAGTGAAACGACCTTCAATGGTGTCAGATATCGCTGCACCAACAGCTGTGTCGTCAATGTTGACTCTGCCGGCGCCTGGAAAGTTACGGATTGCTGTGGCGGACGCGTAAGGACAGTATTCCAGACAACCCGACCACCGGACTGCAATGGTCCTTTTGATTGCCCTATTGATTGACACCCATAGCCCGCGACCGAGGATCCACAGTGAGCTCCAATCACGTGCCCAGCTCCATCATACATATCTCACATCTGATCGCTGCAACACTACTATGCATGTGCTGCGCAGGATGTACCGATGACAGAGCATCAGATGCCAACACTACTCTCAATACGAGCGCGGCAGACGCACAAATCAATCAAGTCATATCGAGCGATCTCAGCACAAAGCCCTTGGTTGTGCGATCAAGAACAGACAACTCGACAGCAACCTCCCGTCGCGTAGCATCCTCACTCGAGCATCTCCAATCAGAATCTGCACTCATCTTCGAGGGCGGAATCTCAAGTCAAGTTGCCGCAGACCTTCTACGCTCCGGCAGAAGCACATCAGACGTGATCGACCGCATGACCCAGGACGCTGCAACCAGCACTGAGGCACAAGATCTAGCCAAGCACTATCGATCCTCAATAACACGCGCGATGGGTGAGGACGCCCAACTGGAGCGCCTGTCATGCGGCCTTAGCATCTGCATCGGCATCGCTCGGGCCAAAAGCAATGCCGACCATGAAGCCTGGGGCCGCAGGCTTGCGTCAGACCAATCCTCTCCCACCTACAGCTACGCCGAAGCGTCTGAGAATCTTGGCTCTGGATACGAGAACAGATTCATATTCTCCACCGATCCAGTGATGAATTCGATCAGCGGCAACTAATCCTTCAACCAAGCTGAAGCGTTCCAGTGCGTAAGGCCACGAGGAGCTCGCACCCCTGATGAATCTGGAAAGAACCATCTTTGTACAGATACCAAGCTATCGAGACCCTCAGCTGTTACCCACGTTGAAGGACATGATAGAAAATGCTAAGTCGCCATTCCTGCTGCGCGTTGTCATCTGCTGGCAACACGGATCCGAACAGGACATCCAGTCGTTCGAAGCGAACGGATTTGAATTGACCCATACAGCAACCGAAGAAGGCACTACAGTCCATTTCTTACGGATACATGGTGCAAACATCGAGTTGATCGACATTGATTACATTCACTCCAAGGGATGCGGCTGGGCCAGAAACCTGGCCCAGCGGCGCTACCGGGGTGAGCACTACAACCTTCAGATCGACTCGCACCACCGCTTTTCCGGTGAATGGGACTTCAAGATGAAGAGCCTACTCGAGCGTCTGAGGGTGCACTCACCAAGGCCACTTCTAACAGGATACCCCCCCAGCTTCGATCCTGACACCTATCCTTTGGGGAGGCAGGAGTACACCGCCGCCATCATCTTCGACTCGTTCTCACCAACCGGAGTCGTCAGATTTCGATCTGTCCGTCTCCCCGCGCCCGTTCATGGTGAGATTGCATTCAAGGCGAAGTTCGTAGCCGGCGGATTCATCTTCTCGGATGGGGCCTTCACACAGGAAGTAATGAGCGATCCTGACCATTTCTTCTGCACGGAAGAAATCGCAACATCCATACGCGCGTTCACGAAGGGATATGAGTTCTATCATCCATATGCGCCGCTGCTGTGGCATCAGTACGACAACCATGCCCGAAAGGTGTGGGACGACCAGTCAGAACCGCCAGCAGCCAACTCCGCCACCTCCATGACACTTGAAGATCGTTCCAGCGCGGCGCTACGAAAGACACTCGCTCTGGTCGGCCTTCCTACGGGATCTGAGATGGAAGACTTTGGAATTTTTGGACTGGGCTCACAGCGCACACTGCGTCAGTACGAGCGACACACCGGGATCAACTTTCGACTTCGAGCAGTTCACAAGCAATCACTTACTGTGCAAGAGCCAGTCCGCTTGTCAGAGACCATTGAAGAGAATGAATGGAAGCGGAGTCTCGTCTACTTCCGCTCAATGCGAGTCCACATTTCCTGCGCAACCCGCTGCCCTTCATTTCCGGCCTCGGTGCTTGTCTCTTCCTACTCGTCGGATGGCGTGAGGCAGTCAACCCGCGAGTTGTCCAAGTCCGAACTGAAATCTCTTTCAAGAGAAGGCCAAGTCCAGTATTTCGACACACTCAGGGCACCGCTGGACCAACTGCCGGTCCGCTATTTGGTACACGTGCGCAGCGACGATGCGCTGACGGACCATCAGCTTTCGATCTTCGTTGAAGAGGTCCTTCTCTGACAACAGCGCCAGACAGAAGATCTCCGTCTGAACGCCCTGCGTTGATCAGCCGTCCATCCCTGCCCGCGGGTCGCCTTCCGGCTCCAGCGCCTTCACCAGCACCGCGGCCTGTGTGCGGCTATGGCATTCGAGCTTCTTCAGGATCGCAGTGACGTGCACCTTCACCGTGTTCTCGGCCAGACCCAGCTCGTAGGCGATCTGCTTGTTCAGCAGACCATCGGCCAGGCACAGCAGCACGCGGAACTGCTGCGGGGTCAGCTGGGCCAGGCGGCTGGCCAGCAACGCGTCTGCCTCGGAACGTTCGGCGGCCATCGCCGGGAACCACAGGCCGCCGTCGAGCACCGCCTGCACGGCCTCGCCGATGGTCTCAGCCGGGGCCGACTTCGGGATGAAACCGGCGGCGCCGAACTGCTGGGCACGGCGGATCACCCGCGGATGGTCGTTGGAGGAGAGGATCACCACCGGAATGTCCGGATGCGAGCCGCGCACGTGCAGCAGCGCGGAGAAACCGTGCGCGCCGGGCATGGTCAGGTCCAGCAGCACCAGGTCCACATCCGGGTGGGCATCCAGCGCTTCGGCCAATGCCTCGGCGCTGGCGACTTCGCGCACCTGCGCCAGCGGCAGGCTCTGCCGCAACGACTGCACCACCGCCGAACGCAGCAGCGGGTGGTCATCGGCGATCAGGATGGTGTATTCGCTCATGCCGCCATTGTACGGGCAGGTCGCCGCCTCAGCGCCCGGCCGGCTCGACGCTGCTGCGCCAGGCATCGAGGAACTGGCGACGCTTGAGCGCGTCCAGGTACACCAGCAGGCCCGGGCCGAGCTGGATCGGGCGGCGGCTGCGGCCCGGCGCATCATCGCCGCGCGCGTTGCCGGTCACGATCGGCATCAGCCGTGCCTCGCGCGACAGCACCTGCTGGCCGCGTGGCGACAGCAGGTAGTCGAGGAAGCGCCGGGCTTCTTCCGGGTGTGGGCCGGTACGCGGGATCACTGCGGTACGCAGCACCACCAGCGTGTAGTCCTCGGGCTCCACAATGCCGAGCGGGGCACCCGCGTCGACGCGCGCCTGTGCGTAGGAGCCGAGCACGTTGTAGACCAGCGACAGCTGTCCGCTGGCCACCTTGTCCAGCAGCACGCCGGTGCGCTCCTCGCGCACCACGTCGTTGTCACCCAGCGCGCCCAGCAACGCACCGGCGATGCTGCCACGCTGCGCATCTTGGGTAGACAGCAGGTAGCCGACGCTGCTGCGCTCGATGTCATAGGTGCCGACCCTGCCGCGCAGCGGTGCTCCCTCGGCGCGCAGCCGGTCCAGCAGCTGCCGACGCGTGTGCGGCACCTTCGCGGCCGGCAGCATGCGGGTGTTGTAGACCATCACCACCGGCTCGTAGCTGATACCGAACGCCTCGTTGCGCCACTGTGCCCAGGCCGGCAGTGCGGCGGTCTGCGCCGAACGGTGTGGCAGCGCGTGGCCATCGTTGACCAGCTTGGTCTGCAGATCCATGCCGCTGGAGATCAGCAGGTCCGGCGATGCCGGTCCGGCGCGGTCGTGCAGGTAACGCGCGTACAGGTCCTGGGTGATGATGTCCTCGTACACCACCTCGGTGCCGGGATGCAGGCGCTGGTAATCGGCGATCACCACCGCGAACACTTCGATGTCGGTGGTGCCGTGAATGCGCAGCTGCGCAGTGGCCTTTGCCTGGGCCGGGAAACGGCGTACGTCGCCGGGCGCGGCCAGTACCGGCAGGGCCAGCAGCAAGGCAACGGCAGCAGCGAACAGGCGGATCATGGACTGCTCCGTGGCAGGCGGATGGTGGCGACCAGCCCGCCCTGCGGGCGGTTGCTCAGGTCAATGCGGCCGCCATGGCTGTCGACCACGCGCTTGACGATGGCCAGGCCCAGCCCGGCACCACCTGAGGGCGCGCCTTCGCCACGTGCGAAACGCTCGAATACGCGCTCGGCATCGGCCGGGGCGATGCCTGCGCCGTGGTCGGCGATGGTCAGCACGGCCTGCTCGCCTTCCACGGTAAGGGCAATCTGCAGGTCGCCGTCACCGCCGTACTTCAGTGCGTTGTCGACCAGGTTCTTGATCGCCTCGCGCAGCAGCAGCGCATCGCCGTGCACCAGTGCCGGTTCGGCGGTCATCGCCAACTGCACGCGCGGCGCCGGACCGGCCTGCGGCAGCGCTTCATGCAGGGCCTGGTGCACGGTCTCGGCCAGGTCCACCGCTGCAAAGCGCTGCAGATGCGAACGATGGATCACACTGGCATCGCTGAGCAGCTGGTTCAGCAACCGGCTCATGTGGGTAGCATTGCGCTCGATCGCCTGCAGGCTGCGCCGCATGTCTTCGGGGTCGTCGTCGTCCAGCGCAAGCTGTGCCTGCGCGCGCAGGGCAGCCAACGGCGTGCGCATCTGGTGCGCGGCCTCGGCCATGAATGCGCGCAGTGTCTCGTTGCTGCTGGACAGGCGTTCCATGAAGCGGTTCAACGCCGCCACCATCTGGTCCATCTCGCGCGGCACGCGCGCGTCGAGGGGCTTCAGGTCGGACGGTTCGCGGCGCGACAGCTCGCGTTCCACCCGCACCAGTGGGCGGAACGCGCGGTGCACGCCAAACGCCACCAGCGCCAGCAGCAGGCCGGACAGCACGCCGATCGCCAGCAGTGCGCGATTGACCATGTCCTGCGCGACGGCTTCGCGCGCACGCCGGGTCTGGCCCACCTGCACCTGCACCTCGCCCTGCGCCGAGGCCGCGGCGAAACTGCGGCCGACCACCACGAAGCGCACGGTCTCGCCGCTGTACGCCGCATCAAACAGTTGCGGCTGCGTGCCCGGACGGCGCGGCGGCGACGGCAGATCGCCATAACCTGTGATCAGGTTGCCGCGGCTGTCGGCCACCCGATAGAACACGCGGTCTTCCGGGGCCATCGCCAGGAGGTCCAGCGCCGCATAGGGAAGATCGACCTGCCACTGGCCGTCGACCAGCGCCACCGAATCGGCGATGGACAGCGCCGAAGACACCAGCAGGTGATCGTAGGAACGGTTTGCCGCACGCTGGCCATAGTCGCGCGCGGCGAACAGCAGCGCCACCGCGAATACCGCCAGCAGCGCGCCGAGGTAGAGCAGCAGCGTGCGCCGCAGCGAACCCGGTGCGGCGTTCGCAGCGCGTGCGTCAGCCATCGGCGTCGGCGCTGCCATCGCTGGCTTCCAGCAGGTAGCCGACACCGCGCACCGTGGTGATGCGCAGCGGTGCGCCGGCCAGCTTTTTCCGCAGGCGGCCAACATACAACTCGATGGCGTTCGGGCCCGCTTCGTCATCGAAACCAAACAGGCCGTTGCCGATCTCGTCCTTGCCGACCACCTGGCCAAGACGGCCGACCAGGATCTCCAGCAGGCGGTACTCGCGATTGGGCAGTTCGATCGGCTCCCCGTCGAGGCTGACCCGGTGCGCAGCGTTGTCGAACTGGAAGCCGCCAATCTGCACCACTTCGCTGGCCTGCCCACGCGCGCGCCGCAGCAGTACGCGGCAGCGTGCTTCGAACTCGCGGAAGTCAAAGGGCTTGCCCAGGTAGTCGTCGGCGCCCACATCCAGCGCCTGCACGCGATCCTCGATGCCATCGCGCGCGGTCAGCATCAGCACCGGCGTGCTGTCACCGCGCTCGCGCATGCCGGCCAGCACGCGCAGGCCGTCCAGCTTGGGCAGGCCGATATCCAGCACCACCAGGTCGAAGCTCTGGTAGCGCAGCACGCTGGCAGCGGCCAGGCCGTCGGCCTGCCAGTCCACGGCATGGCCACTGCGACGCATGCGACGGATGATCGCATCGGCCAGATCCGGGTTGTCTTCGACCAGCAGCAGGCGCATGGGCACGACGGTGGGAGGGGAAGCGAATGCTACCGCATGACGCCGGGGCCGCCCGCCGGGCCATGCCTGGCGACCATTTACGCTGCACCGCACAAATCGTTGACAGGACGATGACAGCTTGCCCGACCCAGACTGCGGCCGCGCACCGTCCGGTGCCCACGATTGCCGCGCGCCTGGCGCGCACCTGGGAGGGTTTGTGGAATTCACGTTTGCCTGGCGGCGTCCTGCCGCCATGATGGCGCTGGCTGTCCTGTCGGCGCCGGCCTTCGCTGCCGAAGACGACCGTCCGGTCACCGCCACCCTGGGTGGCCGCCTGCACCTGGACTTCGCCACCTTCGATAATGACAACCGGGGCACCCCGAACAAGGACGACACCGAAATCCGCCGTGCGTGGGTTGACGTGTCCGGCAAGTTCTTCGTGGTCGACTACAAGCTGGAAGCCGATTTCTCCGGCGACCGCGTCGAGGCCAAGGACGTGTACCTGGCGCGCAGCTTCGGCAAGGCCGGCAAGCTGACCGTCGGCCAGTTCAAGCAGTACTTCTCGCTGGATGACCGCACCAGCTCCAACTACGGCAGCTTCCTGGAGCGCGGCAATGCCGGCACCACGCTGGCGCCGCTGTACCGACTGGGCGCGTCCTGGCAGGCCAACCCCGGTGACTTCACCTGGGCGGCCAGCCTCTACAGCCTGGAGAGCATCGACGCCTGGCAGGTGAAGGGCCGTGCGGCGGGTGGCCGCGTCACCTGGGCACCCTCGCCCAGCGACGGCGACGTGCTGCACCTGGGCCTGTCGCTGGCCCGTGAGGCCTACGACAACCCGGGTGCCAACGGCGTGCCCGGCCTGCGTATCCGCCCGCGCCCGGCCGGGCACCTGTCCGACGAGAGCCGCCTGACCCTGGTCGACTTCTCCGCCGGCCGCGATACCGACGTCAACAAGTGGTCGCTGGAATACGCGCAGGTGCGCGGCGCGCTGTCGTGGCAGGGCGAGTTCAGTGGCGCCACCTTCGATGATGGCGCCCAACGCGGCGACGTGATGGCGGCCTACGGCATGCTCAGCTGGTTCGTCACCGGCGAAAGCCGTGCCTACGACCGCAAGACCGGCCGCTTCGCGCGGGTGAAGGACATCCGCCACAAGGCCGGCGCGTTCGAAGTGGCGCTGCGCTACGACCAGATGTGGGGCGCGCAGCATCTCGATGGTGCGCCGGACCTGCGCCGCGGCAGCACCGAGGCGTGGACGCTGGGTGGCAACTGGTACCTGCGCGACAACCTGCGCTTCATGCTCAACGTGATCGAAAGCCGCAACCGCGACCGCTTGGCCGGGGTGACGGTGGACCGCACGCGCGCGGTCACCGGCCGCCTGCAGTACGACTTCTAGGCCCGACATTCCGGGCATTCCGCCCGGGCCCCTTCCACTCCCCACGTCCTGTTTTCGCAAGGAGTCCGCAGATGATGCTGAGCATCCTCGGCTTTGGCATGGTCATTACGTTCATGTACTTGATCATGAGCAAGCGCCTGTCGCCGCTCGTCGCCCTGATTACCATCCCCATCCTGTTCGCGCTGATCGGTGGCTTCGGTGCCGGCATCGACGAGATGATGCTGGAGGGCATCAAGAAGATCGCACCCACCGGCGTGATGCTGATGTTCGCCATCCTCTACTTCGGGGTGATGATCGACGCCGGCCTGTTCGATCCGCTGGTGCGGGTGATCCTGCGCTTCGTCAAGGGCGACCCGATGAAGATCGTGCTTGGCACCGCGGTGCTGGCGATGCTGATCTCGCTCGATGGCGATGGCTCGACCACCTACATGATCACCGTCTCGGCGATGCTGCCGCTGTACCAGCGGTTGGGCATGAACGCGCTGAACATGACCTGCGTGACCATCCTTGCCGGCGGCGTGATGAACCTGACCCCGTGGGGCGGCCCGACCGCACGCGCGGCCACCGCGCTGCACGTGGACCCGGCCGACGTGTTCGTGCCGCTGATCCCGTCGATGGTGATCGCCTGTGCCGGCGTGCTGCTGCTGGCCTGGTACCTGGGCCTGAAGGAACGCCGTCGCCTCGGCGTGGTGACCCTGCCCAAGGGCGGCAGCTGGATGGACAACAGCGTGTCCGATGACAGCAACCCGCTGCCGACTATGGAAGACGCCGAGGACATCAAGCGTCCGAAGCTGCTGTGGGTGAACCTTGCGCTGACCGTGGCGCTGATGACCGCGCTGATCATTGGCGTGCTGCCGATGCCGGTGCTGTTCATGGTCGGCTTCGCCATCGCCCTGGTGATCAACTATCCGAACCTGGCCGAGCAGCGCCGCCGCGTGGTCAACCACGCCGGCAACGTGCTGTCGGTGGTGTCACTGATCTTCGCCGCAGGCATTTTCACCGGCATCCTCAACAACACCGGCATGGTCGAAGCGATGTCGCACAGCTTCCTGGCCGTGATTCCGGAATCGTGGGGCCCGTACCTGGCGGTGATCACGGCGGTGGCGTCGATGCCGTTCACCTTCTTCATGTCCAACGACGCGTTCTACTTCGGCGTGCTGCCAATCCTGTCCGAGGCCGCCGGCAATTACGGCATCACCCCGGTGGAAATGGCGCGCGCCTCGCTGGCCGGCCAGCCGGTGCACCTGCTCAGCCCGCTGGTGCCGTCCACCTACCTGCTGGTGGGCCTGGCCAAGGTCGAATTCGCCGACCACCAGAAGTTCACCCTGAAGTGGGCCATCGCCATCTCGATGCTGCTGATGATCGGCAGCCTGCTGTTCGGCCTGTATCCCCTTGCCGCCTGACCCTTTGCCAAGGAGCCTTCTGCAATGACGCTTCGAATCGCTTACGTCACCAGTGGAATGGGCAGTGTCGGCACTGCCATCTGCCAGAGCCTGGCCCGCAGCGGCCACACCGTGGTTGCCGGCTGCGCGCCGAACTCGCCGCGCAAGGCCAACTGGCTGCGCGAGCAGCGCGAACAGGGCTTCGACTTCATCGCCTCCGAAGGCAACGCGACCGACTGGGCCTCGACCAGCGCGGCGTTCGCCAAGGTCCGCGCCGAAGTCGGTGAGGTCGATGTACTGGTCAACAACTCCGGCGGCAGCCGCGACCTGCTGTTCCGCCAGATGACGGTGGAGGACTGGAACGCGGTGATCGCCTCCAACCTCAACGCGCTGTTCAACCTCACCAAGCAGGTGGTCGACGGCATGGCCACGCGCGGCTGGGGCCGCATCATCAACATCGGCTCGGTCAGCGCCCACAAGGGCCAGATCGGCCAGGTCAACTACGCCACCGCCAAGGCCGCGATGCATGGCTTCAGCCGTGCACTGGCTGCCGAAGTTGCGTCGCGCGGGGTCACCGTCAACACGCTGTCGCCGGGCTACATCGCCAGCCAGGCGATCAGCAGCTTCCCGCCGGATGTGCTGGACCGGCTGGCCGCCTCGGTGCCGGTGCGCCGCTTGGGTCGGCCGGAGGAAGTAGCCGGGCTGGTGGGCTGGCTGGCATCGGACGAGGCTTCGTACGTGACCGGCGCCGATTACGCGGTCAATGGTGGGTTGTACATGGGCTGACCCCCGCGCGTTGCAGTAGATCCACGCCATGCGTGGATGCTCGGTCGCCCCTGGGGTCAGATCCCTTTCGCATGCGAAAGGGCTCTGACCCCGATGCGCTCCGCGGTCTATCCGCGCGCCTGCGCGAGTGCGCCAGCCACCTCCTCCGGCAGGCCGGAGATGAAATCCACCTCGTCGGACTCCTCCACGATCTGGCCGTCGCGCGGCAACCACATCGCCTCGGGAACCGCGCGCAGCACCGGCCGGCCGGGCCAACGGGCCGGGAAGCGTGGCCGGTTCTGCGCCAGGTCGAAGCCCAGGCCCTGGTCAGCGTAGCCGCCCTCGGCCAGCCGTTGTTCGATGCCACGCAGCACCGCGGCGGTGTGGCGGTGCGATGCAGGCACATCGTCGACCGTGGCAAACGGCACGTACCAGGACGCCCCCAGGTTCCAGTACAGCGCCAGTGCGCTGGATGCGGCCAACGACGGCTGTTCAAGCAGCCATTGCAGCGCATCGGACAGGGTGTGGGTGTCGGCGAACAGCATCAGCTGATGGCGCTGCTGCGGCGTGGCCTGCTGCAGGAACGAGACGAGCAGCGGCCAGCCCGGATCCGACGCGGTTGCTACGGGTGAGAGTGCTGGGGGCACGACCTCCGCCCAGATATCGACATCACCTGCGGTGGCATCACCGAGTGCCGGGCCGCGTTCGGGTTCAAAGGCTGCGGCCAGATCGTGCAACTGCTGCGCGATCGGGAACGGCAGGCCATCGTCGTACGCATCATCGACCGCCTCGGCAAACGGATCGAAGTCCAGCCCATGGTCGGCGTAGAAGCCATCGAGGCACCGCTGCTCGATGCGACGGACCAGCGCGTACGCCGCCTGCTCGTGGCCGGGCACCTCGCTGGCGTCTGCGTACTGGGCGAACCGGCCTGCGCCCAGTGATGCGTGCATCAGCAGTGCCGTGGCACGGTCCAGATCGCGTTGCTCTGCCAGCCAGGCCAGCACGTCGGGGCTGTCATCGTAGTTGCGCCGTGCAACGTAGATGTGGCGTTGCTCGGGCGAAGCGGTGTGCAGGTAGTCCTGCAGCAGGCGGCTGCAGGACGCGTGGTAGTCGTCGGGGGTCACGTGGGGTGTCCGTTGCTCAGTGCCCGTGCAGTCTAGCGGCCCCTTGCACCGGGGTCAGATCCCTTTCGCAGGCGAAAGGGATCCGACCCCGGCCATGCCCCGAATCGGGCTCAGATCCCTTTCGCGCGCGAAAGGGCTCTGACCCCATCGCATCAGAACTCGGCGGCGACGGTCATGAACACCTGGCGCGGTGCGCTGGCGTGGATCGCGTAGCGCGTGCCGTTCGGGTCCGTGGGTGCGAACGAACTCAGCTGGCCGGCATAGCGCTTGTTGGTCAGGTTGGTCGCGTTCAACGACACCCGCACGTTGCGCAGGCCCAGGCCCGGGCCGAAGTCGTAGCCTGCACCAGCGTCGAAGGTGGTCACGCCCGGCACCGACTGGTCGTTGGTGTAGGTGTAGTAGCGCTTGCCGGTGTACTTGGCACGCAGGCTGGCGAAGAAGCCGTCGCGGTTCCAGCTGATCTCGCTGGAGGCCATGCGCTGCGGCGTATCCACCGTGATCTTGTCGGCCACCGGTACGATCGCACCGCCCGAGGTGTAGTCATCCTCGTAGGTGGTCTTGTTCCAGGACAGCGCGTTGTACCACTGCAGGCCATCAATCGGCTTGAGGATGAAGGTCAGTTCCGCGCCATGGCTCTTCACCGAACCGACGTTGATGAAGCGCGTCACGCACTCCGGGCGCGTGCCGACTTCGATGCTCGAACACGGGTTCAGCGACAGCAGGCGGTTGTCGAACTTGACGTTGTATGCAGCGATCGAGGCCTGGTACTTCTCACCGAAAGTGCGGAAGCCGGCTTCCAGGCTCTTGGACTTCTCCGGCTCCAGGCCGGCGCTGGCCGCGAACGATTCCGGCGACACCTGCAGCGGGCCGCCGCTGCCACCGCCGACGAAGGCGGCGATGTTCTCGGCGTAGGAGGCGAACAGCTCGTTGTTGGCGCTGAGCTTGAAGCCCAGGCCCACCTGCGGCAGCACCGATTCCTTGGCGGTCAGCGTGCCCGAGGCGATGCGGGTTTCCACGCCCGGCTTGGCGGTGGCGCGCATGCGGGTGTTCGGGCTCTTGATGCCCACATCCACGGTCAGGCGCTGGCCCAGGAAGCGCATGCGGTCCTGCACGTAGAACTGGCGCGTGCGGATGTCGAAGTCCTGGTTGAACAGCAGGCGGTCGGGGTTCTTCAGGTACAGGTCGTCCAGGAACGGGCCACTGATGTAGTAGAAGTTGCGCGACACGTTATGGTCGTTCTGCTCGTACCACAGGCCGGCTTCCAGTTCGTGGATGCCCACCGTCCACGACAATGCGGCGGTCAGGCCATCGCGGTTGATCGTGTAGTTGGTGCTGCGGATCGAGATCGGCAGCATCCTGTCGGTGCCCGGGTAGGATGGCTGGCCCGGTGCCCACCAGTGGCCCTGGCCACGGTTGTCGTGGTGGTAGGCCAGCAGCTTCAGGCGGCCCTGCTCGCCCAGGCGAAGGTCGGCATCGACCGAATAGAGATTGTCGTCGCGCAATGCGCGGCTCTGGTAGTAGGCATCGTCGATGCTGTTGACGCCGCCGCTGAACTTGCAGCGTGCCTTGTTGTAGGTGCCCGGCGCGCAATAGGCTGCGGCGACAGCACGGTCCCAGTCCGGTGCGTAGATGTTCCAGTCCCAGCCCAGGCCACGCGCCAGCATGTCCTTGGACAGGTAGGCATAGTTGGCCTGGCTGGCGCGCGAGGTCGCCACGAACGCACCGAAGCGATGGTCGCCCACGTTCCATACGGCCTTGGCGTTGAACTGGCGGGTGGTCTGGTTCTGGTAGGGCGCGGCCCACATGTCCTGGTCCTGGTGCACGCCGGACACATAGGCCGAGAAGCCGTTGATGTCACCGGTATCCACGCGCAGGTAGCCACGGCGCTGGCTGTCGTCGCCGACGGTGACGCTGGCGCGGCCACCGAACTCGGTGGACGGGTCCATCGAGAAGTACTGGATGGTGCCGCCCAGGTTGCTGGTCGAGGCCACGCCCAGCGAACCGATGCCCTGCGACAACTCGGCACCGGCCAGATTCTCGGCGATGATCGCGCGGGCGATGCTCAGGCCGTTGTAGTTGCCGTAGCTGTTGTCGCCCAGCGGGATGCCGTCCAGCGTATAGCCGAGGCGGCTCTTGTCGAAGCCGCGCAGGCTGATGGTCTGCGATTCTTCGTTCGCGCCGAAGGCATCGTTGGACTGCACCGACACGCCCGGCAGGCGGTCGAGGATCTTCTGGCCACTGGTACCTGGAGGCAGCACCTGCTTGTCGACCGCGGTGATGCGCTGCACCTGGCGGGTCTCGCCCTGGCCGATCACGGAGACGGTATCCAGCGTCTGCGCGCTCAGCGCGGCATCGGTGCTGGCGTCGGTGGTTTCGGCGGCATGGGTGCTGGCGGCGGCGGAAAGGGCAATTGCCACGGCGATCGTCAGATATCGGGTCTGCATGTGAGTCCATTGCATGGGGGAAGACCGGCGCGTCTGCGCGCGGCGCGCCGCCACTATGCGAATGGAAGATGAAAGGTTGTTTACGAAGCGGCGCGCGTGTTGCGGGCGGTGACGCGCGTCTCGTTTGTGGGTGTGGGGGTGGGTGTGTCGGCAGGGCTGCCGCCCTGCACCTGCTCACGGCAACGTCAAAAGCGTGCATTCCGTGGGAGGGCGGGGTGGGGGGGGGGGGGGGGGGGGGCCCGGTTGCGGGGGACGCCGCAAGTCCGTCCGTGTAGGCTTGGCCGCGGCATCCATGCCGCAGACACCCCCGCAACCGGACCCACCCCGCCTTCGACAGTTGGCCGCGAGCTGTTGGAATGGCATGGGGTCGATCCCGTTGCGTAGCAACGGGCTCTGACCCCATGTTGTTTATCGATATCTGACAGATTTCATCCACGCATGGCGTGGATCTACTGTAGATCCTCGCCATGCGTGGATACATTTCGCGGGGATCCGACCTCGGCTCTGAACGCTATTACTCCGGCGCCAGCTGGTCCATGCGGATGCGGTTGGCGAACAGCGAAAACGCCAGCATGCCGGCCAGGCCGTTCGCCCGGCTCACCCAGTGCGGCAGCCAGCGCGGCGGCTTCAGCACACCCGCTTCGAACAGCGGCGCGAACGCGATCGCATCGGCCAGGCTCATCTTGCCGGCGAACAACCAGCGGCAGACCTGCAGGCGGTCCTCGGCCAGCATGTGCCGGAAGAAGGTATGCACCGACACCAGCCCGCGCAGATACACCGTGTCCTTGGTGAACGCCAGGCCGCCATTGGGCGGCACGCCACGGAACACGCGCTGTGCCGAGGCGAAACTCTCCTCCGGGTTCTGCCCGGCATCGCAGAAATAGCGGAACACTTCGATGAAGTCGGCGCCTTCGCGTGCCATCGCGATCGCTTCGGTGCGCAGGCTGATCCGCTTCAGGCGCTCGATGTCGATGCTGCCGGTGATCTGCTCGGCGAACGTGGCCAACCCTTCCTGGGTCGCCGTCACCCGTGGCGAGGACAGTGCCAGGCTGGGCAATACCGGCTGGCCGCGACCGTTCAATGCGGTGAGCGAATGCACCAGCGCTTCATGGTGGAACAGCTGCGCGCGGTCGTAAGCGCTGAAGCGCGCGCTGGTACGCAGGCGGATGCGGGTCGGTCCGGCAGCGGCCTTGGACACCAGCTCTGGATCGAGCTGCACCTGGATGATGCGCGATTCGAAGAACGCATCCAGGTCATTCTGCAGCTGCAGCTGCAGGGCAATGGCCGAGACCGGCACCTGCTCTTCCGGCGCCAGCAGTTCGTGATCGAGTTCGGTAGCGATCTGGATGAAGTGGCGCGCTGCGTCGCGCGTGCTCGGACCATTGCCCGGCAGCGGCTGCTCGGGTGCGCCGAACAGCTGCACCGAACAGGTATCGACTGCCGCAGTGCCCAGCCCCTCCAACAGCTGCGCGGCCAGATCCCAGCTCTGCGCCGACTGCTGCACATAGTGGCCCAGCGGGTGGCTGTCATCGCAGTCGCCGGCGATCGCGGCCAGCGCACGGCGCTCCTCGCTGAAGTCGAGCCGGGGGTAATCCACTTTCGGCAGCACCGGCTGGCCGCGCGCCACGCTTTCCAGGAACGGGGCCTGCACCGTGGCCGGCCAGCTGGTCAGGCCCAGCAGGCGGATGCCCCCCACGGCCTCGACCAGGCGCGCATCGAGCGCTGCATGGTGGGCCACGTCACGGTCCAGCGTCGCAGTCGGTTCCATGCGCGGACTATAACGCCCTGCCGTGCCCGGCGCGGTGCGCCGCCGCCCGTGCATCGGCTCGGGCGCTACATGAAATGACTCCACCGCGGACCAGCTGTAGAGCCGAGCCCATGCTCGGCTGCCTTGTTACCGCCTACGCGGCTTCCCCGCCGGCCGGAACTGCTGGCCCTTGCCCTTCCTGCCGCCGCGTTCCTGCGCGGTCTCGGCCTGGCGTACGGCCAGCTTCGCTGCGGCCACGGCCACTTCTTCCTTCAGCTTGAAGTAGTTCAGCAGCCGGCTCTCTTCAATCTCGCCCGCGTCGATCGCTGCGCGAACAGCACAGCCCGGTTCCTGCTGGTGCTTGCAGTCGTTGAAGCGGCACTGTGCGGCCAGCGCTTCGATATCGGCGAAGCCGCCTTCGGACAGCGTCTCTTCACCGGTCGGCTTCAGCTCGCGCATGCCGGGGGTGTCGATCAGGCAGGCACCGGTCGGTAGCGGCATCAGCGCGCGGTGCGTGGTGGTGTGGCGCCCGCGCGAATCGTTGGCACGCACCGCGTTGGTCCTCATCCGCTGCTCGCCGAGCAACGTGTTGGTCAACGTGGACTTGCCGGCACCGGAGGAGCCGACCAGCACCACCGTGCGGCCGGGGCCCAGCCACGGTTGCAGCACCGCCACGCTGTCGGCGTCCAGGCCGTTGATCGCATGCAAGGCGATGCCCTGCATCTCCAGTTCTTCCAGCACTGCCAGCGCGTCCTCGCTGTATTCGGTCTGGTCGGCCTTGGTCAGCACCACCACCGGTTCGGCACCGCCACCGCCGACCAGCAGCAGGTAGCGCTCGATGCGGCGCGGATTGAAGTCAGCGTCCAGGCCACAGACGATGAACACCGTATCGATGTTGGCCGCGATCACCTGCTGGTGGTAGTGCTCACCCGCGGCACCACGCTTGATCGCGGTGCGCCGTGGCAGCAGGGCGACGATGCGGATGCCATCGAGCAGCACCCAGTCGCCCACCGCCGGCCGTTCATGGCTGGGGAAGCGCGGGCGCTGCCATTCCGGCAGCGACTCGGCCTTGATCGACGCATCCGGGCCATCGGCCACCACGTAGTGGGTGCGGTGCTGCTCGATCACCCGCGCCGGGCGGGCCTGCGGATGCGTGGCCATCGCGGCCTGCCAGTCGGCCTGCTGCGCCGGGCCCGGCCAGGGCCAGCCAATGGTCTGCAGGGCGATGAAATCGGGGGTCTGGGTCATCGCGGCCATTCTACCTGTGCCGACACCCTGCCAGCCCAGCAATGGCGGGCCCGGAGCCCTTGCCATGCAGTGCAGCAATTCCGGTAGGATGGAAGCCCCATGCCTTTTGACGGCCCAGCTCCCATGTCCACCACCTCGCCCAAGCCCCTGGCCATCCGCGAGCGCCTTTCCGAAGTGCGCTACGAAATCCGCGGAGAACTGGCGCGGCGAGCCCGGGAACTGGAGGCGCAGGGCCGCAAGCTGATCAAGCTCAACATCGGCAACCCGGGCAACTTCGGTTTCCGTGCGCCCGAGCACCTGCAGCGCGCGATTGCCGATGACATGGGCCGTACCGACCCTTACACCCACCAGCAGGGCCTGCCGGTCGCACGCGAAGCCATTGCCGCCGCCTATGCGCGCCGCGGTGCGCCCGATGCGCATCCGGACCGGGTGTTCGTCGGCAACGGCGTGAGCGAACTGATCGATCTGTCGCTGCGGGCGCTGTTGAACCCGGGCGATGAAGTGCTGGTGCCCTCGCCGGACTACCCGCTGTGGTCGGCCGCGGCCATCCTCAACGACGGCCGCCCGGTGTACTACCGCTGCGCGCCGGAAAACGGCTTCCAGCCCGACCCGACCGAGATCGAGACGCTGGTGTCCTCGCGCACCCGCGCCATCGTGCTGATCAACCCGAACAACCCCAGCGGCGCCAGCTACCCGCGCGAACTGCTGGAGCGCGTGGTCGAGATCGCGCGCCGCCACAACCTGTTGCTGCTGGTCGACGAGATCTACGACCAGATCCTGTACGACGACGCGGTGTTCCAGCCGGTCGCGCCGCTGGCCGGCGACCATCCGTGCCTGACCTTCAGCGGCCTGAGCAAGGTGCACCGCGCCTGCGGCTGGCGCGTGGGCTGGGCGCACCTCAGTGGCGACGACGCACGCCTGGGCGATTTCCGCGCCGCGCTGGACCTGCTGAGCGCGCTGCGCCTGTGTGCCAATGTGCCTGGCCAGTACGCCATCGACGCGGCAGTGAACGGCCCGGACACCATTTCCGAGCTGTGCGCCCCCGGCGGCCGTCTGTATGAAACCCGGCGCGCGGTGATCGAGGCCTGCGAGGCCAGCGAACACCTGTCGCTGGTTGCCCCGGCCGGCGCGCTGTACGCGTTCCCGGCCGTGGTCGGTGCCGCCGCCAAGGGCTTCGACGACCACACCTTCGCCCTGGACCTGATGAACAACGAAGGCGTGCTGGTCGTACCGGGCTCCAGCTTCAACGTGCCTTACCGCCATCACTTCCGCGTGACCCTGCTGCCGGAAGCCTCGGTCATGCGCGATGTGTTCGCACGCATCGACCGCGTGCTGGCGCGCCGTGCCGAGGACGCCACCAAGGTCGTGCCCCTGAAGCCGCGCCGTTCGGTGGCCTGAGCCGTGGCGTTGTCCTACCTGGCGCTGGGCGACTCGTACACCATCGGAGAAGCGGTTGCCGTCGAAGGCCGCTGGCCGCACCAGCTTGCCGCCGCCCTGCGTGCGCAGGGCATTGAGCTGTCCGATCCGCAGACCATTGCAACCACCGGCTGGACCACCGACGAACTCGATGCCGGCATCGATGCGGCCGCGCCGCAGGGGCCGTTCGATTTCGTCAGCCTGCTGATCGGCGTCAACAACCAGTACCGCGGGCGTCCTCTGGACGAGTACCGCAGCCAGTTCCGGGCCCTGTTGGAGCGGGCGATCGGCTTCGCCGGCGGTGATGCCGGGCGCGTGCTGGTGCTGTCCTTCCCCGACTGGGGTGCAACCCCGTTTGGTATCGGCAGCGGCCGTGACCTGGCCGCGATCGAGATCGAGACCGACGAGTTCAATGCCGCTGCCGAAGTGATCAGCACCCAGCAGGGCGTGGCCTTCGTCGACATCACCGATATCAGCCGTGACCAGGGCGACAACCCGGCGATGATCGCCGACGACGGCCTGCACCCTTCAGCACGGATGTACGCGCTGTGGAGCGCGCGCGCGCTGCCGGTCGCCGCCCACCTGCTCGGCGGAACGGACTGAGGCGATGGACGGCACGCCACGGAACGGCCCGCCCCTGCCCTGCACTCCCCTGGCCGCACCGCAGGCCCGTGCGATCGCCGAGGCATTCCGCCCCGCGCACGCCTGGGCCAGCCGCCGCGACTACTACTACACCCGCAGCAAGCTGGGCAGCGACCCGCTGTATGACGGCGTGCTGCAGCACCTGCCTGGCGACGGGCAACCGGTGCTGGACCTGGGCTGCGGGCTGGGCCTGTTCGCCCACGTGCTGCGCCAGCGCGGTGGCTCCCAGCCCTACCTGGGCGTGGACGTGGATGCCGGCAAGATCGCCCGCGCCCAGCGTGCCGCCACCGGCCTGCCCGCTGTGCGCTTCGACTGCCTGGACGTGCAGGCGCCGCTGCCGGCGCAGGCCGGGCATGTGCTGCTGCTGGATGTGCTGCAGTACCTGGACGCGGGCCCACAGCAGGCACTGCTGCGTGAGGCCAGTGCACGGGTAGCCCGCGGTGGCCGCCTGCTGCTGCGCACGCCGCTCGCTACCGGCGATGGCCGCGACCGCACTACCCGGGTGGCGGACCGGCTGGCCTGGCTGATCGGCTGGATGGGCACCCGCCCCCGTCATTACCCGGATCCGCAGGCGCTGCAGGCAACGCTGGTCGAAGCCGGATTACAGGTGACCCCCCCGCGTCCCCTGCATGGGCGCACGCCGTTCAACAGCTGGTTGCTGGTGGCCGAACGCCCTGCGCTGTAATGCTGGGCCCTTCCGGTGCTGCGCACCGCCGCCCGAGCGTCGGCTCGGGCGCTACGGGAAGGTCTCCCCTCGTAGAGCCGAGCCCACGCTCGGCTGCTCCCCGCGGCCCGGACCAGGCGTTACGGAACCGGCAGCCGCGCCTTCAGCCCCCGCTCGTCCAGCGCCTGCAGCACGCGTTCGATGATCGCCAGGTTGTGGCCGTGGGCGGCCCCCTCATGCAGCAGCACGATGGCGCCCGGGCGCAGGTCCGGCAGCAGCCGCGACAGCACGCCCTCCGGCGTGCAGCCGACACCGTCGTAGCCACGGGCGCTCCAGCCCACGCGCACCAGTCCCAGCGCCTTCAACACCGGCGCCACGAACGGATTGGTCATGCCCACCACCGAGCGGTACCAGCGCACCGGGCGACCGCCCACCGCCTGCAGCGCATGCTGGCAGCCCTCGATCTCGGCACGCATCGCTGCCGGGCCCAGCCGCCAGAAGCGCGCCTGTGGATGACTGTGGCTGTGGTTGCCCAGGTCGTGGCCCCGGCGCAGGATCTCCTGCACCAGCTCCGGCTGCGCCAGCGCCCGCTCGCCGACCAGGAAGAACGTGGCACGTGCCTGGTGGCGATCCAGCAGATCGAGCACGGCCCGGGTCTCCGGGCCGGGACCGTCATCGATGGTCAACCAGACGCTGTTGCCGGCCTCCGGTACCCGGCTCAGCACCGGTGCGTAGAAGTGGCAGTTGGGCAGGAACACCGGCACCAGAAAGAGCGCGTGGCTGGTCACCATCAGCGGCAGGCCCCACCGCCAGCCCGCCAGCGACCAGACCAGGATCACGGCCAGCTGCGACGCCACCAGCCAGGGCAGCCAGCGCCAGGGCCGGGTCGGGATGCGATGCAATGTTCCTGCGTTGCTCATCCCCCATGATGCCATGAGGGGTAGAATTGATGATTCGAATTCCCGGAACCCCGACGTCCATGTCCCTCGATCCCGCCCTGCGTTCGCGCATCGAATCCATCCTCAACGCCAACCGCGTCGTGCTGTTCATGAAGGGCCAGCCGTCGATGCCGCAGTGTGGTTTCTCGGCCAAGGCCGTCGGCGCCCTGCAGGACCTGGGCGTCGAGTTCGCCCACGTCAACGTGCTGGCCGACCAGGAAATCCGTGAAGGCATCAAGGCCTATGGCGACTGGCCAACCATTCCGCAGCTGTACATCGACGGCGAACTGGTCGGCGGCAGCGACATCGTGCTGCAGATGGCCGCCAGCGGCGAGCTGAGCAGCGTGCTGGGGCTGCCGGCACCGGACCGTACCCCGCCGAGCATCACCGTCACACCGGCGGCCGTGGAAATGCTCAAGGGCGCGCTGGCCGATGCCCCGGGCGCGGCCCTGCAGCTGACCATCGACGCCCGCTTCCAGCCCAACTTCCAGCTGGCCCCCCACGACGAAAGCGCCATCGCCGCCGAGTCCAACGGCCTGCGCGTGCAGTTCGACCTGGCCAGCGCGCGTCGCGCCAACGGCATCACCATCGACTGGGTGGACGACATCCGCGGCAAGGGCCTGGCCATCGACAACCCGAATGCGCCCAAGCCGGTGCAGGAAATCAGCGTGCGCGATGCCGACGACCTGGTGCGTGCCGGCAACATCACCCTGGTGGACGTGCGCCCGGCCGACGAGCGCGAGATCGCTGCGGTGGGCGTGCCGTTCAAGACCTTCGACGGCAACGGCCGTGCCGAGCTGGAAGCCCTGCCCAAGGACACCGCACTGGCCTTCATGTGCCACCACGGTGGCCGCAGCGCGCAGGCCGCCGAACAGTTCCGTGCGCTGGGCTTCACCAAGGTGTTCAACGTCACCGGCGGCATCAATGCATGGTCGGAAGACGTCGACAACGGCGTGCCGAAGTACTGATCGGCCGCAGCATGGGGTCAGAGCCCTTGCCGCAGGAAGCGGCTCTGACTCCAGTACAGAAAACGCCGGCATTCGCCGGCGTTTTCTGCATTCACGCCTGGCGTGGATCTACCCGGCGAAACCGCCTTCGGCCAGGTAATCCAGTTCTTCCGGGGTGGGGATGCGGCCCAGCACGGCATTGCGGTGCGGAAAGCGCCCGAAGCGACGGATGATGTCGCGGTGCAGCTCGGCGTACTGCAGGTATTCCTTGTCGCCCAGCACATCGAACATCGCCACCGAACGGTCCTGGTCCAACGGGTCCTCGGAGTGCTCGAACGGCAGGTAGATGAAGGCGCGCAGCTTCGGCACCAGCTGCAGGTCCAGGCCTTCCTCGATGGCGCGCATGGCGTAGTGCCGGGCCAGGCCATCGGTGGCATAGGAATGGGCAGTACCGCGGAAGCAGTTGCGCGGGAACTGGTCCAGCAGCAGCATCAGCGCCAGTGCGCCCTCGGCACTGCCCAGCCAGTGTTCACGCCCACGCGAAGCGGCGGCGAAATGCTCATCCAGAAACAACTGGCGGAACTGCGCGTCGAACGCGTCGTCGCGGGCGAACCACTTCGCAGGGCCCGCCTCCTTCCAGAATTCCACCACTTGCGCGGCAACGTCCATTACCTACTCCCAGGCCCGGACGCCCCGCGTCCGGCCTTCATCATCATTCGTCGAAGCGCAGGTGGCGGACCGACTTGCCGTTGCGCCGGATAAGCTTAAGCGCCTCGATACCGATCTGGATATGGTTTTCCACGAACTGGGAGCTGACCTTGGCATCGGAGGCCTCGGTCTTGACCCCGTCGGGGATCATCGGCTGGTCCGAGACCAGCAGCAGCGCGCCACTGGGAATGTGGTTGGCGAAACCGGCCGCGAACACCGTGGCGGTTTCCATGTCGATGGCCATGCAGCGCATCGCCCGCAGCCGCTCCTTGAAGGCCTCGTCGTGCTCCCAGACCCGGCGGTTGGTGGTGTAGACGGTGCCGGTCCAGTAGTCGTGGCCGCGGTCGCGGATCATGGTGGACACCGCACGCTGCAGCGCAAACGCCGGCAACGCCGGGACTTCCGGCGGCAGGTAATCGCCCGAGGTACCCTCGCCACGGATCGCTGCGATCGGCAGCACCAGGTCGCCCAGCTGGTTCTTGCGCTTGAGGCCACCGCACTTGCCCAAAAACAGCACCGCCTTGGGCATCACTGCCGACAGCAGATCCATGATGATCGCGGCATTGGGGCTGCCCATGCCGAAGTTGATCATGGTGATGCCGTCGATGGT
The DNA here is from genome assembly GCF_049384845.1 of Stenotrophomonas sp. CASM101. Lineage (NCBI taxonomy): Bacteria > Pseudomonadati > Pseudomonadota > Gammaproteobacteria > Lysobacterales > Lysobacteraceae > Stenotrophomonas > Stenotrophomonas sp. CASM101. Next base: position 20,741 of record NZ_JBMRFR010000006.1, on the reverse strand, counting down.
GGCACTGGCCATCGGCCGGTCCAGGCCGATGACGGGCGCACCGGTCAGCTCGGAAAAGGTGTGCAGGTAGCCGCCGAAGTTGGTCAGCAGGATGTGCTGGCCGAACTGGTCCAGCGGCACGCCGGTGTAGCGCGGCAGCCAGTTGTCGACGATTTCCTGCTTGCTCTTCATGGGCGGTCCGGTACGGCGTGGGGGCCGCCATTGTAGGCGTGCACGGGCCAACCCACACCTGGGCCGGCAACGAAGAAGGGCGGCCCTGCGGCCGCCCTCCTGGTTTCCCTGCGGGAACCAGTGGTTTAGAAGCGCACCGACCAGCGCAGGTTGGCACTGTGGTCACGGCTTTCGTCGCCAAACTGGCCGCTATAGCCCAGCTCCAGCTGCTGGCGTGTGGTCAACCATGCCGACAGCCCCAGTTCGGCCACCACCGTCCTGTCAGCCAACGGGGCACCGCTGACCACGAAGCTGTCGCTGCCGGTGGCAAAGGCGAAGCGGGCCGCCGGGTCGCGGTCACCGCTGGCATGGCGGTACCCGACGCCACCGCGCAGGTGCAGCCAGCTGTCCTGCTGGAACGAAGCCTTCAGGCCCTTGTCAAAACGCAGGCCGGCCGTGGCCACGGTGGTACGCAGATCGTCCACCTCACCCTGCAGTGCAGCCGCACCGCCGCGTTCGTTGACGCGCTTCATGTCCACTTCCACACGTGCGAGCTGCAGGTAAGGTTCCAACCCCGCCTCGCGGCCGCCGAAGCGGTAGCTCGCCTCGACGAACGCCTGGCGGGTGCGGCCGTCATAGCGTGCCGCCAGCGTATCGCTGTAACCGGAGAAGGCCAGCTCGCGGGTGCTCTTCACCTCATGCTCGCTCCAGGCCAGGCCACCCCGCAGGCCGAAGGCGCCCCAGTCGTGACTGGCATAGGCCCCCAGGTGCGTATTGTCGACCTTGGCACGCGCACGGCGTCCTCCCTGCTGCTTGGCATCGGTACGGCCGGTACCGGCCAGCATGCCCACCTGCCAGCCGTTGATCTCGCGGTCCACGCCTACCAGCAGGCCGCTGCTGTTGGCTTCGGTGCGTGCGGTGTTGCCATTGCCGTCCAGCGTGGTGCTGCCACCGATGGCCTGTACCCAGACCCCCGTGGCGGCGTCGCCGTCTGCTGCCGGCGCGCGTACGCCGACGCGGCGCGACAGTGCGGCATCACGCACGTAGCGGCTGCCCTCGACCAGGGCCATCGCGGTGGCCGCATGCAGCTCGCCGCTGAGGCCGTCCAGTGCAGCGCCTACCTGTTGAGGGAACAGCAGGGTCAGTGGGCGCGGCAGGCCCTGGTTGACCGCCAGCCGGTCGGCCACAGTGGCCACCGCGCGCTGGTTGTCGGTACTGGCGGCACTGGCGAGCGGATTGCCACGGGTGACTTCAATGCGCGCGCCACCGGTGCCATAGGACAGCCCGAATTTCAGGAACGGCGAGAACGCACTGAAGTCGGTGGTGGCGAACTGGCCACGGATTCCGCCCTCGGCACGGATGAAGTTGAACTGCTCACCCAGGTAATAGGTGCCCGCTTCCGGCAGGGCGATCAGGGTGCCGCCCAGGGTGGCGGTACCGGTGACGCGCAACTGGTCACTGTGCCCGCCCGGGGCCAGCTCGGCCTGGTACACACCGGTGGCGGTCTGCACGTAGTCGCCGTTGATGGTCAGCGTGCCGATCGAGTTGCCCGGTGCAACGATACCGGCCACGGTGGTATCGCCCAGCTGGCCGATGCCCTTCAGTGTGCCGTTGCGGCCAACGAGGGTGTGACCACCGCTCTGCGTGCCGTTGAACGACAGCACGCCAGCGTTGACGGTCAGGTCGGAGCCTGCGAGTAACCCGCCTGCATTCACACGGCTGTTGCCCAGGCTGGTCAACGCGCTGTTTTCCAGCCTTCCGTTCAATTCGAACGTCCCCTGCGCGGCCACCGAGGTGTGGGCGCCGCGCTGCACGCCGTCGAAGATGACCACGCCACCGTTGACGTTCAGGTCGGAGCCATCCAGCACACCGCGTGCGTTGATGTGGCTGGAGCCCCCCTGGCTGTTCAGCGCAGTGTTCTTCAACGTGCCATTGAGCAGGAAGCTGCCGCCGGCCACGTCCACCGCTCCGGTGAGCGTATTGACGCCATCCAGTTCGAGCACGCCCTCGCGCACCAGCGCACCGTTGAAGCTGTTGTCGCCGCTCAAGCGCAGCCAGCCGATGCCGCTCTTGGTCAGCTTGCCGGGGCCGCCGATGTCGTTGGTCCAGTTGTCCCAGGCATCGCCTTCCCACACTTTCAGGCCACCGGCACGCTGGTTCATCACCACGTCGGTGTCCACGCGCAGCGAACCGTAACCCTCGATGGCCTTGGCCAGGTTCAACAGGCCCCAACCGTAGATGTCGTCGATGCCGGGCGCGCCCAGATCGGTGGTCGTGGTCAGCAGCACATCGCGCACTTGAGCGCTGTCCAGATAGGGGAAGCGTTCAAACAGCAGGCCCAGCGCGCCGGTGACGTGGGGCGCGGCCATGGAGGTTCCACTCAGCAGCGCATAGCCATAGGTAGGCACGCGCTGCTGGATGTCCAGGCTGACGTTGCCGTTGGCGTCGATGCCGACGCTGCCGGCCAGGCTGGAATCATCACCATAGGCGGTCGATACGATGTCCGAACCCGGTGCGGCAAGGCACCAGTTGGCACTCAGGCCGCACTTGTTGGAACGATTGCTCAGGGTCAGATTGGTACCGACGTTGACCACGCTCAACCAGTACGGCTCGATGTCGGCGAATGCGCGCGGCAGCGTGGCGTAGAGGCCGGCGATGGGGCTCTGCGCAGGCGTCGGAATGACCGAACTGGTATTGCCGGCCGCCCACACCTGGATCATCCCGCGCGCACGCGATCCGTCGGCAAAGGTGTTCAGGTACTGGCGGTCGTCCGGGTCGTTGTAGATCGCGTCCATGTCCGTCGCTGTCGTCGGTTCCGTGACCAGGCCCCAGCTATGGTTGATGGCACGCACGCCCTGCGCGTTCATCTGGGCATACAGGTCCTGGAAGGCGCTGACTTTCGGGCCGATCGCGCCCAGCGTCACGACCGAGTAGCCAGTCGCCGTACGCTGCCACTCGCGGATGCTGTCGGAGAACAGCCGGCCAACGGTCAGGTCCGAACCGAAGGACACACCGTGCATGCCGCTTCCGTCCCGGTTCGCCGCGATGGTGCCAGCAACGTGCGTGCCATGGATCTCGAACTGCATCCCCGGCTGCACATAGGGGCCCGACTCGATGATCCTGCGGATGTTGTCGGGCACGTTGGCGTTGTACCCGACATAGCTGATCTGGACGTCATCGCCATCACTGGCGAAGCAGGCCGCCGGCCCACGCACTGCGGTGGTATTGGTGCAGCGCGTGCCGTCAGCCATCAGATCGGCGATGCGGATGCTGCGGTTGTCCTTGCCGGCGAATTCCGGATGGTCCAGACCCGTGCCACTGTCGAATACGCCCAGGCGGATGCCCGCACCGGTCAGCCCGCGCGCATAGGCCACGTCGGCATTGATCGCGGCCAGGCCCCAGTCGAGTTCGAATTCACTGGTACGCCAGCTCGCAGCGTCGCCGGGCTTGCCCATGACCGGCTCCGCGGAAGCACCGGCGCTGGGAGCCAGCGCCGCCACCGGAATCGCTACCGAGGGAGCGATCATCGCGGGAGCGGAGGCGCTCACCCCGCTTTGCGCGGCGAACGCCGACTGCAGGCTGCGCTGCAGCTGGTAACGGGCCAGGGCGTCGTCACTGTCCTGGGCCAGTACCGGCAGTGCGGTGGCCACCAGCAACGAACCGACAATGGCCGACGCCAGCGGCGAGGGGAGGAAGGAACGGCGCGAAACGGTCGAACGGCGGAGCTTTGCAGCAGTCATCGGTTGCGTCCTTGATTCCATGAGAGGTACGGGCCCGGCTCCCTCGTTGGAGCAGGTGCGTAAGCTGGTGACACAGATCAGCGCAAGACGTAATCAGCCCATTGCTTCATCCAACGTTAATATTTCCTTCACAAATCCTCCATCAGAAAATTCCTACCCCCCACGCCCCTGTCCAAGGTCACTTGGCAAGCCATACCGGCCCCGGCTAGCGTCGGTGGATTCATGTTTCTGGCGAGGGGAACTGCATGGCATCGTCGTTGTTGCGCGCCGGAGTGGCACTGGCACTGCTTTCATTGAGCACGGCGCCTGCGGTGGGGGCGTCGCGCTTTGTCACCGATCCCTACCCCAGCACCTACCAGGCCCATCCCGATGCGCCGGTGCTGATCCAGAACGCCACCGTGCTGACCGGCACCGGCCAGCGCCTGGACAACGCCGACGTGCTGCTGCGCGACGGCCGCATCGTTGCCGTCGGCCGCCAGCTGCAGGCCGATGCCGCTGTCACCCGCATTGATGCACAGGGCAAGTGGGTCACTCCGGGCCTGATCGACGTGCATTCGCACCTGGGCGTGTATCCCAGCCCGGGTGTCGGTGCGCACAGCGACGGCAACGAGATGACCGCACCGGTCACCGCCAACGTCTGGGCCGAGCACTCGGTGTGGCCGCAGGACCCGGGTTTCGCCACCGCACTGGCCGGCGGCGTGACCAGCATGCAGGTGCTGCCGGGCTCGGCCAACCTGGTCGGTGGTCGTGGTGTGACCCTGAAGAACGTCCCCGCCATCACCTACCAGGCGATGAAGTTTCCCGGCGCACCGTGGGGACTGAAGATGGCCTGCGGCGAGAACCCGAAGCGGGTGTACGGCGGAGGCAAGGGCGTCGCTCCGGCCACGCGGATGGGCAACGTTGCCGGTTACCGCGCCGCCTTCATCGATGCCGCCGACTACATCGCCAAGAACAAACCGAAGCCGGCCAAGCGCAAGGGCTGGTTCGGCAGCGACAAGGGCGACAGCGCCGGTGATGCCGGCGGCAAGCGCGATCTCAAGCTGGACACGCTGGCCGGTGCGATCGAGGGCGACATCCGCGTGCATATCCATTGCTACCGCGCCGACGAGATGGCCACCATGCTCGACCTGGCCAAGGAATTCGGCTTCAAGGTGGCCGCTTTCCACCACGGCGTGGAGGCCTACAAGCTGGCCGACCGGCTGGCCGCCGACGGCGTCTGCGGCGCGCTGTGGGCCGACTGGTGGGGCTTCAAGATGGAAGCCTTCGACGGTATTCCGGAGAACATCGCCCTGGTCGATCGGCCGAAGAACAGCTGCGCCATCGTCCATTCCGATTCACCCGAAGGCATCCAGCGCCTGAACCAGGAAGCGGCCAAGGTGATCGCCGCCGCGCGCCGCGCCCACATGCCGGAGATCACCCCCGAGCACGCCATCACCTGGATGACTGCCAACGCCGCCAGGGCGCTGGGGATTGAAGGCCAGACCGGCACTCTGGAGGCGGGCAAAATGGCCGATGTGGTGGTCTGGAACGGCAACCCCTTCAGTTCCTACGCGCTGGCCGAGCAGGTCTTCATCGACGGCCGCCGCCTGTACGACCGCAGCGCACCTGCGGCCACGCCACGTTCCGACTTCCAGCTTGGCCAGGAGGTGCACTGATGGGCGCGTTGAACAAGCGTCGCCGGGCATGGCTCGGCGCTACGGTCATGGTGCTGGCCTGCCTCTCCGCATCCGCGCAGGCGCAGGACCTGCTGGTGCGCAACGCGACCGTGCATACGGCCAGCACGCGCGGCAGCCTGCAGCACGCCGATGTGCTGGTGCAGGGCGGGATCATCCGCGCAGTCGGCAGCGGACTGTCCGCCCCGGCCGGGGCCAGCGTGGTCGAGGCCGATGGCCGCCCGCTGACACCGGCGCTGTTCGGGGGCATCACCGAGATCGGCGTCGAAGAGGTCTCCGGTGAAGCGAGCACGGTCGACAGCACGTTGAAGATCGGCGAACAACCGTTGCGCCCCGAGTTCGATGTCACCCTGGCGTACAACCCGGCCTCGGTGCTGATCCCGGTGGCACGCCTGGACGGCATCGGCTTCACCGCCCTGGGGGCGGCCACCGGCGGCGGCTTCGTTGCAGGCCAGGGTGGCGTGATGCGGCTGGACGGCAGCGCCGATCCCCTCGGGCCGCGCGCGCTGTTCCTGCGCCTGGGGTCGGCCGCAGTGGAGCTGACCGGGCAGTCGCGTGCAGCGCAATGGATGCTGCTGCAGCAGATGGTGGACGAGGCGCGCGGCCAGGTTGCCGCCGACTCGCCGCACGCACTGCTGACGCCGGCCGGGCGCCGCACGCTCAGCCGCTACCTGGCCGGCCACGGCCGCATCGTGGTGGAGGTCGATCGCGCCTCCGACATCCGCCAGCTGCTGCGCTGGGCCGCCCGCGAGAAGGTGAAGATCGCCATCGCCGGTGCCAGCGAAGCGTGGCAGGTGGCGCCGGAGCTGGCCGCTGCCCAGGTGCCGGTGTTTGTCGACGTGCTGTCCAACCTGCCGGCCAGCTTCGATCAGATCGGTGCCACCCTGGAAAATGCGGCACGCCTGCATCGTGCGGGCGTGGCCGTGTCGTTCATGCAGCGTGGTGATGCTTCGCACAACGCGCGCAAGATGCGCCAACTGGCTGGCAATGCAGTGGCCAACGGTTTGCCCTGGGCCGACGGTCTGGCCGGGCTGACCCGGGTACCCGCACAGGCGTTCGGCGTGGCCGACCAGATCGGCAGCATCGAGCCCGGCAAGCGCGCCGACCTGGTGCTGTGGGAAGGCGACCCGCTGGACGTGGCGCACTATGCCGAACAGGTCTGGCTGGGCGGCCGTGCGATGCCGATGCGCTCGCGCCAGACCGAACTGCGTGATCGCTACCTGCAGCGCAATGCGCAGCCCTGACCTCCAGTTATTCAAGGAAACCTGCATGGCCACCCTGCGCTGGTACTTCGACTTCGTCTCGCCCTATTCCTACCTGCATTGGCAGAAGCTGAAGCAGCTACCCCAGTTCGCACAGATCCAGACCGTGCCGATCGCCTTCGGTGCCGTGCTGCATCACCTGGGCAACCTCGGGCCGGCCGAGATTCCGGCCAAGCGCCGCTTCATGTACCGCCAGCTGCTGTGGACTGCGCAGGCCGAAGGAACACCGCTGCGGTTCCCGCCGGGCCACCCGTTCAACCCGTTGTCTGCCCTGCGGCTGTGCCTGGCCGCCGGTGGCAGCGTGCAGGCGGTGGACGTGCTGTTCGACTGGATCTGGCGCGACGGCAATGCCGCCGATAGCGCCGAGGCCCTGCGCGAACCGGCTGCGCGGCTGGGGATCGAGGATGTCGCCAGCGCCATCGCGGCCCCGGCGGTCAAGGAACAGTTGCGGCGCAACACCGAGGCCGCAATCGGCGCCGGGGTGTTCGGGGTCCCGACCCTGGCCATCGACCAGGAACTGTTCTGGGGCAACGACGCCCATCCGCTGATGGCGGCCGTGCTGGCCGATCCCGCCCTGCTGCTGCAGCCCGAATGGCAACGCCTGGACAGCCTGCCGGTGGCGGTACAGCGCGATCGCTGAACAGGGGTGTCGCCTTTCCCTCGGGCGCGGGCTCTGGTTTTGAGATAGATTTCACGTTTCCGAACCTACAACCGCCCTGGAGGGGGAGCCGCGGATGCGCATCGGAATCGTCGTCGACTCGGCCTGCGACCTGCCGCAGGACTTCATTGCCGAGCACAACATCGTGCTGCTGCCGATCACCGTCCGCATCGGCGAAGCCGTGCTGGCCGATCACCGCGATGAGCAGGCCACGCTGAGCTTCCTGCACGCGCACGTGGCCGAACACGGCGCCGAGGCGGAAACCATTCCCTTCAGCGTCAACCAGATCCGCGACCTGTTCCTGCAGCAGCTGGTGATCGATTACGACCACGTGTTCTGCATGACCATCACCAAGACCCGCAGCCCGATCCATGACAACGCGCTGCAGGCCAGCTTCGCCATCCTCAACGACTACAAGCCGGTGCGCCAGGCGGCAGGCTACAACTCACCGTTCGCGCTGCGCGTGCTCGATACCCAGAACCTGTTCGCCGCGCAGGCGGTGACTGCGGTGGAGGCGGTTCGCCTGCGCGAGAGCAACGCCAGCGTGCAGCAGATCCGCGAGCGGCTGGAGGAACTGGCCGGCAACGTGCACGGCTATATGGTCACCCGTGATCTGTACTACATGCGTGCGCGCGCACGGCACAAGGGCGACCGCAGTGTCGGCCTGCTCAGTGCGGCGCTGGGCAGCGCGCTGGACATCAAGCCGGTGCTGCACGGCTACCGCGGCGAGACCGGGCCGGTGGCCAAGATCAAGGGCTTCGACAATGCCGTGCAGAAGCTGTTCGCGGTGGTCGGCCAGCGCGTGCGTGCCGGGCTGATGACACCGACGGTGTGCGTCAGCTACGGCGGAGAACTGGACGAGCTGCGCACGCTGCCCGGCTACGCACAGCTGAAAGAGGTCTGCGCCACCCATGGCGTGACCGTGTACGAATCGGTGATGAGCCTGACCGGCATGGTCAACGTCGGCAAGGGCGCGGTCACCGTAGGCTTCGCCGATGGGCCGCATCGGTTCGAATGAGCGCTGGCCACGGCCGGAATCTGCACATCGATTCCACTGCGGTTGTGCCAGTCTTGCCGCACTTCAAGGAGAACTTCATGCCTGCGCAGTACCACATCAGCCTACCCGACCCGTCCAAGGCCCGTGGCAATGACCCTGACCTGTCCTTCCACTCGCAGGGCGCCGCCGGCTTCGCCGAAGAGCTGCAGGATGCCCTGCGCAGCGGCACGCTGTTCGAGCGCTGGAAGGCCAAGCAGCCCGACCCGGACGCGGTGGAACCGCAGTGGGGCGTGACCGATCCGGACGCCACCGTGACCGGCGAGCAGAAGGACCTGCGCATCAACCTGGTCGCCACCACCCGCATCGACAGTGACGTGTTCAAGCAGCGCCTGCGCCTGCTGGCCGGCCACCACTGGGAACTGCGCGACGTGCGTTGAGGCCACGCCGTGGTAGTGCCGGCCGCTGGCCGGCAACCGAGGAGATGCCGGCCACCGACCGGCACTACCCAGTGCGATGTTCCTGGACGGGCGGCACGCCATGGGCTGGTCCGCTCAGCAGTCCATCGTTCCGTGCGCGTTGCCCTCGTCATCCAGCACGTGTGCGTGCAGGACCACCTGGTTGCGGCCAGCCCGCTTGGCGGCATACAGGCCGGCATCGGCGTCTGCCAGCAACTGATCGGCACTGGCCAGAGCCGGCGGATGCAGGTAACCCACGCCGACGCTGATGCTGACCGCGCCTTCCGGCAATGGCAGCGCTTCGACCGCTTCGCGCAGCCGCTCGGCCAGCGCCAGCACGCCCGACAACGGGCTTCCAGGCACGATGACGGCGAATTCTTCACCGCCATAACGCGCAACGCTGTCACCACCGCGACCGGCTATGGCCTTCAGCACCCCGGCCACCGCCTGCAGGCAACGATCACCGGCCGGATGGCCGTGCTGGTCGTTGAAGGCCTTGAAGTGGTCGATATCCACCAGCAGCAGGCCCAGCTCGGTGCCGCTGCGCCGCGCGCGATTCCATTCGGAGGTCAGCCGCGCGTCGAACTCGCGGCGATTGGCCACGCCGGTGAGGCCATCCTGCCGCGCCAGTTGATCCAGTGCTGCCTGGCGTTCCAGAAGATCGGTCTGCAGCAGGACGCTGCGCAGGCCGAAGCCGAGCGTGGCCACCACGAAACCCGCCACTGCCAGCGGTCGGGCATGGTCGACCACCAGAGTACCCACCACCAGCAGCAGCAAGGGCAGGATCATCGGCCCGGCAGACTGCACCGTGCGCGACAGCCGCGGATGCGGCACTGCGCCCGTGACGGGCGCCCGGTCCAACGCCAGCACCGCCGCCAGCAGGAACGGCAGGTCGATCAACAGATCATTGAAGGCTCCGAATGCGTCTTCCGAGGTGTAATGGTTGATGTAGTAAGCCACCAGCAGATAAGCCAGTGCGTACAGCGCCAGCACCCGGAAGAAACCGCGCCGCTCGGGGACGTCACCGGCCAGCCAGCGCACCACCGCAAAGCCAGCGATGCACAGGTTCTGGATGTCGAACATACGCTGCATGTTCGACATCGCATGGGCATCGACATCGATGCGGGCGGCAAACGATTCGGTATGCACGAAGAACAGCACGCCCAGCAGCGCGGCCATTGCCGCATCGATCAGGCTGATGCCCGACCGCTCGCGGCGTGCGCGCGCCAGGATGAACACCAGTGGCACGCCGTACAGTACGTACAACAGCAGGCTGGCGTGGGGAGTGAAATCGGCCCGCCCGGCGCCCAGCGCGTCGATCATGTTGAACGCCATGCCGCCGGCCCACAGCAGCAGCGCCAATGCCATGGCCCGCCACCCCAGTGCAGCGCGGTCGCGGCGGGCCCGCCACAGGCAGGCCACCGCAGCCAGCAACGGGGCGCCGGTCAGAAAGACGAAGGAGCCCGCCCCGGCGGGACCGGGCCACAGGGCCAGCACCAGCCCATGGCACAGCACATACAGCAGCGCCAGCACTACCGGCATGCATCCCCCCGATCCGCAAGGCCGTCTGAGCGCACGATAGCGCGCCAGCACGCCACAGCGGCGTGATCCACTGCGGCAAAACGACACTCCGCGTGCGCCGCCATGGTAGTGCCGGCCGCTGGCCGGCAATCCCGGGGAATCCCTGGGCGTTCCGGTGATGCCGGCCCGCGGCCGGCACCACCGGAACGCGCTCAGCCCTGCAGGGCGCGGGCGTGGTGGGCGATGTGCTCGCCGATGAAGCTGGCGATGAAGTAGTAGCTGTGGTCGTAGCCCGGCTGCAGACGCAGGGTCAGCGGATGGCCGGCGGCCGCGCAGGCCTGCTGCAGGCGCTGCGGCTGCAGCTGGGTCTGCAGGAACTCGTCCGCCTCGCCCTGGTCGACCAGCAATGGCAGGTGCTCGCTGGCCGCCTCCAGCAGCGCGCACGTATCCCACTGCGCCCAGTCGGCCGGGTTGTCGCCCAGATAAGCCGTGAACGCCTTCTGCCCCCACGGTACGTGGCTGGGCGCGACGATCGGCGAGAACGCCGACACACTGCGGTAGCGCCCCGGGTTGCGCAGCGCTATCACCAGCGCACCGTGGCCGCCCATTGAATGGCCGCTGACAGCACGCGCGCCGGTGACCGGAAAATTCGCTTCGATCAGCGCCGGCAGCTCCTGCGCCACATAGTCGTGCATGCGGTAGTGCTTCGCCCACGGTGCACGGGTGGCGTTGAGGTAGAACCCTGCGCCCTTGCCGAGGTCGTAGCCTTCGGCATCGGCCACATCATCGCCGCGCGGGCTGGTATCTGGCGCGACGATGATTACGCCGTGCTCGGCTGCATAGCGCTGCGCACCGGCCTTGGTGATGAAATTCTGCTCGGTGCAGGTCAGGCCGCTCAGCCAGTACAGCACTGGCAGCGGCTGCACTTCCGCCTGCGGCGGCAGGTACACGGCGAACTGCATGTCGCAGCCCAGCGTGGTCGAACGATGGCGGTAGACGTCCTGCCAGCCGCCGAAACAGGCGCGGTGTTCAATGCGTTCCATGGTGCTCTCCTGCGTGCCGGCGTCAGCCGTCACGTGTGTTGATCAACTCATCCAGCCGCGACAGCAGGCGCAGAAGCGATTCGACGCCAGGCTGGCCATCCAGATTGCGGTACGCCGCCACCGCCACGTCGCTGCGCGGTGGCCATTGGCCGTCGGCGCGGGCTTCGTGCAGGCGCGGCAGGAATACCTGCGCAAGCCACTGCTCGAACGGCATGCCATCGTCGCTGCCGAAGGCCGAAGTCACCGCACGCGGTGGCCCCACCTCGCCGTCGACCCAGCCCAGCGCACGCAACGCCTGCTCGATCGGGTCGACCAGCGCCGCGCGCGGATCTTCCGCACGCGGCCTGCGCAAGGCATCGAACCAGCCCACGCCGCGCCTCAGTAGTGGACCACCGTACGGATCGACTTGCCTTCATGCATCAGGTCGAAGGCGTCGTTGATCTTGTCCAGGTCCATGGTGTGAGTGACGAACGGGGCCAGTTCGATGTCGCCCTTCATCGCGTCCTCGACCATGCCCGGCAGCTGGCTGCGGCCCTTCACGCCACCGAAGGCAGTGCCCATCCACTTGCGGCCGGTTACCAGCTGGAACGGGCGGGTGGAGATCTCCTGCCCGGCACCGGCCACGCCGATCACCACGCTCTGGCCCCAGCCACGGTGCGCGCATTCCAGCGCCGCGCGCATCACGTTGACGTTGCCGATGCACTCGAAGCTGTGGTCCACACCCCAGATGGTCATTTCCACGATGACCTGCTGGATCGGCTTGTCGAAGTCCTTCGGGTTGATGCAGTCGGTGGCGCCGAATTCGCGCGCCAGTTCGAACTTGGACGGATTGGTGTCCACCGCGATGATGCGGCCGGCCTTGGCCTGGCGCGCACCCTGGATCACCGCCAGGCCGATGCCACCCAGGCCGAACACCGCCACGCTGTCGCCTTCCTGCACCTTGGCGGTGTTGTGCACCGCGCCGATGCCGGTGGTGACGCCGCAGCCGAGCAGGCAGACGTGTTCCGGGTTGGCGTCCGGGTTGATCTTCGCCAGCGAGACTTCGGCAACGACGGTGTACTCGCTGAAGGTCGAGCAACCCATGTAGTGGTACAGCGGCTCGCCGTTGTAGCTGAAGCGGCTGGTGCCATCGGGCATCACACCCTTGCCCTGGGTGGCGCGCACGGCCACGCACAGATTGGTCTTGCCGCTCTTGCAGAACAGGCACTCGCCGCACTCGGCGGTGTACAACGGAATCACATGGTCGCCGGGCTTGACGCTGGTCACACCCTCGCCGACCTCCACCACGATGCCGGCGCCTTCATGGCCCAGCACCACCGGGAACAGGCCTTCCGGGTCATCGCCGGACAGGGTGAACGCATCGGTGTGGCAGACACCGGTATGGGTGATCTTGACCAGCACTTCGCCCTTCTTCGGCGGGGCAACGTCGATCTCGACGATCTGCAGCGGCTGGCCGGGACCAAAGGCGACGGCGGCACGGGATTTCATGGGTGGACTCTCCAGAGACAGGCAATGACAGGATGGGCGGCGCCATGTTGCGCCGTCGTTTACTTCAGGTACGAGCGGATCAACGCGCTCATGTCGCGCACGCGTTCGGCGCGTTGTTCGTCGGAGGCGGCGGGCTGGCCGAATTCCTCGCGCAGATGGGCCTCCATCACCTCGGACATCAGGCCGTTGACCGCGCCACGGATGGCGGCGATCTGCTGCAGCACCGGCCCGCAGTCGGCGCCGGCTTCCAGCGCGCGGTCAAGCGCATCGCACTGGCCGCGGATGCGGCGCACGCGGGCCAGGACCTTCTTCTTCTCTTCGGGGGAGTGCGGCATGGCGGGCCAGTTCGGAACTATACTGGGGGATAGTATACATAGAAGCGCTTGGTTTGACGCAAATGGCTTCCTGAGACTCCGGAATGGCAGCTTTGAATCCAACCGAATCAATTACTTGAGACGATCCAGCGGTCAGCAAGGCCGTGTCGGGCAATCTTTGGGGGTCGCAACATCCGGAATGAAATGATGGGCATTGGCATCCAACTCGGGCGCATCACCGATGAGATCGGCAGCAGCGATTTTCTGCATGCGTTCTTCTCGACGATCACCGGCAATCTAGAACCGGATGGATGGGGAAGCCGCTTCCCGATCATCATGAAGCAGCTTTACGCCGGCTGCGTGCAGAAATCAGACGCGGCCACTGCGCTGTCCGAGATGCACGTCATCCGCCGCGAGCTGGCCCAGCTGCCGCCCGTCCAAGTCATCTGGTCGTTCGATGATCGCGCCCAGCGCCCGCCATGGGGGGAAGCAATCGCCCCTGACATCGAGTCCTTGGCGACCCATTTCGTCACCGCACGGGGACGCGATCTGATCGCACTTCTAACTGAACTGTTTGAGGAGCTCCAGGATGGCGAGGATGACGTCGCTCGGATCGTCAACTATTGATACTGGCGCAACCCGTTCAGCCCAGAAGACCTTCCTCCGCCACGCGGATCGCCCATCCGGATCGGCCCGCCGCAGGCGGGGCTCCGACCCATGTCCTCAGGCATCCTCGCGCACGTACGCGAACGACTCGTCCAATTGCTCGAAGCCGATCACTTCAGCGACGATGGCCTGTGCATCATCTTCGCTGATGTTTCCTTCCTCAATATCGTCAACACGGGCGAACAGCCGCTGCAGGGCTGCGTACTGGTCGCCGCGCAGGAAGGACTGGTGGGACTGCAGCCAGCGCTGCAGATTGCCGGCCAGCTCGCCGTGCGACAGCAGCGTATACGGCGCTTGGTAGTCGGCAACCGCTTCAACCATCTTGCGGAACAGGAAATCCTGGTAGTTGGCGGCCAGCACATCGGCACGATCATCGTCATGCCACACCAGCACGACGGGCGGCTCGGCAACACCGGGCGCGTTGCTCCAGAAGCAGTAGCTGTCGCCGCCGCCGGTCCGCGCAAACGGCAGGAGCTGCAGGTCAGGACGCAGGGGATTGTAATGATCCTCGGCGGTCAGCTCCTGCCACGCCTCCAGCAGTTCGTCGTGTTCCAATGGCTCGTAGTCCTGGGCGTACAGCAGCACCGGCGGATCCGCCTGCAGCGTCGGGAACACCACCTCGGACCATTCCGGATGCGGACTGCCCCAGCTCAACCGGCCTGCTGCATGCAACTGCTTGAACAGGGGCGGGAAGGCCTGGCCGGTGACCTGTTCGATGTCGGATAGCGCGCTCATGGATGTCCTTGTCGATAGAGGTCGCCCAGCTTGCCCGAATCCGCGCAGGAGATGAACCGGCAGCAGCAGGTGGCGGGACTAGACTGCAACCACCGGATGCTGGAAATCACTGCCATGAATGCGACTGCCCGCAACTTCATCGTCAACATCGACGTACCCGACCTGGCCGCCGCCGAAACGTTCTACCTGGCCGCGTTTGGATTGCACATCGGTCGTCGGCTCGGTACCGGCGCGGTGGAACTGGTCGGTGGGCCAACACCGCTCTACCTGCTGCAGAACGAGGCTGGCAGCGCCGCCACCGAAGACGGCGACGTGCGTGACTACGAGCGCCACTGGACCCCGCTGCACCTGGACTGGGTGGTGGAGGACATTGATGCCGCGTTGATGCGTGCGGTCGCGGCCGGGGCGATGCTCGAGCAACCGGTGCGCGAGCGCCGCTGGGGCCGTATCGCCGTGCTGGCCGATCCGTTCGGGCACGGCTTCTGCCTGATCCAGTTCAGTGGCGAAGGCTACGACGCGCTGGTCGAATGAATTGCCGGCTGCGCCGCAGACGCCAATCCACGCATGGCGCGGAACTACTGATCCGCTTCAAGCAACGCGTGGAGGCTGTCGTTCGGCAGTAGATCCACGCCATGCGTGGATGCAAACCAAAGCACCTCACTCCCGCAGCATATCCACGAACGCGCGCAACGCGCCGGGCATCTGCCGCTGCTTCGGATAGTACAGCGCGAAGCCGGCGAACGGTTCGCTCCAGTCTTCCAGCACCGCCACCATCTGGCCGGATTCGATATACGGCCGCGCGGTGTCTTCCAGCACGTAGGCAAGGCCGATGCCATCAAGCACCGCGCCAACCACGGTGCCCTGCTCGCTCAATGTGAGCCGGCCCGGCACGTCGAGCTCCAGCGCTTGCCCGCTACGCTCGAACTGCCATTTGTACAGATGGCCGCTGGCAAAGCGGAAGCGGATGCATTCATGCGCGGCCAGGTCGCGCGGATGCTGCGGCGCCGGATGCCGCCGCAGGTAATCCGGCGAGCCGACAATCAGCCCACGCAGCGGCGGCCCCATCGGCACCGCCACCATGTCCTCCGGCACGAACTCATGCAGGCGCACGCCCGCGTCGTAGCCCTCGGCGACGATGTCGACCAGGCCATCGTTCTCGGTCAGCTCGACGCGCACATCGGGGTGAGCGTGCAGGAAGCGCGCCAGCCGAGGTCGCAGCTGGGTTGCCACCGCCGCGCGGGTGGCGTTGAGGCGCAGCAGGCCGGCCGGGGCCGCGCGGAAGTGGTTCATTTCTTCCAGCGCGTCATGCACCTGCCCCAGCGCCGGCTGCAAGCGCTCCAGCAGGCGCTGCCCGGCCTCGGTCAGGGCCACGCTGCGCGTGGTGCGGTGGAACAGGCCCACGCCCAGTCGTTCTTCCAGCGCGCGGATCGCATAGCTCACCGCCGAGGTCGACAGCGCCAGCTCGGCACCGGCGCGGCGGAAGCTGCGGTGGCGGGCAACCGCCGCGAACGCGGCCAGGTGGGAAAGGTTGTCAGTGGCCATGATTGTGCAGTTTTACTTGATGAATCATGCCGATATCCACGCTTCTTGCCATTGGGAACGCGGCGTATTGTAAAGCGCCTTTCGATAAACCCTGCCAAGGATTCCCCATGTCCCTCGCCCGTGGTTACGCCGCCCATTCCCATACCGCCCCGCTGGTCCCCTTTGAGTTCGAACGCCGTGCGGTCGGTCCCGACGATGTGCGCATCGAGATCCTCTACAGCGGCATCTGCCACTCCGACCTGCACCAGGCCCGCGATGACTGGGGTGGCTCGATCTACCCGATGGTGCCGGGCCACGAGATCATCGGCCGCGTCACCGAGGTCGGCAGCAACGTCACCCGCTTCAAGGTCGGCGACCACGCCGGCGTGGGTTGCATGGTCGACTCCTGCCGCCACTGCGACGCCTGCCAGCACGACTTGGAGCAGTACTGCGCCGAGGGCGCGACCTGGACCTACAACGGCCGTGAACGCGAAACCGGCGCACCGACCTACGGCGGCTATTCCGACCACGTGGTGGTCGAGCAGCGCTTCGTGGTGAAGGTGTCCGACACCCTCGACCTGAAGGCGGCCGCACCGCTGCTGTGCGCCGGCATCACCACGTGGTCGCCGCTGCGCCATTGGAAGGTCGGCCCGGGCCAGAAGGTCGGCGTGATCGGCCTCGGCGGCCTCGGCCACATGGGCGTGAAGTTCGCCAAGGCGCTCGGTGCGCACGTGGTGATGATCACCACCACCCCGGAAAAGGGCGCCGATGCCAAGCGCCTGGGCGCCGATGAGGTGCTGGTCTCGCGCGATGCGGCGCAGATGAAGGCGCACGCCGGCAGCTTCGACTTCCTGCTCAATACCATCCCGGTCAGCCATGACACCAATCCGTACATGGGCCTGCTCAAGCGCGAAGCCACCATGTGCCTGGTCGGCGTGCTGACCGAACTGGACCCGCCGTTGACCGGTGGCAGCGTGATCTTCGGCCGCAAGCACCTGACCGGCTCGGCGATCGGCGGCATGGCTGAAACCCAGGAAATGATGGACTTCTGTGCCGAGCACGGCATCGTCAGCGATGTGGAGATGATCGACATCAGGAACGTCAACGAAGCCTGGGAACGCATGGCGAAGAACGATGTGCGCTACCGCTTCGTGATCGACATGGCGACGATGAAGAACGCGGCCTGAGCCAGGGCAGATGCGAAAAAGAAAAACCCCGGCAATGCCGGGGTTTTTTTCTGGTAGTGCCGGGCGCCTGGCTGCCGGCCAGCGGCCGGCACTACCGCAATCCACTCAGTACGCGAATTCGCGGAACACCGGATCGACGTCACCATGCCAGCGGCCATTGAACAGCGCCAGCTTGCGCTCGGCCGGGGTCAGGCCGGATTCGACGATCTCCTGCAGCACGTCCAGGAACTTGCTCTCGTCCTGGCCATCGGCATTGCGTGCGGCGCGACGCTTGAGGCCTTCCACCGAGATCTTGACCGCCTCGCCGGCGAGGTCACGCACGGTGCCATTGCGGAAAGGCAGGTTCATCGCATGCTTCGGCACGCCGTCACGCAGCGCATGGCGCTCGGCCAGGGTGAAGTCACGCACCAGGTCCCAGGCGGCATCCAGTGCGGTGTCGTCATACAACAGGCCCACCCAGAATGCCGGCAGCGCACACAGGCGGCTCCACGGGCCACCATCGGCACCACGCATTTCCAGGTACTTCTTCAGGCGCACTTCCGGGAACGCGGTGGTCATGTGGTCCGACCAGTCGCGCAGCGTCGGCAACGCGCCCGGCAGCACCGGCAGCTTGCCCTGCATGAAGTCGCGGAAACTCTGCCCGCTGGCGTCGTGGTAGATGCCGTCGCGGTAGGAGAAGTACATCGGCACGTCGAGCAGGTAATCGACATAGCGCTCGTAGCCGAATCCATCCTCGAACACGAAGTCGAGCATGCCGGTGCGGTCGGCGTCGGTGTCGGTCCAGATGTGCGAGCGATAGCTCAGGTAGCCGTTCGGCTTGCCTTCGGTGAACGGCGAATCGGCGAACAGCGCGGTGGCGATCGGCTGCAGCGCCAGCGACACGCGGAACTTCTTCACCATGTCCGCCTCGGTGGCGTAGTCCAGGTTCACCTGCACCGTGCAGGTGCGGGTCATCATGTCCAGGCCCAGCGAACCGACCTTGGGCATGTACGCGCGCATGATCTTGTAGCGCCCCTTGGGCATCCACGGCATTTCATCGCGCTTCCACTTCGGCTGGAAGCCCATGCCGAGGAAACCCAGCTGCAGTTCGCCGGCCACCTGCGCCACTTCATTGAGGTGGGTGCCGGTCTCCACGCAGGTCTGGTGGATGGTTTCCAGCGCCGCACCGGACAGTTCCAGCTGGCCGGCCGGTTCCAGCGTCACCGAGGCGCCATCGCGCAGCAGGGCAATCGTGCTGCCGTTCTCCTGCACGGGCTCCCAGCCGAAGCGGACCAGGCCGTTGAGCAGCGCTTCGATGCCGCGCTCGCCCTCGAAGGTCGGCGGGCGCAGGTCATCCAGGCGGAACCCGAACTTCTCGTGCTCGGTGCCGATGCGCCACTGCGCGCGGGGCTTCTCGCCGGAGGCGATCACCTCCACCAGCTGCGAGCGGTCGGTAATGGGGGTATCGGCGACGTGGCTGGGGCTCGACAAGGGAGAGGCTCGCTGGACGGTGGCGGGGGATGTGGGGCTCGCGGCCTTCCATCGCAAGGGCGCACTATAGCGTGGCACCCCGTCGCGTCATGCGACGGTGACGGGTTTCAGCATCCTACCGACGCCCTCTTGACCCTCGTACACTCAACGTCATGAGCCGCCATTCACGACACCCCGAACTGCACCGCTCCGAACGCGTCGGCTGGCTGCGCGCCGCCGTGCTGGGCGCCAACGATGGCATCGTCTCGGTGGCCGGGCTGGTGGTTGGCGTGGCGGCCAGCGGCGCCTCGGCTGCAACCATTCTGGCCACCGGCGTGGCCGGCACCGTAGCCGGCGCGATGTCCATGGCTGCCGGCGAGTATGTGTCGGTGCAGACCCAGGCCGACACCGAAGCAGCCGACCTGGCGATGGAGAAGCGCGAACTGCGCGACAACCCGCACAGCGAGCTGGAAGAGCTGGCCGCGATCTACCGCCACCGTGGCCTGGAACCTGCATTGGCCCGGCAGGTAGCCGAACAGCTCACCGCCCACGATGCGCTGGGCGCGCATGCGCGCGACGAACTGGGCATCACCGATACCCTGCGCGCCCGCCCGCTGCAGGCAGCGCTGGCCTCGGCCGGTGCGTTCACCTGCGGTGCGGCGCTGCCAGTGCTGGCCGCCCTGCTGGCGCCGGTCGACAAGGTCGCACTGATGACCACGGCCAGTACCCTGCTCGGCCTGTGCCTGACCGGCGCGGTGGCAGCCCAGGCCGGCGGCGCCCCGCCGGTACGCGGCGCAATGCGTGTGATGTTCTGGGGTGCACTGGCAATGGCCGCCGCTGCAGGCGTCGGTCGCCTGTTCGGCGCCCAGGTGACATGACCGGCATGCTGCCGCCAGTTACCGCACTGCTGGCCGAGATGGCCAGTCTGGCCGGCTGCGCACGCGCCGAAGGTTATGCGTGCATCACCGCTCGGCGCGAACATGGCGCCAGCTCGGTGGAGATTCCGCAACCCCAGTTCGCGATCCTGCTGGAAGGCCGCAAGCAGGTGCGTACCGCGCACCAGTCGCTGGAGTTCATCCCCGGCGACATCCTGCTGCTGACCCAGCGATGCCGCATCGATGTAGTCAACACCCCCGACCCACGCAGTGGCCGCTACCTCAGCGCCATCGTGCCGCTGTGTGCCGAAGTGCTGGCGGCCGCACGCACGCTGTGGAGCGGGGAGCTTCCCGCCGCTGGTCATGCGATGGCGCGACTGCCGTTGATCGATCATGGCGCGGTGCTGCGCCAGTGGCGGCAATCGCTGCAGGACGGCCATTACAGCGAAGCGCGGCTGGCCCTGGCCTCGCTGGTACTGACCCTGTGCCGGCAGGGCCACGGCAACCTGCTGCTACCGCAGGCACCGAGCCTGGGCGAACAGATCCGCGACCGCATCGCCGCCGAACCGGCCCGGCACTGGCAATCGCGTGATGTGGAAGCGCTGTTCGCGCTGAGCGGCGCGACCCTGCGCCGTCGCCTGGCGGCCGAGGACACCAGCCTGCGCCAGCTGCTCACCGAGGCCCGGCTGGCGCATGGCATGCAGCTGCTCTACACCACGGACCTGCCGTTGAAGACCGTGGCCGCACGCGCGGGCTATCGGTCTGCGGCGAGTTTCAGCAAGCGCTTCGCCGAGCAGTACGGGCTGGCTCCCACAGACATTTGAGGGGGTTCGGCAGGGCCTGCAGCCCTGCACCTGCAGAGGCAACGGCAACAGCGAAAGCAACAGCAACAGCGGGCTATCCGTGGGATGGCGGGGCGGTGTGGGTGGGCAGGACACGCCGTAAACCCATCCATGGGGGCTCGATGGCGCCATCCATGGCGCCAACGGTCCTGCCCACCCACACCG
>NZ_JBMRFR010000005.1:0-270271 GCF_049384845.1 Stenotrophomonas sp. CASM101 | reverse complement strand
ATTGATGCTGGCAACGTATCGCTTGCTTTAAAACAATTAATAGTTGCTTGATCAAACGTCTGCAAGATGGACAATCATCCTTCCTGCAGGCGCCTTCACAAGATACCTGCGCATACTTTCAAAGATCAGGGGAAGTGGCCTCAGCGCCGTTCCCGTGTGCTGCGAAGTTTCCTTCGTAGCGAGCCGCCCATTATAGCCGGCTTTTCCGCTTCGTCAACACCTTTTTTCAAGGCCGTCTCACCGGAGTGGACGTTGTTGCCGATGCTGCTTCGTCGCTGGACCCGAGGGCCTTTCGTCGTTGCGAGCCGCCTATTATGCCGGACTTTCCGAGTCCGTCAACACCTTCGTTCGATCAACTCGTTCGCCGGTGATGGCGTTGCTGATCGCGTGCCGTTTCCGAGGAAGCGATGCGTTGCAGCAAGGGGGCGAATTCTAGAGATCCTGCAGATTTCGTCAAGGCTTTTTTTCATGGTGATGACAGGAGCGCCGCGACTTCAGGCATGACGTACGCTCGAAGATCACTGCGGCGTTGCCCGCGCGTTGCGCGGTCAACGCCGCAACGGCTATCAATGCACGGATGCAACAAGGAGAGACGGCAATGAACATGCAGGTGCGGCAAGCATGGTGGCGCGACCTTTCAGTGCCGGCCGTGGTCGCCGGCTTCATCACCGTGCTGGTCGGCTTCGCCAGTTCCGCAGTGATCGTGTTCCAGGCCGCACAGGCTGTCGGTGCCGACCAGGCACAGATCGCCTCATGGATGTGGGCACTGGGACTGGGCATGGGTGTCACCTGCATCGGGCTGTCGCTGCGCTATCGCGTGCCGGTGGTGACCGCATGGTCGACACCGGGCGCGGCGATGCTGGTGGTCGGTGCTGGTGGCGACTCGCTCGCTGAAGCCACCGGCGCATTCCTGCTCGCTGCGGTGCTTGGCATGCTGGCAGGCTTCTCCGGGGTGTTCGCACGATTGATGCAGCGGGTGCCGATGGCGCTGGCCGCCGGCATGCTGGCCGGCGTGCTGCTGCGCTTCGGTCTGGACGTGTTCGTGGCCATGAATTCCCAACTGGTACTGGCACTGGCAATGTTCGCCACCTGGCTGGCGGGACGCCGCTTGTTCCCGCGCTATGCGGTCATCGCCACACTACTGGTCGGCATCGCGGTCGCAGCCAGCCGTGACCTGCTGCACGCACAGCAGGTGCAGCTGCAGCTGGCGGTGCCGCAATGGGTGACCCCGTCCCTGTCCTGGACTGCGGTAGCCGGCATCGCCCTGCCCCTGTTCGTGGTCACCATGGCCTCGCAGAACATCCCCGGTGTGGCAGTGATGCGTGCCTCCGGCTATGACGCGCCGGTGTCGCCGCTGATCGGCTGGATCGGCGTGGTCAATACATTGCTGGCGCCGTTCGGTGCCTACGCACTGAACCTGGCCGCGATCACGGCCGCGATCTGCATGGGCCGTGATGCGCACGAGGATCCGGCACGGCGCTACACCGCCGCCATGGCCGCTGGGGCTTTCTATATTGTCATCGGGCTGTTCGGTGCCACCGTGGCCGCCCTGTTCGCGGCTTTCCCAAAGGAGCTGGTGGCCTGCGTGGCCGGTATCGCGTTGTTCGGCACCATCGCCAACAGCCTGGCCAGTGCGCTGGCAGTAGAGCAGGACCGCGAGGCGGCACTGGTCACCTTCCTGGTCACCGCCTCCGGCGTCTCACTGGCCGGCATCGGTTCGGCGTTCTGGGGCCTGGTGGCCGGTGCGCTGTGCCTGCTGGTGCTGCGGCCGCGTCAGGGCCGCTGACCTGTCCTACCCCGCCAGTGCGGCGCCGACGGTGCTCAACACCACCGAGATGACGATGGCGGCCAGTGTGGCGACCACGCTGGTGCCGCCGCGTGCGGTCAGCTCGCTGCGCAGCCGTGCGTCATCGCCGCCGCTGACGGCACGAGCTTGGGCGATCAGGCGTTGGCAGTGTGCCAGGTACCAGGTGTTGCCAAAGGTGCCGGTGGTGACGCTGAGCGCGATGGTGATGACCAGCGACACGCCTTCGGGCACATCCAGCAAGGTCTCCACCACGCTGATCAGCAGCAGCAGGCCGACCCACATTGCCGCCAGGCGGTACATCCTGCGGTACATCATCCAGATCGGGCCGAGCAGGAAGGCCGGCCAGTGCCAGGTTCCACTGGCGGTGGCAATGCCCTGATCCAGTCGCCAGCGCTGGCGATAGATCGGGAAGTTGCCGCCGACCACGCTGGCGTACAAGGCCATCTCGCCCTCCAGCCCCGCGGCGGCAGCCGTATCCGGTGCAGCGGCGGGGGCTCGATACGGATCGGACGGATCGCCGACACTTGGCGCAACGACCTCAACCGGTGGGGCTGTGTCGATATCCGGAGCCGGCGCCATCTCGATGGGCGTTGAATCCTGTTCCAGCTCCGCCAAGGGGCGCCACGCGGGCATGCCTTCGCGCCACAGCAGCGTGCGTGCCGTCACCGTGCCGTCCTGCTGCAGGCGACGCAGGGCGGCCAGGTCCACCGGTCCTTCGCTCTGCCTGCTGTTGGCGTACCACCACTGTGCGTCCTGCATGAAAACATCCTTGCTGCGTTGATTCGTTACCGGGTTACCGGTGTCCACGGTGCCGCGGACAATGTCTGTGACAGCACATGGCTGCCACCCGGCGGCAGGGTCACCACGTCGGGTCCGGCGTTGGCCGCTTCCAGGCAGACGTAGTCGCGCCAGCCCTCACCCACATCTGCCATCTTCGCTGCAGCCTCGGCACCGGGATTCCACGCCACCAGCGAGCGGCTTCCTTCCGTACGGATGTCGATGCGGCGTTTCAGCACCGGATCACGCAGGACATAGTGACCCTTGGCCTGCGTGTAGATGCGGTCGCTGCGCCCGGGATCACGGGGATCGCGCAACGTCCAGGCGCCCTGCTGCCGACGCGGCGTCGCATAGTTCTCGAACTTGTCCAGATAGTCCAGTCCGTCCACGCCGTCCACGTCCACCGCGCTGGCATCACCCACGCGGAAATAGTTGTGCAGCGCCTGGGTGATGCTGGCAGGGGAACTGCCGACGTTCTCGGTGATCAGTCGCTGGGTCAACTGGCGGCCTACGCGCACAGTCATCCTCAATCGCAGGTCCAGGCTCTGCAGCACCGGGGGTGCCAGCGTGAGCTCGATGCTGCCGTCGTCCAGGCGACGGGCCTGTTGCAGTTCCCACGGCACGGTACGGACGAAACCGTGGGCGGGCACGTCGTTGCCCTGGCCTTGGCGGCCGAAGTACGGCCAGCAGACGGGGCTGCCTCCGCGGATCGGCGTGGGCAGTTCGGCGCGCCGGGGGGACAGCCACATCAGATCCGGCTGGCCCTTGGGCACGAAGGAAAGCAGCTGGCCGCCAAACACACTGATGGCCGCGCTGGCGTCGCCGGTTTCCACCAGCCAGGCATCGAGCCCCTGGTACTGCCCGCTGCGTACACCCTGGATCTGCTGCACGTGGGATCGACTCCGTATGGCCGGCGATTGCACGGCACTGTAGTTGCTGGGAAGCATGAAACGCGTGGGCACCGGTGCAGTGCGCGGCGCGTTCTGCAGAGTGCGAAGGATACGCTGTCCCGCGCGCCCATCTGCGTTGGCCCAGCCCAGGCGCTGCTGCTCGACCTGGATGGCACGACGCGTGGCCGTACCGATCATGCCGTCGGCGCTTCCGATGTCGTGGCCGCGGGCCAGCAGCAGGGTCTGCAGCTGGCGGCGCTCATCGCGGCCGATACCGGGATCATCGGTCGGCCAGGCCGTGGCCAGGCCCGTGCCGCCACGCAGCTGGTCGGCCAGGGTGGCGATCGCCAGCGCGTAGCTTTCGGCAGCGTTGTAGCTGTAGATCGCGTCGTAGTTGCGGAACACCAGCAACGCCGGGCCCTTGCCGCCCGCCGGCAGCAGCAGGGCCGCGCGCGCGTCGGCAGGCAGGTTGGCCGGGGCCAACGCGCTGCCATCCAATGCGGTCACACCTTGCGCACGCCAGTCGGCCAGCGCCCGACGCTGGGTGCGCCCGGCCTGGCTGGCGTCGAAACCGGGCGGGATACGCACTTCCATGCCCCACGGCTCTCCGCTGCGCCAGCCGGCGCGCTTGAGGTAATTGGCGGTGGAGGCCAGCGCATCGGGAATGCTGCCGACCAGATCGCGGCGGCCATCGCCATCACCGTCCACGGCGATGCGTGCATAGGTGCTGGGCATGAACTGCGTATGCCCGAAGGCGCCGGCCCAGGAACCGGTGAGCCCCTGTGCCTGCAGGTCGCCGCGGTCGATCAACTTGAGCAGGGCCAGCAGCTCACCACGGAAGAAGGGCTGGCGGCGGCCGGCACAGGACAGCGTGGCCAGCGACTGCAGCAGCGGGCGCTTGCCGAACACACGGCCGTAGTCGCTCTCCACGCCCCAGACCGCGACGATGGTGGCCGGATCGACGCCGTACTGGGCCGACACCCGATCAAGCAGGGCCCGATGCTGCTGCAGCAGGACGCGCCCATCGTCCACGCGCTGGCGATCGACCAGCGCGGCCAGGTAGTCCCAGATCGGCGTGGTGAATTCCGGCTGCGCGTCGAGCAGGCCGAGCACGCTGGGATCGGGGGTGAGCCCGGCGATAATCCCATTGAAGCGGTCGGCACTGATGCCCTGGCTGGCGGCTGTCGATTGCAGGACGGCCAGGCAGCGGCTGAAAGCGGCATCGCTGCTGGCCGCAGGCGCTGCTGTCGAAGCGGGTGCCGCGGCGAGCACGGCCGCCAGGCCGAGCGTGGTCAGAATGGGCATGGCGTCCTCCGTGTTGCCGTTGCAGGGCCATCTTAGGCGCAGCGTAGGCGAACCTGAAGCAGCGCGGGCTGGCGGCGGCTAAAGGGCGCGAAGCAGGCGCAGGCCATAGGCCGGGCTTTCAGCATCCCAGCGCCGCACGACCTGCAGGCCCGCCGGCAGCAGCAACGCTTCGAAGCTGTCGTCGGTGTACTTGTGGCTGTATTCGACGCGGATCGGCTCGTCGGCCTGGAAGTGGAAGGTGCGGCCATCCAGACGGACGTCCTGTGCGCGCTGGCTGACCAGATCGGTTTCGATGCGCAGCCGCGCGACGCTGTAGCGGGCGCGGTGGCGGAAGCCGTCCAGATCGAAGTCGCTGCCGATCTCGCGGTTCAGGCGCGCCAGCAGGTTGAGGGTGAATGCAGCAGTGATGCCCTGCACATCGTTGTAGGCGGCTTCGATCAATGCCGGGTCCTTGTGCAGATCGATGCCGACCAGAGCCAGGCCATCGCGGCCCATGGTCTGGCGCATCGCGCGCAGCAGTGCGACGGCATCCTCTTCGACGAAATTGCCCAACGTGGAGCCCGGGAAGAACAACAGGCGCCGCGCAGGCTCGCGTTCCGGTGCCGGGACGGCGACCGCGCGGGTGAAGTCGGCACAGACCGGCAGCATCTCGACGTCCGGCAGCGCCGGGGCCAGATGGTCGATGCTGGACAGCAGCGCGGCGCGCGAGATCTCGATGGGGGTGTAGGCCACGGGGTCCTGCAGCGCCGCCAGCAGCAGCGCGGTCTTGCGGCCACTGCCGCTGCCCAGCTCCACCACATGAACATGAGGACCGACGCTGCGGGCGATGTCCGGCAGCACCCGCGCCAGCAGCGCCAGCTCGGTACGCGTGGGGTAGTACTCGCAGGTCTGCGTGATCTGCTCGAACAGGCGTGAGCCGCGTGCATCGTAGAAATACTTGGATGGCAGCTGGCGCGGTGTGCGCGACAACCCGGCCACCACGTCGGTAAGGATCTGCTGGCGGCCGGGGGTGAGGTCGGTCAACGCCTGCAGCGCGTCGTGCACGGTGCTCATGTGAGGTCCCTGGCCAGGCGCAGTCCGGAGAACTGCCAGCGCGCCGGCGGCATGAAGAAATTGCGATAGCTGGCGCGCACATGGCCCCTTGGCGTGACGCAGCTGCCGCCGCGCAGCACCCATTGGCCGCACATGAACTTGCCGTTGTACTCACCGAGGTTGCCCGCGAAAGGGCGGTAGCCGGGATAGGCGCCATACGCGCTGTGAGTCCACTCCCAGACATCACCGAACAGCTGGCGCAGGCCGCTGCCCTGCCCCGCCTGCGGGTGCAGGTGATCGTCATCGGCAAAGTGGCCCCGCACCGCCTGAGACGCGGCGGCGGCCTCCCACTCGAACTCGCTGGGCAGGCGTGCCCCGGCCCAGCGGGCACAGGCATCGGCCTCGAAGTAGCTGAGATGGCAGACCGGCGCATGCGGATCCAGCTCGCGCCAACCGCCCAGGGTGTATTCGCGCTGCAGGGTGTCATCCCAGTACAGCGGGTGCTGCCAGTCCTCGGCTTCACGCAATGCCCAGCCTTCACTGAGCCACCAGCGCGGTTCGCGGTAGCCGCCGGCATCGATGAAAGCACGGTACTCGGCATTGCTGACGGGACGTTCGGCCAGAGCATGTGCCGGCAGCAGCACGCGGTGCGGCGGCGATTCGTTGTCGTAGGCAAACGCAGCGTGCTGCGGCCAGGCTGCAGCGCCGACGGTAACGATGCGCTCGGGTGATTCGATCCAGCCCTGTGCACTGGCAGCGCCAGGGGGGGTGGGCAGGTCCTCGCGGTAGGCCGGCTGCAGCGGATTGCACCAGAACGCGTGCTTGATGTCGGTCAACAACAACTCCTGATGCTGTTGTTCGTGCTGCAGGCCCAGCTGCAGGTTGTGCAGCGCGTGTGGGTCCAGGTCACCTGCCGATAGCCGCGACTGCACCTGTGCATCGACCTGCTGGCGATAGTCATGCACCTGCTGCAGCGAGGGCCGTGAGAGGAGGCCGCGCTGCGGCCGGGCATGGGCGGGGCCGATACTCTTGTAGTAGCTGTTGAACAGGTAGTCCCATGCAGGGTCATGTGCAGGCGCAGCCGGGAAGCCGGCCAGCACGAAGCGTTCGAAGAACCAGGTGGTGTGGGCCAGGTGCCACTTGCTGGGGCTGGCATCGGCCATGCTCTGCAGCATGGCGTCCTCGGCGCTGAGCGGGCCGGCCAGTTGCATGCTGCGCGCACGCACGCGTGCGAACTGGTGGGCGAGATCGTGCTGCGGGGCAGCGACGGCGGCGGGTACGCTGTCCATGCCGACAGCATCGGTGCCGGCGGGTGAGTGCGATGTCATGGTCCGGCGTCACTTCGTTCACATGGATGGGCCTGCCGCATTCAAGAAGCCGCCCCGAACGCCGCTAACGGCAATGCTGCGGCCGCGTCGTCACCGCGCTGGAATTCCTGATTGCCCCTGCATCCGCTCCGCCAGCCTGCGCACTACCTGTTCGTGCTGCCCGCCGTGCTGGTTGCCGTGGTGCTGTGGGCGGCGTTGGGCAACGAAGACGTGGCCAGTCCGGCCCAACGCGTTCTGCCCTGGCTGCTGGCCTGCCTCGGTGCCGGCCTGGCCCTTCTCTACCACCAGGTGCGTGCGCTCTGCCTGCTGCTGGTGGTGGCAGTCATGTTCGCGATGCTGCACCAGGATGTCGGCGGCTACCTGCGCAGCGGCCATGTCAGCGCGCTGACACCGCTGCGCTTCCATGCCATCTCGGCGTGGCTGCCGTTGCTGTTCGCCGGCCTGTCATTGTGGCCGGAGCGTGGGCGGCGCAGGCACGACCTGCTGTTGCGCTCCGTCGCCAGCAGTACGGCATTGCTGATCTTCCTGCTGCTGGCCGCGCAGCAGCCGCGCGGCATGCATGATCTGCTGTCGAACCGTCATTGGGCGTGGATCCCGGCCGACTGGAACGCGCTGGCGCAGCTGCCGGCGCTGCTGTTCCTGCTGGCCACGGCGGCGCTGGGTTGGCAGGCATGGCGGCATCCGCGGCCGCTGCACACGGCTATGCTGCTGGCGCTGCTGTGCCTGTGGTGGATGCTGCCGAGGGTCTTCCTGCAGCCGGTGCTGCTGCCTGCGCTGGCCAGTGCGGCCCTGCTGCTGATGCTGGGCGCGATGCTGCAGGAGTCGTTCCACATGGCGTTCCGCGACGAACTGACCGGCCTGCCGGGGCGCCGCGCCTTCAATGAGACCCTGCAACGGGCGCGCGGCACCTACAGCATCGCGATGGTGGACGTGGACCACTTCAAATCGTTCAACGACACCCACGGCCACGACACCGGCGACGACGTGCTGCGCCTGGTGGCCTCGCGGCTGGCGCGGGTCGGTGATGGTGGACGTGCGTTCCGCTACGGCGGCGAGGAGTTCGCGGTGGTGTTCCTGGGCCAGCCGGCCGACGCCTGCATGGATGCCGTGGAAGCCTTGCGGCAGAGCATCGAGGACACCCGCATGCAGCTGCGCGACCGCAGCACCCGCAGCCGCGACGATGACGCCGGGCGTCAGCAACGCGGGCGCGGCGGCAGCGGCCCGGTGGTGCAGGTGACGGTGAGCATCGGCCTGGCCGACAGCCTTGTGGACCCGCGCCCGGCAGCGGTGGTCAAGGCCGCCGACCGGGCGCTGTACGCAGCCAAGGACGGCGGCCGCAACCAGATCCGGGCGAACGCCGGACAGCGGGCTGAGGCTCAGACTGCGTCGAGGTAGTACCAGCGACCGTCGATGCGCAGGAAGCGGCTGTGTTCGGTCATCTTCACCGCGCTGCCGCCGCCTACCCGGTAGCGGGCGGTGAACCTCACCTCGGCGCTGTCAGCGCCGGTGACGGTGTGCTCATGGACGGTCAGGCCCAGCCAGTGCGTACGCTGCCCGGGCGCGTCATCCAGCGACAACTCGACCGGACGCGTGTCCGGATGCCAGCTCTGGCGCAGGTAGTCTGCCAGGCCCCGCACGTACGCGCTGTAGCGCGAACGCATGAGGCGTTCGGCGTCGGGGACGGTGTCGCCGGCATGGAAACGGCCACAGCAGGCGGCGTACTCCGCGGGAAGCCCGCAGGGACAGGGATCGGCAGGTTTTCGGCTCATGCGCGCATTGTCGCGCGGGGCGCCGCCAGCATCCATCGGCGAAGGGCGTATGCTGTCGCGCCCCCACCTTGATTGATCGCCGTGCTGGAACTGGTTCCCCCCGAGTTGTGGTGGCTGGTGGTGATCGCCTTCATCGCCGGTCTTGTGGATGCCGCCGTCGGTGGCGGTGGCCTGGTGCAGCTGCCGGGACTGTTCACGGTGCTGCCGCAGCAGACACCGGCGATGCTGTTCGGCACCAACAAGTTCAGTTC
This sequence comes from Stenotrophomonas sp. CASM101, assembly GCF_049384845.1. Classification (NCBI taxonomy): domain Bacteria; kingdom Pseudomonadati; phylum Pseudomonadota; class Gammaproteobacteria; order Lysobacterales; family Lysobacteraceae; genus Stenotrophomonas; species Stenotrophomonas sp. CASM101. The sequence continues at coordinate 261,112 of NZ_JBMRFR010000005.1, read as the reverse complement.
GATGTTCGGCACCGGTGCGGCTGCCTGGCGTTACGCGCGCAACGTGCGTTTCCCGTGGAAGCCGGTACTGTTCGCGGCTGGTACCGCCTTCATCTTCTCCTTCGCCGGGGCCACTGCGGTAAGCCTGCTGCCCAAGGACGCGGTGCGCCCGCTGGTGCTGGTCCTGCTGATCGCGATGCTGGCCTACACGCTGTGGAAGAAGGACTTCGGCGCGTTGCACCGGCCACAGGAGATCGGCCGCCGCGAGCTGGTGATCGCACTGGCGATCGGTGCGGCGATCGGCTTCTACGATGGATTCTTCGGGCCGGGTACCGGCAGCTTCCTGATCTTCCTGTTCGTACGCTTCTTCGGGCTGGATTTCCTGCGCGCGTCAGCGGCATCGAAGGTCGTGAACCTGGCGACCAACGTGGCAGCGATCTCGTTCTTCGTACCAACCGGCAACATCCTGTGGCTGTTCGCGCTGCCGATGGCCGCAGCCAACATCATCGGTTCGGTGGTGGGCACGCGCCTGGCGTTGAAGGGCGGCACGCCGTTCATCCGCAAGCTGTTCGTGGGGCTGGTGGTGGTGCTGATCGCGCGGATGGCGTGGGACACGTTCCGCGGTTCGTGAATGCGGTTGCTGGCCAGCGGCCGGCACAGCCGGGTCGTGAACCCCGCCCATGGGTGGTGCCGGCCGCTGGCCGGCATTCCCCATTCGATCGGCCGGGTCAGGCCTCGGCTTCTTCCGGTTCGTTGGCCTGCTGGCGACTGCGCTCGGGCAGCTTCAGGCGCTTGCCTTCTTCGTCGTACTCGATCAGCAACACCCCGGAGTCGTGGCGGCCACTGATTTCGACGAAGCAGGCGCCGCCGATGAACGGTTCAAGCGTCATCACCGACTTCAGCGGGGTGGCGACCACCATCTGGAAGCCGAAGTTGTCGAAGATGTTCATCGCCAGCGCGGTGAACTCGTTGTCGGCCTTGTCGAAGGCCTCGTCGAGCACGACCGCCGCGTAGCTGGGCAGCTGGCTGTCGGCGCCGCCGAGCTGGTAGCGCAGTGCCGCAGCCAGGCAGGTGGTGGCCAGTTTCTGGCGCTGGCCACCGGACTTGCCCGCGCCACTGCGGTAGATCTCCACCTGCTGGCGCGTTTCCGCATCCAGCTCGACGCCGATGAACTCCACGTGCATGCGCACGTCCAGCACCAGCTCGCGCCAGCGCTTGTCCTCGCCTTCCTGCGAGCCCAGTCGGTTGACCAGCTGGCGCAGCACGGTGAACTGCGATTCGGCCAGTTCACGCTGCTCGGTCTGCTGCTGCGACAGCACCTCGCGCAGCTGCAGGTGGAACTCGGCGACTTCCGGCAGGCGGCGGTCGCTCAGTTCGATGGTCAGCAGCGTGCCACGGTTGAACGGCACCTGCTCCAGGCTGGCATTCACTTCATCCAGGCGCTGTCCGATCGACTTCCGGGCTTCGGCGCTGTGGCGCTGCAGGGCCAGCAGGTTGTTCTTGCTCTGGTTCTGCAGCAGATCGAAGAAGCGCTCTTCGTGCTGCGGCAGGCCATCGCGTTCCAGGCGTTCGAGGCGGGCGAGGAAGTCCTCGGCCGAGGCCACCGAGACGGTGAAGTCACCCGACTCCTCCGGCCACTGCTGGATGAAGCGGCGGAAGCAGCCGATCAGCTGGTTCTCGATGCGGTTGAGGTCCTGCTGCGAGGACGACAGCTGCTCGTTCAGCGCGTTGCTGACCTGGCGCATGTGCGCTTCGAGCGTTTCCAGGCTGAGCGGACCCTGCTCCTGCAGGCGCTCGGCAAGCCCGGCCTCCTGCTCCTGGGCCAGGGTCGGCAGCACCAGTGCACGGCTCTGCTGGCGGGCGCGATCGAGACGGTCGCGCTCCTTGACCAGCTGGCCGCGTTCGACGCGAACGTCCTCATAGGTGCGGCGTGCCTGTTCGATATCCGCACGCACGGCGTCGATCTGCTTGGCCAGCCTGGCGAGATCGGCGTTGCCTTCGCGCAGGTCGCGCAGGGTGGCTTCGATATCGCTCAGGCGCTGCTGCGGAGCGGCGATGTCGATCTCGTTCCAGCTGATGCTGACCAGCTCGTGGCAGGCCAGGCGGCGTTCGTTGTCGCGGTCACGTTGCCCGCGCAGGCGCGCGATGTCGGTCTCGCAGCTGGCGATGCGCTTGGCCAGTTCCTGGGCTTCGCGCTCGAAGGCACCGACCTTGTCGTGGTTGTTGAAGCCGAGGATCCAGCGGCGGCGGTCGCCCACTGCACTGCGGTCGTCCTTCTCGAAACGGTCACCTGGATGCTTGACCTGGCCTTCGCGGGTGATGCCGCGGTCGACGTTGCGCAGTTGCTTGGCATCCACGCATTCGTAGTCGAAGCGCTTGCCCAGCTCCCGGCGCAGCCAGCTTTCGAACACATGCTCGCGCAGTTCAAGCTTGTGCAGCAGCGATTTCGCCGAGGGTTCGCGCGCGAACGCATCATCGTTGCGGCGCACGCGGTAGTAGGTGAAGCGCATGCCCAGGTGAGTGCGGTTCACCCACTCGGCAACATCGTTGTAGTGCTTGTCGTCGACCAGCAGCGACAGCGCGAAACCGCCCAGCACGCGCTCGATGGCACCCTGCCAGCCCTGCTCTTCCGCGCGGACCTGGATCAGTTCACCTACGAACGGTAACGCTGCCTCGGCGATGCCGGTCTCTTCGGCCAGGCGCGCACGCAGCTTCTGCATCGGCGCCGGGATGTTGGACGGTGTGCGCTGCATCGCTTCGAGTTCGGCACGGACTTCGCCGAAACGGCGCTCGTCATCGCGCTTGCCACCGAGGCGATCACTGATCGCATCGTCCAGTGCCGAGGAGGCACGCTGGCGATCCTGCAGCTCGTTCTGCGCGCGCTCGACCAGTTCGGCGAAACCGTGCGCGTCGTCCGGCAGTTCGGCCCCCAGCTGCTGTGCCGCCTGGCGTGCCTGCTCGCGCTTGGCCTGGCGCCGGTCGCGCTCAGCTTCGGCACGACCCTGCTCGCGTTCCAGTTCCTCGATGCGCTCACCGCCCTGCTGGCGGCGCTGCAGCTCCAGTTCGGCCAGGCGCTCGGTGTGATTGTCCAGTGCAGCACGGCGCTGGGCTTCTTCGCCAAGCAGGCCGCGGTCACGCACGTCCATCTCGCGCAGGCGCGCTTCGATCAGCGCCTGGCGGCGGCTCTCGCGGAAGCTGTCGACGCCAAGTTTCAAGGCTTCGTCGTCACCGCGCCGGCGGTGCATTTCCTTCAGGTCGTTGTAGTAGGCGCGCGCCGGCAGCAGGGTTTCCACCTGGCGGCGGGCGGTGACCACCGCCTGGTGTGCGCCATCAAGCTCGGCGAAATCGCTGACCAGGCGCTCGGCGGCGTCGAAGGTCTTCGGCGTGTCGAGCATGAAGTCGCGCAGGAAGACGTTGAGGTCTCCCAGGTTCTTCGCCGACTGCGTCTTGTGCAGCAGGCGCAGCGCCATCTCGTTGTCGATGCCGAGCAGGTCGCGGAAGCGCTCGGCGTAGCCGGAGAAGGTGTCGAAGTGGTGCAGGTCGGACAGCTTCTGCTTGAGCTTGCGCAGGTCCAGGTCGAAGCCGCCGAGATCCTTGGCGATGTCGAACGGGCGCTCGGCGATCATGTAGTGCTTGCGCACATCGCCGGCCGAGGTGCCGTTGCCGGAGATCCAGAGCAGGCGCACCAGGCTGACCACGCGGCCATCGCCGGCGCGGTATTCCAGCACCAGTGCGGTCCAGGTGGCGCCTTTGCGCAGGTACTGGGTGGCGATTTCGCCGGTGCCGCTGTCCTGCTGGTCGGCCCACGCGCCGCGCACGTAGGACACCAGGTTGCGGTCGCGGCCACTGCGCTCGGCTTCACGCGCAGCGGCGTTGAAGTCGACGATGGCCGGTGGCGTCAGCAGCGCGGACATGGCATCGAGCAGGGTTGACTTTCCCGAGCCGGAGCGGCCGACGAACAGGAAGCCGCGCTCGGCGATCGGTACTTCGGTCAGGCCGTTGAAGGTGCCCCAGTTGTGCACCTGCAGGCGGCGCATGCGGAACTGCTGCAGGCGCGGGTCCGGCAGGCCTTCGTTGAACAGTGCGGGAGTGTGCTTGGAGATAGCCATGCGATGGTCGGGTCTCTCAGGCCTCGGCGGCCGGGGTTTCGCGCAGCTGGCGGTACACCGCCGAAAGCTGGGACACGTCTTCGGCGGAGAACAGCAGCTTCAGCGCCGGCGAGACTTCGTGGCGGTCATCCTGGCCGCTGAGGCGGGTCAGGATGTGGTTGTCCTTCATCTTCTGCACCGCCGAGGCAACGCGGCGGTTGAAGCCGGCGCGGTCGGTGGACAGGTTCTTTTCATAGATGGCCAGCGCTTCGGCCATCTCGGCGTCGGCGACCACCGCGCGGTTGCCGCGTGCATCGGCCTCGGCCAGCTGCTGGCGCAGGTACAGCAGCAGCACCGAGTCGATGAAGGTCAGCGGCGAGGTGCGCAGCAGCACCGGCGCATCAACGTCTTCGGTATCGGCCTGGCGGGTGAACGCCACGCCGCTGTCGCGGTCGAGCACCAGTTCCAGGAACAGGTCCGCCAGCGATGAGCGGATGGCCGCTTCGCTGCGGATCAGCGCGGGCCACAGCTTGGCGTGGCGCAGCTGGTCGATGCTGGGGCCGATCAGCAGCTGGCACAGCGCGCGGCGCGCATCCAGCGGCAGGCGCCCGGTGTCGCCGAGGTAGTACACGTCGTTGCCACGGCGGGGCTGCGCCATGGTCGCCGCCGGCTCGGCCTCGTAGGCGTCTTCCGCCACGTCGGCCTGCGGTGCTTCGATGGGATCTTCATGCCAGCTCATGGCGTCTCTCCTGGGTGAACCAAACCAGCGGGATGCGGGCGCGGCGGATCTGGCCGTCGCCACCGCGCCATTGCGCAAGCTCCTGCTCGCCGGCGACCACGTTGCCGAAACGCGTGCCCAGCGACAGGTAGCCGATGACGCTGCCGAGGCCCTGCGGCGCTTCGCGCTGCGACAGGGCCTGGGCGATGCTGAGCCGCGGCTGTGCATCGAGCAGGTCGTGCAGGTCGCGGCGCAGGGTGCGGAAGTCGATTTCGGACGAAGCGACCAGATCGCCGACGCTTTCCAGACTGATCGCGGCCGCGTCGTTGTACTCGACGTTGCCATCGACCTGGGCACTGCGCGGATCGTGCAGCTTCCATTGCGACCACGAACGCAGGCGGCTGGTGGTCAGCTGCAGGTCGCGGCCGATGCCGCGTTGTGCGGGGAACTCGTCACGCAGCGCCAGCGCTTCGGACTGCGCCTGCTTGAGCAGCTGGTTGAGGCGGCGCTGCTCCAGATAGCCACGGCTCTGTACGAAGCCGCGCAGGCTGCGCGCGAAGTGCTGCAGCACGTCGTGCACCTGGCCACCGCGCTCGAGCATGGTGCTGGTGAAGCCGCGCAGGAAGTTGCGCTCGTTGCGGTCCAGGCGCCGGGCAAAGCCACGCGCCAGCACCGCTTCCAGCGCGGCATCGAGCTGGGCGCTCTGCTCGGCGTCATTGAGCAGACGCCAGAAGGCCTGGAAGCTGCGCCCTGCATCACTCTCGCCGATCACGTCCACGCCTTCGAACAGCTGCGACAGCACGTCGCCGCGCTCGCCTTCATCGTCGATGATGCGTTCGCGGAACTCGCGGTTGAGCTGCTCGAAGTCATCGCGCACGCGCCGGAAATCCTCGGTCAGCTCGTCGGCCAGGCCGATGATCTGGCGCGCACGTTCCAGGGCGCGCTTGCCATCCAGCGCGGTGACGCGGCCGGCGCCGACGCGGGCGATCTCGGCGTCGATGCGGTCGCGCTCGTCGCGCAGCGCCGAGAGGCGGGCATCGGGGTCGGACTCGGTCTGCGCGGCCAGCTGCGAGAGCTGTTCGATGACCAGTGCCAAGCGGCTCTCGGTGGCGGCCACGCGAGCCTGCTCGAGGCCGTCGGCGAAGCGGATCGCCTGTAGCGCTGCGGTCGACAGCTCGTACTGTTCCTGGTCGGCGCCTTCGGGCAGGCGGCGCTCCAACCAGCCTTGGGCCAGCCAGTGCGCGATGTAGGCCTGCGCGGTCCGCGGCAGCTCGCGCGAGAGTTCATCGCCGGCCAGCTGGTCCAGCGCGCGCTGCAGGCGCTCGTTGAGCACCGACGAAGGCAACGTGCGCTCGCCGTCCATCAGCAGGCCCTGCAACAGGCCGATGATTTCCGGGGCATGGTCGGCGGCAAGCAGCTTCCACTGGGGCTGTTCGCGCAGGTGACGGTAACGGGCAATGCGTTCGCGATGCTTCATGCAGCGAAAAGAGTCATGAGGTCTGGTGGGGACAAGCAGCCACCCACGGCGGCTGCGTGGGCAGCCGTGGGCATGCCGGCCACCAGGGGCCGGCGCGGTGCGGGCAAGCGGCTCAGCGCTTGCCGCCCACTTCGATGAAGCGCAGGAACTCGGCGCGGGTGCGCGCGTCGTCGCGGAAGCTGCCCAGCATCTTGGAGGTGACCATGCTGACGCCGCGCTTGTGGATGCCGCGGGTGGTCATGCACTCGTGGGCGCCTTCGACGACCACGCCGACGCCGATCGGCTGCAGCACGTCCTGGATGCACTGGGCGATCTGCGCGGTCATCTTCTCCTGCACCTGGAAACGGCGGGCGTAGGCTTCGACGACGCGGGCCAGCTTGCTGATGCCCACCACCTTGCCGGCCGGCAGGTAGCCGACATGCACGCGGCCGATGATCGGCGCCATGTGGTGTTCGCAGTGGCTTTCGTACTCGATGTCACGCAGGACGATCAGTTCGTCGTAGCCGGCCACTTCCTCGAAGGTCCGCTCCATGTAGGCGCGCGGGTCGTCGCGGTAACCGCTGAACCAGTCGCCATAGGCTTCGGCGACACGGCGGGGCGTATCCAGCAGGCCTTCACGGGACGGGTCCTCACCGGCCCAGCGCAGCAGGGTGCGCACGGCATCCTCGGCCTGGTCCTGGGTCACGTCGCCCTGCGGGGCGGCCTTTTCGTTGTTCTTGCTCATTGCGTACAGCGTCCCGAACGGGGGGCGAGCATCGTACCCGACCGGGGGGTGGGTCGTCCTGTTGGGACGGTTCATCGGGGGTCGTTGTTGGCGCGTCGTTGCTATCGATTTGGAGTGGGAGAGGGGGCTGCGCAGGACACGCCGTGAACCCCCCTCCGGGGTCCGGCCCAGCCGCTGGCGGCTGTGCGTTCGGGCGCTTGCGAGGCATGCCTCGCAGGCAAAGCGCCCTCACCCCTGGGGGCTCGATGGCGCCATCCATGGCGCCAACGGTCCTGCGCAGCCCCCTCTCCCCCTCCTTGACGGTTTCCCGCGGGCGCGGCCGGACCGCCCGAAAGCGGGGTCAGAAGCGGAGGTTCATGGCTTCGGAAGCGGCCGCCGCCGCCTTGGTGGGTGCGGACCGTTGGTCCGCACTGCTTCTGCTCTTGCTTCTAAGAGCCAACCCACCGCGCTCGCGGGGTGATGGGAAGGCAGCGGGGGCCGGGCGGGGCAGGACCGTCCGCGGCATGGATGCCGCGGCCGAGCCCCCAAGGGTGAGGGCGCTTTGCTTGCGAGGCATGCCTCGCAAGCGCCCGAACGCACAGCCGCCAGCGGCTGGGCCGGACCCCGGAGGGGGGTTCACGGCGTGTCCTGCACCGTCCGGCCCCCCCCTGCCCCACCCGACACCAGGCAGGCGCAACGCTTTCCTCACTACACCCCCCATTCAGAAAAACCTATTGATAGGAATGAAATTAGTAGTATCCTATCTATCTCTTATGGACCGACCTCTCGACGAGCGCACCGTGCTGCAGATGCAACTCAGCTCCGGCCTGCTGTACGCAGGGCGGCAGTGGCAGCGCTTGGCCGACAGTCGGCTCGGCAGCTACGGCATCTCCACCGCCTGCACCATGCCCCTGCTGATGATCGGCCGCTCCGGCGGTGGCATCCGCCAGGTGGCGCTGGCCCAGCAGCTGGGCATGGAGGGTCCTTCCCTGGTGCGCCTGCTGGACAAGCTGTGCGCCAGCGACCTGGTCCGCCGCGAGAGCGACGCCAGCGACCGCCGCGCCAACCTGCTGTGGCTGACCGACGCGGGCCATGCGCTGGTCAGCGAGCTGGAAGACCAGTTGATCGGCCTGCGCCAGGACGTGTTCGGCGAGCTTTCCATGGATGAACTGCACGCCGTGCTGAAGGCATGGCGCCTGCTGGCCGAGGCCGCCGACCGCATCACGTAAGACCGCTGCCCCCGAACACCGCCGCTGCCGTGCACACGCCAGCGGCTTTTGCCCGTTGCCGTTGTTCTGTTGTCCCTCCCCTCCCCCACCTCGCCCCCGCCCCTTCCGATGCCCGGTGAATTCAGTCTCCATGGAGTGTTCGTCCCGACCCTGCTCGGGTTGATGTTGTTGGCCTACTTGGTCAACAGCGGCCTGCACGCGCTGCTGCAGCGTGCCGGCGCCTATCGCCATGTATGGCACCCGGCGCTGTTCAACCTGGCGCTGTACGGGATCGTGCTGGGCCTGCTGTTCCACCTCCTGCGTTGGATGCAATCGTGAACAAGATCGTGAAGAAGACCCTGCCCATACTGCTGACCAGCGCAGCCGTGATCGTCGCCCTGCTGGTGCTGCGCCAGCTGTGGGTCTATTACATGGATGAGCCGTGGACCCGCGACGCCCATGTCGGTGCCGACGTGGTGCAGGTGGCACCGGACGTGTCCGGGCTGGTGGAAACGGTGAACGTGGCCGACAACCAGGCGGTGAAGAAGGGCGACGTGCTGTTCGTGATCGACCGCGCGCGCTACCGCATCGCGCTGGAACAGGCCAAGGCCAGCTTGGCCGAGCGCCAGGCCTCGGTGGCGCAGCTGCGCCGCGAAATCGGCCGTGACCGCAGCCTGCAGGATCTGGTCGCCGCCGAGGACGCCGAAGTGCGCCGCGCCAAGCTGCAGGCTGCACAGGCTGCGCTGGGCACCGCACAGGCGGCGGTCGACCTGGCCGAGCTCAACCTGGGCCGCACCGAGGTGCGCGCACCGGCCGATGGCCGGGTCAACGACCGCACCATGCGCGTGGGCGACTACGTGGTGGCCGGCAAGCCGGTGCTGGCGCTGCTGGACACCGGCTCGTTCCGCATCGACGGCTACTTCGAGGAAACCCGGCTGCGCGGCGTGGCCCCGGGGCAGCGCGTGGACATCCGCCTGATGGGCGAATCGGCGCCGCTGCGCGGCCATGTCGAGAGCATCGCCGCCGGCATCGAGGATCGCTACCGCAGCAACGGCAGCACCCTGCTGCCGAACGTGACCCCAGCCTTCGACTGGGTGCGCCTGGCGCAGCGCATTCCGGTGCGCATCGCGATCGACGAAGTGCCAAAGGGCGTTGAGCTGATTGCCGGCCGTACCGCCACGGTGACCGTACAGACCAACAGCACGAAGCATGCAGACAAGGTCGGCACCGCGCCGACACAGGCGGGCCTGTGAACGCCACCCTGCCCCGTCTCGGCCTGATCGTCGCGCTGGCCAGCCTGGCCGCGTGCAGGACCGTCGGCCCGGACTACGCGCTGCCGGAAGGCTCGGCGTTCAAGCGCCCGGAGGCCAATGCGGCCTTCATCGATACGCAGAACCCGCAGGTGGCCGCCAACCAGGCGCTGCCCGACCGCTGGTGGTCGTTGTACAACGACCCGGTGCTGGACGGGCTGATCACCCAGGCGCTGCGTGACAACGTGGAACTGAAGGCCGCCGATGCGCACCTGCGCCGCGCCGCCGCCGTGTACGAACAGGCGCTGGACGCCGGCGGCTTCGAGTACGAGGCCGAGGCCGGCGTCAGCCGCGCGCAGCTGTCGGCCGAATCGTTCCTGCAGGAGCACGAGCTGCCGGTGATCAACCTGGCCGATGGCAAGTTCGCGGTCAGCTACCAGTTCGACCTGTTCGGCAAGCTCAAGCGCGGCGCCGAAGCGGCGCGTGCCGACGAGCAGTCGGTGGCGGCGGCACGCGATCTGGCCCAGGTCAGTGTGGTCGCCCAAGTGGCCGACAGCTACCTGGAAATCTGCCATGCCAACCACGAACTGCACGTGGCCGAGCATTCGCTGCAGCTGCAACAGCGCAGCCGCACCGTTACCGAGCGCCTGATCGCGGCTGGCCGTGGCACGCCGCCGGAGCTGGCCCGCGCCAATGCGCAGGTGGCGCTGCTGGAAGCTGCACTGCCGCCGCTGCATGCGCAGCGCTCGGCGGCCGCCTATTCGCTGGCCGCCCTGCTCGGGCAGACCCCGGGCCAGCTGCCGGCTGGCGTGATCGACTGTGCACACGCCCCCGGCCTGGCGCAGCCGCTGCCGGTCGGTGATGGCCGTGCGCTGCTGCAGCGCCGCCCGGACGTGCGCCAGGCCGAACGCAAGCTGGCCTCGGCCACCGCGCGCATTGGCGTGGCCACCGCCGAACTGTATCCGGACATCCGCCTGGGTGCCTCGGTGGGTGCCGCCGGCCTGCTGGAAGACTTCGGCACGCCGATGACCCAGCAATGGTCGATCGGCCCGCTGATTTCGTGGACGTTGCCGTCGTCGGGCACGCACGCGCGCATCCACGCTGCCGAAGCGGGCGCCGATGCGGCCTTGGCCGAGTTCGACCACACCGTTCTGCAAGCGCTGCGCGAGACCCAGACCGCGCTGGACCGCTATGCGCAGGACCTGCGCCGGCTGCAGTCGCTGCGCATCGCGCAGGAACAGGCCGCACTGGCTGCCGAGCAGAACCGCCGGCTGTACCAGGGCGGCCGCACGCCGTACCTGTCCAGCTTGGATGCCGACCGCAGCCTGGCCACCAGCGATGCCACGCTGGCGGCCGCCGAAGCGCAGGTCTCGCGCGACCAGATCCATCTGTTCCTGGTGCTGGGCGGTGGCTGGCAGGCAAGCGCCACCGCGCCCAACGCCTCGACCGCAGCGAAGTAAGCCATGAACGCGCTGACCGACCGCCAGGCCTGGCTGTTCTCGATCAAGACCTACCTGGCCGCGGTGGCCGCGCTGTACATCGCCATGGCCGGCAACCTGTCGCGCCCGTACTGGGCGATGGGCACGGTCTACATCGTCAGCCAGCCGTTGCTGGGCCCAACCCGTGCCAAGGGCGTGTACCGCATCGTCGGCACCCTGGTGGCCGGCCTGGCCACCCTGCTGGTGCTGCCGGCACTGGTGGAAACGCCGCTGGTGCTGAGCGCGGCAATGTCGATCTGGCTGGCCGGCTGCCTGTTCATGGCCCTGCTCAACCGCGGCCCGCGCGGCTACGCGTTCCTGCTGGCCGGCTACACCACCGCCTTCATCGGCTTCCCCGCAGTGACCTCGCCGGAAACCATCTTCGACACGGTGGTGGCGCGCAGCGAGGAGATCATCCTCGGCACGGTGGTGGCGGTGCTGTTCGCCTCGCTGCTGTTCCCGGCCTCGGTGCGGCCGATGCTGCGCGCCCGCATCGGCAACTGGATGGAGGACGCCGCGCAGTGGTGCCGGCAGATCCTGGAACGTGGCCGTGCACACGCGCCACGCAACCGGTTGGCCGCCGATCTGGTGCAGTTCGAGGCGCTGATCGAATTCCTGCGCCGCGATGATCCACGCCATGCAGGGTCGGCGGTGTCGATGGAGCGCCTGCGCGAGCGCATGCTGCTGCTGTTGCCGGTGCTGTCCTCGATCGCCGACCGCCTGAGTGCGCTGCGCAGCGACGGCCAGGACCTGCCCGAGGGGCTGCCGGCACTGGTCGATGACATCCACGACTGGCTGGATGGCCCGACCAACGCCAGCGAATACGCCCGCCTGCGCGCGCGCATCAGTGCGTTGAAGCCGCAGGTGGACCGCGACCTGCAGCACCTGCAGCTGGCCAGCCTGCTGCTGCGCCTGGAGGAACTGGTGGACCTGTGGCAGGACTGCCGCACCCTGCAGCACGCCATCGACCACGGCACCGCGCCGCTGGACCGCGCGCACTACCGCATCCGCACCGAACGCGTGGCCGCCGACAGGCACGTCGACTACGGCATGGCACTGTTCTCCGCGCTCAGTGCCGGCGTGGCGCTGATGAGCTACTGCGTGCTGTGGATCGCGCTGGGATGGGAAGGCGGCGGCAACGGCGCGATGATGGCCGCGGTGACCGCCGCATTTTTCGCCGCGCAGGACGATCCGGCACCGAGCATGGTGTCGTTCCTGGTGTGGGCGATGGTCGCCTCGGTGGTGGCCGGCGTGTACCTGTTCGGCGTGTTCCCGGCGGTGCACGACTTCGGCCTGCTGGCGCTGGTGCTGGCGGTGGCGTTCCTGCCGCTGGGGCTGATGCTGCACCACCCCAAGAGCGCGCTGTTCGCGCTGCCACTGACCGTGAACCTGGCCGCGCTGCTGAGCCTGCAGAACACCTACAGTGCCAACATCCAGACCTTCCTCAACTCGTCGATCGCGATGTTCATCGGCATTGGCTTTGCAGTGGTGATGACCCGCCTGTTCCGTTCGGTAGGTGCCGAGTGGACCGCACGCCGGCTGGTGCGGCAGGGCTGGACCACGCTGGCCGAAGCCGCCGAAGGACGCGGCCAGCAGGATCGGCAGCGCTTCGCCGCACGCATGCTCGACCTACTGGGCCTGCTCGCCCCGCGCCTGGCGGCGACGCCCGAGGGCAGTGACATCGCCTCGGTGGACATGCTCAACGAGGCGCGCATCGGCCTGAACATCCTGCAGCTGCGCCGTGCACGGCTGGAACTGCCCGAGCGCAGCCGTGAGGCGGTCGAGCACATTCTTGAAGAGATCGCCGTGCACTACCGCCGGCAGATCGCTGCGCGCAAACCGATTGTGGCGGCCGACGCATTGCGCGAGCGGTTGGATACCTCGCTGGGACGGGTCGGCAGCGTGGCCGCCTGCAAGGCGCGCGACGAGGCGCTGATGGGCCTGATCGGGCTGCGCTTTGCGTTGTTCCCGGAGGCGAAGGCGTTGGCGCCGGGATGGGTAGGCGCCGAATCGCCGTCCGTGTAATGCGATCCGCCAGGCGCGGCCCGGCGCTACCATCGTGGCCCGGTAGCGCCGGGCCATGCCCGGCGGCTACTCGCGATCCCCACAGGACGGTTCAATGAGTTACGACATGATGGTGTTCGAGGCCAGCGCGGCCCCGCGCGAAGCGGCGGCCTTCATCGCCTGGTTCGAGAAGCAGACGCAGTGGAACGAGCGCCACGAGTACGACGACCCGGCGGTCAGCAGCCCGGCGCTGCAGGCGTGGTTTGCGGAGATGGCGCAGGACTTCCCGCCGTTGAACGGACCACTGAGCAACGACGATGACGACCGCGCCGAGGTGACCGAGTACAGCATCGGCCGGCAGGTGATCTACGGCGCGTTCGCCTACTCGGTGGCCGAGCGCGCGCACGGGCGGGTGCAGGATCTGGCCGAGAAGCACGGCGTGGGCTTCTTCGACGTGAGTTCGGATGAAGCGGCGATCGTGTTCCCGGATGGGTTGGTGCTGATGCCGGAGTAGGTTTGGCGGCAGGGCTGCGCCCTGCACCTGCCGAATCAACGTCAACGTCAAAAGCGGGTATTCCTTGGGATGGCGGGGTGGGTCCGGTTCAGGGGGACGCTGCAAGTACGTCCATGTAAGCTCGGTCGCCGCATCCATGCGGCTCACGCCCCCTCAACCGGACCCACCCCGCCTTCGACAGTTTCCCGCGATCTGCAGTAGATCCACGCCATGCGTGGATGAACGTCGGAATGATCGAAGTACGCTGTTGTAGAGTCGAGCCATGCTCGACTGCTTTTAGCTGGCGATTCTGGACGTGACTGGAGGGTTCACCGATTCCGGAAAAGCTCCATCGCTTCTTCCATTTCGTCCTTTTCACCGGATACCACAAAGGCCAGCGCCCACGCTGCCGCAGCATTTCCGTGCTCCCGTGCCAGCGCCGTCAGCAGACACGTACTCGTGCTGAAATCGTGCTTCTCCATTACGACGCTACCAGCGAACTTCGCAAGCCGGTGAAGCGCCTCGGAGTACTCGGGTTCAGCGATATCAGGAAGCGCGATACCCGCCTCCCGCCTCTCCATCTCGATGCTAATTGGCAATCCAACGAAGTCAAATGTGAGTGGCTTTGGCTGAAGCAGAAGTGCGTTCACGATATGCGGCACAGCCGCAAACGAGGCGCTGTAGACGTCCCCTTGATGGCACAAGCTGCTCCAAAGTTCCTCCCAGGTGTCTTCAATCGGATCGTCTTCGGATCTTTCGTCTTTCGGAATACTCAGATTCGCCAGCAGCTCCGGAATGTCATCCGCAGCCCCGTAGGCATGCTGTAGTGCGGCCCAGCGAGGGTCATCCAGGGCAATAAGCGCCATGTGCTGGTTCCTGTGTCGTGGGGTAGCAACGCAGGATAGGTAGCGCCGGCGGCGTCATCAAAGGGCAAATGCGACATCGGGGCGATGGGGTCAGAGCCCGTTCCCGATGGGAACGGGATCCGACCCCGATTCAGAACAAGGTGCCCTGTACTGTGGGCTGTTCGATGCGCGCGGGTTGTTCGGCCACCGCTTCCGCACCCAAGCGCCAGGCCAGGCCACCCAACCGGCTGGCGTGGCGTTTCAACGCGGCCTGCAGCACCTCTGCGCTGCCCGCCACATGCAGCACCTGGCGGGCACGGGTCAGGCCGGTGTAGACCAGCTCGCGCGACAGCACGCGGCTGTCCTGGCGTGGCAGCTGCAACCACACTTCATCGAACTCCGAGCCCTGTGCCTTGTGCACGGTCATCGCAAAGGCGCTTTCGTGCGCGGGCAGCGCGGCCGGGTGGAAGGCGCGTGGCTGCTCGACGGTGTCGCCCGGGAACCAGGTCACCATCGCGCCGCTGCCATCGCGCAGGCAGATGCCGATATCGCCGTTGAACAGGCGGTGCCGGTAGCTGTTCTCGGTGACCAGCAGCAGGCGGCCCTGGAAGTAGCCCGGGGTGTTGCCAGCCAGCAGCTGTTCGATGCGGCTGTTGAGCCCGCGCGCACCCTGCGGGCCTTCGCGCAACGCGGTCAGCACGCGCAGGCGCCCGGCCTGCTGCAGGGCAAGCGCTGGATCGGCCGCGTCTGCCAGTGCACGCCAGTGGCCCAGCAGGTGCTCGCGCTGGCCGCGCAATGGATCGGCCTCGCCTTCGTGGAAATGCACACCTGCCAGCGACCCACCGCGCAGCAGCTGCAATGCGGTGCTGCTGTCGCCTTCGCGCACGGCATGCGCCAGCGGTGCCAGATCCAGCGCATCGCTTTGCCGGTAACCACGTTGCAGCTGCACGCGGCGGCCGGCGAAGGCGCGCGGCGTGGCCTGCGGCTGCAACGTGGCCGGTGCCAACAGACCCTGCAGTGCCTGCGCATCATCGGCGCGGGTGCCGATGCCATCACCGCTGGCGCGCAGGATCGCGCTGAGCACATCACCGGCTTCGACCGAGGGCAACTGATCGGGGTCGCCGAGCAGGATCAGCCGCGTGCCACTGGCGATCGCATCGACCAGCTTGGCCATCATCGGCAGATCGATCATCGACGCTTCGTCGACCACCACCACATCCACCGGCAGTGGATTATCAGCGTGGTGGCGGAAGCGCGGTGAATCGGGAATCACGCCGAGCAGGCGGTGCAGGGTGGTGCCGGTACTGGGCAATGCCGCGCACAACGTCGCATCCACTCCTTGTTCCTGCAGCCGTTGCACGGCGACGCGAAGGCTCTCGGCCATGCGCTCGGCAGCGCGACCGGTCGGCGCGGCCAGCGCCACTTCGGGCAGCGGCTGGCCGGCATGCCGGGCCTGCGCCGCCAGCAGCAGCAACAGGCGCGCGATGGTGGTGGTCTTGCCGGTGCCGGGGCCGCCGGTGACCAGTGCCAGCGGATGGCGCAGGGTCACGCCGGCTGCGCGTGCCTGGTGATCTTCACTGTTCAATGCCTGCGGGAACAGCTGCGCGAACAGCGGTACCAGCGCCGCCATGTCCGGCGCCGGCAGCGGATGCCGACCGATGCGCTGCAGACCGGCGGCCAGCTGGCGCTCGTACTCGCGGTAGCGGCGCAGGTAGAGCAGGCCGTTTTCCAGCACCAGCGGCGCATCCTCGGCGATGGCGTCAGCCTGCTCCGGTGTGGCCACCCATGGCGATGCGCGCAGCTGCGCCAGCCAGGCCTGCGCGGAAGGCCACTCGGGCACGCCTTCCAGCAACCGCTGCGGTTGCGCGGGGTCGAATGCGGCGTGGCCCAGCGACACCGCCAGCGAAGCCAGCGCCGCCGCCAGCGCCACGCTCTCGGGCGTGTCGTCGCGCAGCCGCTGCAGGCTGGTCGCCAACGCGTGATCGAGGGTGCGCAGCAGGCCCTTCTGGTGCAGTTCCTTCAGCAGGCTCATGCGCTGGCCCCACGGGCACGTGCGGCCAGTTCGGCCTGGGCCTGTTCGCCACCTGCGAACAGCGCGTCGAGTGCATCCACCAGCGCGAACGGGAAGCGGTCCACATGCACGCCGTTGCCGGCAGCATCCAGGCCGCGGCAGAACAGGTAGCGGATGCCCCCCATGTCGCGCTCGTAATCGTAGGCCGCGCCCAGACGGAAGCGCAGCCAGCGATGCAGGGCCACGGTGTAGATCAGCGCCTGCAGATCGTACTCGCTGTGGCGCATGGCAATGGCCAGCAGGTCCGGGCTGTAGCCGGGCAGGCGGTTGGACTTGTAGTCGAGCACATACCAGCGACCGTCGCGCACGTAGGTCAGGTCGATCATGCCGGTCATCAGCCCTTCCAGGCGGCGGCGCTGGCCGAAGCCTCGACGACCACTGGAAACGCCGTGCGCATGAAGGACCTGCAGCAGCGCCGGCACCGTGGTCGGTTCGATGGCGAAATGGAAGTCGATTTCTGCGCGGCGCTCGCCTTCTCCCAGGCTGTGCAGCGCGCCGCCTTCGGGCAGCGGCACGGTCAGGGTGTGGCCAACCAGCGGCACCAGCACGGCCACGCCGTCGTCCAGATCGACATCGGCATAGCCTTCGTCGTGCAGCGCCTTGCGCAGTACCTCGGCCTGCCCCTCGGGCGCTTCCAGGCCCGGCTGCCAGTCAGCCCATGCAGCAAAGTCGACGTTCTCCATTGCCTCATGCAGCACGTTGCCGAAGCGACTGCCCATGAAGCGCGGATCGAGCGGGGCGTTGTCCTCGGCGGCCGCGGTGGGTTCAGGCAGCGCCGGTTCCAATGGCAGTTCCGGGCCGGCCGGTTCGTCGGCGGCCGGTGCCGGCAGCTCGGTGGCGGCCGCTTCGATATCGCTGCCAACGCCTGCATCTGCGTGGGCCAGCTGGGTAAAGCTGTACACCCACCAGTCGTGCGGCACGCGCCGGGTCAGTGCACGCACGGCTGGAAGCTCACCTTCCACTTCGGCCGCCAGCTGCGGCAGCGTGGCCGGCGCCTCGCTGTCATCGATGTGCACATCGGCGAGCGCGCGCAGCGCCTGCAGGTCACCCAGCAGCGGCGCCAGCCGCGTCTTGCCGAGCCCGGCCAGATCACCCACGGCGATCCACAGCGCATGCTCGGCGCGGGTCAGTCCCACATACAGCAGGCGCGCATCCTCGGCGCGCTGCTCGCGTTCGCGCTGCGCGGTGGCCGCTTCCCAGGCCTCGTCCTTGTCCAGCTTCCAGTGCAGCTGGCGCTGGCCGCCGACGTGCACGGTGCAGTGCGAGGCCGTGTTCGGTGCGCCGCCGTCGATGCCGACGAAGGGCAGGAACACCAGCGGATACTCCAGGCCCTTGCTCTTGTGCAGGGTGATGATCTGCACGCGGCGCGCATCCGATTCCAGGCGCAGCAGCTGCTGCTCGTCATCCTGGTCGGCGCTGGCCATCTGCCCCTGCAACCAGTCCAGCAGCCCGTGCATGCCCAGCGCCTGCGCGGAGGCTTCCTGCAGCAGTTCACCCAGCTGCAGGTAATTGGTGAGGCGGCGCTCGCCATCGATCAGCGCCAGCAGGCGTTCGCCCTGTGCGGCACAGACATCGGCGATCACCGCGAACGGTCCGCCGCGCTGCCAGCGCTCGCGCCAGTGCAGCAGCTGTGCCTGGAACCTGCGTTGCAGGTCGCCGTCGCGTTCCATCGCCGCAATCGCACTTGCGCGCTGGCCGAGCAGTACCGTGGCCAGCGCTGCGCGCAGGCGGCCCTCGTCGGCCGGTTGCAGCAGTGCCAGCAGCAGCGCACGCAGATCACGCGCTTCAGGCGTGGAAAACAGGCTCTGTTTGCCGGCTGCCACTGCCGGAATGCCGACCGCGGCCAGTGCGCGCTGCACCAGGGTGGCCTCGCGATGCGAGCGCACCAGCACCGCGATGTCACCGGGCTGCACCGGGCGCCCACGCAACACGGCATTGCCCGCACGCGCCTCGACCAGGATCTGGTGAATCGCAGCGACGCAGGCCTGGGTCGCCGCATCGCGCGAGGCATCGGCGCTCATCGCCTTGTCACCGCCACTGCGCAGCACGCGCAGGGTGAGCGCCGCGGCGGCATGGCCGTCGCGCTGGTAGTCCGCATCGCTGCGCACGCCACCGGGCCGCACCGGCTCGAACTGGATGTCGCGTTCGAGGAAGGCGTCTTCGCCAGCGTTGTCGTACAGCGCCTGCAGCGCGCGCAGCACAGCGGGTCGCGAGCGGAAGTTCTGGTCCAGTACCGGCGCCTGCTGCGCCACCTGCTTGGCCTTCAGGTAAGTGTGGACATCACCGCCGCGGAAACCGTAGATCGCCTGCTTGGGGTCGCCGATCAGGAACAACGCCGGTGCCAGGCCCAGCTCGCGCACCTCCGGCGAATCGCCGAACACGGTGTGGAAGATGCCCCACTGGCGATCGTCGGTATCCTGGAACTCATCGACCAGCGCGATGCGGTACTGCGCACGCAGCTGCCTGACCAGCGTCAGTCGCTGCGGGCCTTCCAGGGCGAGCGCTACGCCATCGATCAGATCGTCGTAGGTCTGCACCCGGCGGACGCGCTTCAGTGCCTGCAGCCGCTGCGTGGCGTCGGCACGAAGCGCGTGCAGGAAATTCAATGCGGTGGCACGCAACCAGGCATCGCGTTCGGCCAGCAGTGCGACATAGCGCGCCAACGGTGCCTGCAATGGCGACGACGGCGTGCGGTCGGGGAATTTCTTGTTGGTCTTGCTGGCCAACACCTCCGGCAGCAGTGCCGGCAGGCGATCGCCGGCCAGCAGCTCGCGCGGGTCGGCGCGGCCAGCCCAGGCCAGCAGCTGCCGGCCCAGCGGGTGCAGCCAACCCAGCTTATAAGACACGCCGTTGATCCACTTGTTGTCGACGGCATCGCACAGGTCGATGAAGAACTGCTCGCCATGCTCGCGCAGCGCCTGCTGCAGTTCGGCGGCGGTGGCCTGCAATGCTGGGTGTGGATCGGCCAGCGCCACCGGCCGTGGCAACGGGTGCAGAGGCGGCGTAGCCAGCAACGCGCGCAGATCGGCCGCCAGCGCATCCGGGTTGGACCACAGCCAGGTCAGCGGCTCCAGCGTGGCCGGGTCGTTGGCATGCACGCGCCACAGATCGGCCGCGAGCTCCTCCAGCAGCTCACGGTCGCTGGTCAGCAGTTCCGGCGGATCAAAGGTGTGGCCGCTTTCCAGCGCATGCTCGCGCAGCACGCGGGTGCAGAAGCCGTGGATGGTGAAGATGGACGCCAGGTCGATCTCGTCTGCGGCCACCTGCAGGCGGCGTTTCAGTGCGGCGGCGCTCTCGGTGCCGCCCTGCAGATGGCGCTGCAGCACGTCGCGGGTCAATCGCACCTCCGGTGCTTCACCGTCGGCCGCTTCCAGGTCGACCAGGCGCGCGGCCAGCGCCAGGCGCTCGCGGATGCGCTTGCGCAGTTCCTGGGTGGCGGCATCGGTGAAGGTCACCGCCAGGATCTGGCCGATGCGCAGGCCCTGCTCCACCACCAGGCGGGTGAACAGCGTGGCCAGGGTGAAGGTCTTGCCGGTGCCGGCGCTGGCTTCGATGAGGCGGATGCCGTCCAGCGGCAGCGCCAGATAGGGATCGCGGCTGAGGGATTCGATGCCGTCTTCGGCGATGGCGGTGTTCATGCGTTGCCCTCCTGGCGTGCTTCGGTGCCGAGAGCGCGACCTTCGCGCACCGCGCTGAAGACCACCTGGCTGTTGCGCAGCAGGTCGGCGTAGCCGGCATCGGTGGCGAACGGGTCGGCACCGCGCAGCAGCAGCTGCCACGCGTCACTTCTGGATTCCCCCCAGGTGCGGTCACTGCCGTGCCACTGCTTCCAGCCTTCGCTGCGCTGCTTTTCTGCCGGCGCGTTGTACAGCACCCAGCCGGTGTACGGGGCAAAGCGCAGCGGCTCGCGCAGGCCACGCTGGCGCAGCTGCAGCAGCGCACGCAGCGCCGCACGTGCAGCGGGAACGCTCAATGCCGGCAGCACGTGCGGACCGGGACCGGCATCGCCGCCGTCATGGAACTGCACAAGCGGCAGCGCATCGCCCGCCGCGTTCGCCAGCAGCCAGTCCAGGCCGTGGCGGATCACTGCATTGCCATTGAGTGTGCCGGCACGCAGGCGCACCAGCCCTTCGGGATGCCGATCGGCCACGCGGCCATGCAGGCGCACGCCATCGATGTCCACTTCGTAGCGACGGCTTTCCAGTGGTTCGCCCTGCATCCAGCCCAGCAGCGCACTGGCATACGGGCGTGTCTTCAACTGCTCCACCTCGAACTGGCGCTCGCCCAATGGACCTGACGGCAGCAAGCCACGCGCGCGCAACCGCGGGTACAACGGCTCGGCATCGCCGCTGAGCGTGGCGCGTACCACCGCCGCCTGCACACTGCGCTTTTCCGGTCCGCGCGCGGACAGCACCAGCGGTTCCAGGTCATCCACCTCCTCCACCTCGTCGGCCAGGCGCAGGCCCAGCGACTGAGCGAGGAACTGTCCGGCCGGGTCGCACAGGAAACGACGCAGGGTATCGAGTGCGACCTCGTCTTCCACAGCATCGTCGAGCGGCGGCGGCAACGGTGCATCGAACCACGGCTGCAGGTCGCCCCGCTGGCCGCTGAGGCGCCCGGCGGCCGGATGCCACTGGCGGCGATAGCTGAAGCGACGTGGATCGCCATCGCCGAAGGCAGCCGGTGAGAACGGCTGCAGTGCGTGGCGCACGGTGAAATCGCGGACCGCCGCCGGCGGATCGAGGTGATACGCGGCGGCGGCATCGATCAGTTCACTGACCAGCACCGACGGCTCACGTACGCTGCCATCGCGCGGATCGGCGCCGAGATAGCTGAGATAGAACACCTCCTGCGCGGCGGCGAACAGCTGCAGGAACAGGAAGCGGTCATCCTCGCGGGTGGAGCGGTCGCCCGGACGGCGGCGCGGCGTATCCAGCTCGGCGGTGAGCTGGTTGAGACCGGCGGCCGGGTCACGGCGGGGGAAATCGCCATCATTGAGACCGAGCACGCAGATCACCCGGAACGGCAGCAGCCGCATCGGCACCATTCGGCCGAAACTGATGCCACCGGTCAGCAGCGGTGCGCGCGTATCGGCCTCCCCCAGTACGCCGGCGAAGTGCGAACGCACCACCTCCGGCGGCACGCCGTCTTCGAAACCGGCCTTGGCGGCATCGTCGGCGAACTGGTTGAGCAGCTTGCGCAGGCGCTCCAGCGCGCGCTGGCTGTTGGGCGAGCTGGGCGCGGTGGGCAGCAGTGCGTCCAGCAGCGACAGCAGGCGCTGCCGCCACTGCGCCGGGGTCAGCAGCTCGCCGAGGCGTCGCTGGTAGACCGCCAGCACGCGCAACAGGCGCAGCAGCCGGTCCAGCGCGTCCAGCGCGCCGCCTTCCAGTTCGATCCACGGCGCCACGCCGGCCACGTCGGCCTCGCTGCCGGTGGCGTGGCCGAGTACCAGGCGATCCAGCGCGAACTGCCAGGTGTAGGCGTCGTCGGCCGGTGCCTGGTGCTGGTTGCGGTGTCTTGCGTCCAGGCCCCAGCGTGCGCCGGCCTGCTGCAGCCAGCCATGCAGGCGGTCGTAGTCCACCGCTTCCAGCCCGGCCGCTTCGGCCAGCGGGGCGCTGGCCAACAGGTCCAGCACTTCGTTCAGGCCAAAGCGCGAGACCGGCAGGCCCAGCAGATGCACGAACACATCGGCCAGCGGCTCGCCCGCCAGCGGACTGCTGTCGGCCAGCGCATACGGAATGTGCTCCTCCTCGCCGCCGCGACCGCCGAACACTGCTTCCAGGTACGGCACATAGGGATCGATGTCCGGCGCCAGCACCGCGATCTCACGTGCCTGCAGCGGCGGGTCGAAGCGCGGGTCCTGCAGCAGGCTGCGCATCTGGTCGTGCAGTACCTGCAACTCACGCAGGCGGGTGTGGCAGGCGTGTACCTGCAGGCTGGGGTCGTCGCTGCGCAGGCCGTCGCGCAGTTCACCCGAGGGCAGCGCGCGACGATGGAACAGGTCACGCTGCAGGCGATGCAGCAGGCTGTCGGACAGGCCACCTTCGTCCAGGCTTGGCCCGGTGTCCTCCTCCGGATCGGAATAGGCGGCGATTTCGCCGGCCGGATGCACCACCTCGTAACTGCCCAGCACCGCCATGAAGTCGCGCCCGGCCGCACCCCACGCTTCCAGCAGCCGGTTCTCGCCGGCCGCTTCACCGAAGGGATCCGGTGCGCCACTGCGCAGGCGCTCGGCCAGCGTCTGCAGGTCGCCCCAGTACGACTGCACCGGGGTGGGCATGTAGAAGTGCAGCTCGCCCACCCGGGCCTGGGTGGCCATCACCCGCAGCACGTCAGGCGAGATGTTGAGCGTTGCGAACGCAGACATGCGCGGCGGCAGGCCTTGCGGCAGCGGCTGGCCGGCGCCTTCGAAGCGGTCCAGGTACTCCTGGATGCGGCGGGCGCGGTAGTCGCGGCCGCGGGTGATGGTGCGCCACAGGATCGCCTGCGGGTCGGCCGGATCGGCACCGGCTGCCCAGCGCAGCAGCCAGTCGCGGCGCCAGGCCTGGTACTTCTCGAACACCGAGGCCAGCTCGCCGGCCAGCGCCCACGGTTTCAATGCGTCATCGCCGGCAAGATAGGACTGCAGCGCGCGCATCGGCGGCTGCGCCAGCAGCGCCGGGTCGCGCAGTGCCTGATACAGCTTCCAGTGCAGGCCGGCCGCGTCCAGATCGTCCTGCTCGCCGCTGACGTTGGCCTTGAGCGCCCGCGCCACGAACTCGCCGGGGGTCAGGAACTGGAGGTTGGCGGCGACGCCGAATTCCGCGGCCAGTGTCGCCTGCAGCCAGCGCCGCATCGCCACCTGCGGGATCAGCACCACTTCCGGCGCCAGCAGCGGTTGGCCCTGCACCGGCACACGCACGTTGCGCGCCAGCAGCGCGGCCAGCACGTCCAGGGAATTGGAATGGTAGAGGCGGAAATCGCTGCCCGGGTCACTCATCATGCACAGTGTGCAGCACGGCAGGCAGTATTCAATGGTTGGCCCGCCAGCGGTACGGATTGTTCCGGGCCGTCGGCCGATTGTCCCGGCCTACGCGAGGCCTTGCCGTGCAACAATACTGGACCGTCCAGTCTGCTTATGTTCAGCCGACGGGCCCGATCCTTCGATGTCTAAAAAACGTTAATGGTGCCCATGTCGGCTTCCACCTCCAGTCTGGTGCAGTTATCCAACGTCCGCATCGACCGGAGCGGGCGCACGATCCTGCGCGACGTGTCGCTGCAGGTGCCTAGGGGCAGCATCACTGCCGTGCTCGGTCCGTCCGGCAGCGGCAAGTCGACCCTGCTGGCGGCACTGACCGGCGAACTGCGCCCGGTCGCCGGCGAGGTCACCCTGTTCGGCAAGCCGATCCCGCATGACAGCGGCGCACTGCTGGAAATGCGCAAGAGCGTGGGCGTGCTGCTGCAGGGCAATGGCCTGCTGACCGACCTCACTGTGGCCGAAAACGTCGCCCTGCCGCTGCGCACGCACACCCGCCTGCCGACCGCCGTGCTGCGCCGCCTGGTGGAAATGAAGCTGCATGCGGTGGGCCTGCTGGCCGCCGCCGATGCCTGGCCGCGCGAGCTGTCCGGCGGCATGGCGCGCCGTGTGGCGCTGGCCCGTGCGCTGGCGCTGGACCCGCCGCTGATGATCTACGACGAGCCGCTGACCGGGCTGGATCCGATCGCCTCCGGGGTGATCATGAACCTGATCCAGCGTCTCAACCACAGCCTGGGCCTGACCAGCATCATCGTCAGCCACCACGTGCACGAGACCCTGCCGATCTGCGACCAGGTGATCGCGATTGCCAATGGCGGCATCGTGTTCCAGGGCACGCCCGAGGCGCTGCAGTCCAGCCAGGACCCGCTGCTGCGGCAGTTCCTGCATGGCCAGCCCGATGGCCCCATCCCGTTCGATGCCGCGCCGCGCGCGAGGGTCGCCTGATGCCGTTCGTCCAAACCACCCGCTCGCTGGGCCGCGCCGGCCTGTTCTCGCTGACCGTTTTGCGCGGTTCGCTGCCCACGCGTGATTTCCTTGCCGAGCTGACCCGCGAGATCTACAAGATCGGCGCGCGCTCGCTGCCCATCATCGCCGTCGGCGGTGCCTTTGTCGGCCTGGTGCTGACGCTGCAGGGCTACCGCACGCTGACCACCTTCGGTGCGGCCGACGCGCTGTCGACCCTGCTCGGCCTGTCGCTGTATCGCGAGCTGGCACCGGTGCTGACCGCGCTGCTGTTCATCGGCCGCGCCGGCAGCTCGATCGCGGCCGAACTGGGCCTGATGCGTGCCACCGACCAGATCAAGGCGCTGGAGCTGATGGCGATCGACCCGGTGGCCAAGGCGGTAGCGCCGCGCTTCTGGGCGGCGGTGCTGACCGTGCCGCTGCTGACCGGCATCTTCTGCTCGCTGGCGATCAGCGCCAGCTACTTCGAAGCGGTGCATGTGCTGGGCCTGGACAATGGCGTGTTCTGGTCGGCACTGCGCAACAGCGTCGATTTCTGGGACGACTTCGGCGTGGCGATGCTGAAGTCGGCGATCTTCGGCGGCACTGCCGCGCTGGTGGCCGCCTATGTTGGTTTCCACGCCGAGCCGACCATTGAAGGCACTTCGGTGGCGACCACCCGTGCGGTGGTCAACGCCTCGCTGCTGGTGCTGATGTTCAACTTCGTGCTGTCGGCAATGTTGTTCACCTAACCCCTCCACCGGCGGTGCGCAGGCGCGCGCGGCCACCACGACTCGATCAGGTAATCCACATGGCCATCCGCGGTCCCAGACTTGAATTCTCTGTCGGCGCCTTCCTGCTGCTGGCTCTGGCCTCGTTGCTGGTGCTGGCCGTGGCCTCGACCAACCAGCGCTGGAGCTGGGGCAGTGAGGGCTATGACCTGAAGGCGCGCTTCTCCCAGGTCGGCCAGCTGCGCAAGCAGGCGCCGGTGAAGATCGGCGGCGTGACCGTCGGCCAGGTCGCTTCGATCGACCTGGACCCGGTGAAGTTCGAATCCATCGTGACGCTGCGCATGGACAGCAAGGTCAAGGACCTGCCGGCGGACACCTCGGCCGGCATCTTCACCAGTGGTTTGCTCGGCGAGAGCTATATCGGTCTGCAGCCGGGCGGTGACCCGGACGTGCTGAAGGCCGGCGACGAGATCGTCTTCACCCAGCCGGCCGTGGACCTGATCCAGCTGGTCGGCAAGTACATGTTCAGTGGCGGCGCCGGTGGCGGCACTGCTCAAAAGCCCAACGATGGCGCGCAGGCGCCTGCAACGGAACCGCAACCATGAAAATGAAACTGATCCCGGCCCTGCTCGCCTCGGCGCTGCTGGCAGCCACCCCGTTCCTGGCCCAGGCCCAGGCCGCCGCACCTGCCGCTGCCGCAACGCAGAGCCAGGCCGGCAAGGTGGTGATCGATGCCAGCAGCCGCATCCTGTCCACGCTGCAGCAGCGCAAGAGCGAGTTCACCAGCAACCCGGCCAGCCTGCGCAGCTACATCGACAGCGAACTGACCCGCACCTTCGACCGCGACTACGCCGCGCGTCTGGTGCTGGGCCCGCACGCCCGCGGTGCTTCCGACGCCGACATCAAGCTGTTCGCCGATGCGATGGCCGACAGCCTGATGCAGCGCTACGGCTCGACCCTGCTCAACATCCAGGGCAAGCCAAGCTTCCGCCTGAAGGGTGAAAGCCCGCTGCCGGGCAATCGTGGCGTGCGTGTCAGCACCGAACTGGTGCGCGCCGGCAACGAGCCGACTCCGGTCGAGTACTGGATGCGCAACGTGAACGGCCAGTGGAAGATCTTCGACGTCAACATTGAAGGCATTTCCTACGTGCAGACCTTCCGCAACCAGTTCGATACCCCGCTGCGCCAGAAGGGCATCAAGCAGGTGGCCAGCGAACTGCACAGCGGCAGCATGCAGGCCGGGCCCGCGGGCAATGGCAAGTAACGCACTGGCACTGCTGGAAGGCGACACCCTGCGCCTGCGCGGGGTGCTCGACCGTGCCGCGGTGATCTCGCTGTGGCCGCAGCTGCAGGCCCTGCCGGCAAAGCTGTCACGGCTGGAGCTGGGCGAGGTGGACCGCGTGGACAGCGCCGGCCTGGCGCTGCTGGCCGAGCTGGCGGCACGCGCGCGCAGGAGCGGTCACCCACTGGTCGTCTCCGGCGCGCCGGCCGGCTACAACGAGCTGAGCGCAGCCTACCGGCTGTCGCCCGATCTGGATTTCAACGCTACTTCTGCTGCGAGCTGACATGAACGTCGTACGCACTCTCCCCTTGATCGTCCTGGCCGCCGCGCTGACCGCCTGCGCCGGCAAGCCCGCACGCAGCGATGCACCGGCAGCCAGTACCGTGGTCCCGGCCAGCACCGTCGCCGAGGCCTCCGCCCCCACCGCCGATACCGCTACGATTGATGCCGCGCCGGCCGCAGCCGTGGTTGCCGCCCCTGCACCGGCCACGCCACCCTCCGTACCGGCCCGCGGCGCCGACACCGATGCGGCCAGGGCCGCAGCGGCGACCGCCCCCGGTGGTGATGACGACTTCGATGCCCTCTATGGCGGCAGCGGCAACACCGGCAGTGCGGCAGCCTACGACCCATGGGAACCGTTCAACCGCAAGGTGCACAAGTTCAACAACGCGGTCGACCGCGGCATTGCCCGTCCGCTGGCCACGGCCTACACCCACGTAGTGCCGCGCTTCGCCCGCACCGGCGTCAGCAACTTCTTCAGCAACCTGCGGGCACCGGTGACCATCACCAACCAGCTGCTGCAGGGCCGCGGTGCCGATGCCTGGGACAGCCTCGGCCGCTTTCTGATGAACAGCACGCTGGGCATCGGTGGCCTGTTCGATCCGGCCAGCAAGGCGATGGTGCCGCGCCGCAATGAAGACTTCGGCCAGACCCTGGGTGCGTGGGGCTGGCGGCGTTCGCGCTACGTGGAACTGCCGTTCTTCGGCCCGCGCACCGTACGCGATGTATTCGGCCTGGCCGGTGACATTCCGCTGTCGCCGATCCGCCGCATCGAGGAGGACAAGGTCCGCATCGGCCTGCAGGGCCTGCAGCTGGTGGATACCCGCGCGCAGCTGCTGGCGGTCGACGACCTGCGTGACACCGCCGTGGACGAGTACTCGCTGGTCCGCGATGCGTGGATGCAGCGCCGCAACTACCAGATCGAGAACGATCTGCGCAGCAAGCGCGACCGTGGCCACGACGATGCCAATTCGCCGATCCCGGTCGATGCGATGCCGATGCCGCAGTGGACGCACTGAGTCCAGCCTGCAGCGCATGAAAAACCCCGCTTCGGCGGGGTTTTTCTTTCCGGCAGATGCCAACCTCGGTTGGCACGCTTTCCTCAAGCCGCCAGCGCGGCCTCGATGGCGTCGCGCAGGCGCGCGTCATCGGCAGCCACGTCCGGGGCGAAGCGCGCGATGACCTTGCCGTCGCGGCCAACCAGGAACTTCTCGAAGTTCCACAGCACCGCCGGTGCTGCGTGGATCGGAATCTCCTTGCTCGCCAGGCGCTCACGCAGCGGGCCTTCGCCGATCGACTGCGGCTGGGCGGCGGTCAGCTGCTGGTACAGCGGGTGGGTGTCGTCACCGGCCACGCTGATCTTGGAGAACATCGGGAAACTGACGTCGTAGGTGAGCTGGCAGAACTGCTGGATCTCCGCCTCGCTGCCCGGCTCCTGGCCGAGGAAGTTGTTGGCGGGGAAGCCCAGCACTTCCAGGCCCTGCGCGTGCTTTTCCGCATACAGCGCCTGCAGGCCTTCGTACTGCGGAGTGAGGCCGCACTTGGAGGCGACGTTGACCAGCAGCAGCACCTTGCCCTGGTAGTCGGCAAGCGAGGACGGCTGGCCGTCGATGGTGGTGAGGGAAATGTCCTGGATCGGGGTGCTCACGTGGGGCTCCGGCAACAACGGGAAATGGCCCACCAGCATAGCGCTGTGCGCGCGGTTGTAGAGCCGAGCCTACGCTCGGCTGCTGTGGCATCAGCCGAGCGTGGGCTCGGCTCTACAGGCAGGATTCAATCCACGCAGATCGTGCCCTGCGCCTTGCCGTCATCAATGCGCTGGCGGCAACCGAAGTTCTGGCGCACGTCGCGCTGGCAGGTACCGGTGACGGCACTGCCGGCGGCCACGTCGCCCGTGGCCAGGCACTGGCCGCTGCAGTCGCTCTTGCGGCTGCAGGCCTTGCCGGCGTCGGCATAGGGAATCACGCACTGCTCGCGCTGCAGCCGGCCGAGCCGCTGCAGGGTGCCACCGGCGGCCTGGCAGTCCACGTCGCGCGCTTCGCGGTACGCCTCGTCCGCTTCGGGGGTGCTGGAGGCGGCCTGCGTGGTCGTGTCCACGGTCGTTGGCGTGCTGCTGCAGGCGGCGAGCAGCGCGGTCAGGACAAGGCTGGTGAAGCGGGGCAGGCGCATGGCGGTACCTGGTCGAAGCGGACAGGCCGCCAGCATACCCATCGGCGATGCAGGCGGCGTGTCAGTGTGGCTCAGGCCTCGTCGCCCTCGCCGTCACTGCCTTCCTCCTCGGCCACCGCATCACCCTCGGCCAGGTCGCCGAGCAGCGACTGCGCCTGTTCGGACGCCAGCGACTCCACGCCACGCAGGCGGCGTTCGATGGTACGGGTCTTGCGGCTGGCCTCCCCGATGCTGCGGCCAACGGTAGTGATCTGCTTCTCGGCCTTTTCCAGGATGCCGGCGAACTTCCCGAACTCGCTCTTGACCGCACCCAGCAGGCCCCACACTTCGCTGGATCGCTTTTCAATGGCCAGGGTGCGGAAGCCCATCTGCAGGCTGTTGAGCAACGCGGTGACCGTGGTCGGTCCGGCCACCACCACACGGTGCTCGCGCTGCAGCAGGTCGACCAGGCCCGGGCGCCGGATCACCTCGGCATACAGGCCTTCGGTGGGCAGGAACATCACCGCGAAGTCCGTGGTGTGCGGTGGCACGATGTACTTGTCGCAGATCGACTTGGCCTGCACGCGCACCGCGCGCTCCAGCTGGATGCCCTGCAGGCGCACGCCCTCGGCATCGCCCTGTTCCTGTGCGTCCAGCAGGCGCTCGTAATCCTCGCGCGGGAACTTGGAGTCGATCGGCAGCCACACTGGCGTGTCGTCGCTGCTGCGGCCCGGCAGGCGCACGGCGATATCGACCATCTCGCCACTATCCGGGCGCACCCTCACCGCACGCGCGTACTGCTCCTGGGTGAGTGTCTGCTCGAGGATGTTCTCCAGCTGCACTTCGCCCCAGCTGCCGCGGTTCTTGACGTTGGTCAGCACGCGCTTGAGGTCGCCCACGCCGGTGGCCAGCTGCTGCATCTCGCCGAGGCCACGCTGCACCTGTTCCAGGCGCTCGGAGACCAGCTTGAAGGAGTTGCCCAGCCGCGTTTCCAGCGTCGACTGCAGCTTCTCGTCCACGGTGTGGCGCATCTGCTCCAGCTTCTGGGCGTTGTCGTTCTGCAGCGCGCGCAGCTGTTCCTCCAGCGTGGCACGCATCTCGGCGATGCGCTGCTCGTTGCGCTGGGTCAGTTCCTGCAGGCGCAGGCCCAGACTGTCGGTCAGGCGCTGCTGCGACTGCGCGCCCTCCTCGCGGCCCTTGCGTGCATCGTCCACCAGGGTCTGGCGCAGCGCCCCGAGCTGGGTATCGGTACGCGCAGTGAGCTCCTGCAGCTGCTGGCCAAACGCATGGATGCGTGCCTCCTGCTGCTGGCCGAAGGTCTCCAGCTGGCCGCGCAGTTCCTGCAGCCGCTGCCCCATCAACGCTGCGCCGCGCTGCTGGCTGTCGGCCACTTCAGCGCGGGCTTTGCGGGCATCTTCGCCCAGCGCTTCGCGCAGCAGGTCCAGGCGCTGGTCGGTGCGGGTGGACAGATCGGTCAGCGCGCGGGCGAAGCCATCGAGCTGTTCGCGCAGTTCGCTGCGCCCGGCGCGGGCCTCCTCGCGCACGGCCTGTTCCAGGCGGTCATGCGGCGGACGGCGCAGCAGGGCGACCAGTTGCAGGATGAGCACGGCCAATAGAAGGCCGGCAATGAGCAGGTATTCGGTTTGCATGGGGCAAGTGTAGGCTGGCCGAGTCTCAGCTGCTGCGTCAGGACCATGCCCGCTCTATACGGAAAGCCCACGTCCATCAACGTGCGCAAGGTACTGTGGCTGTGCGCGGGGCTGGATCTGCCCCTGCATCACGAGCCGGCCCCCCCGCCGGACCTGCTGGCCACGCTGAACCCCAACCGGCAGGTGCCGGTGCTGCGCGATGGCGACTTCGTACTGTGGGAATCCAACAGCATCTGCCGCTACCTTGCCGCGCGCGCCGGACGCGAGGATCTGCTGCCACGTGCGGCGCAGGCCCGTGCGCGGGTGGAGCAGTGGATGGACTGGCAGGCCAGCGATCTCAACAGTGCCTGGCGCCACGTGTTCATGGCGCGCGTGCGCCAGCATCCGGACTATCCGGACGATGCCCGCGCCGAGGCCAGCCTGGCGCAGTGGAACCGGCTGATGGGTGTGCTTGAAGCCCAGCTGGCCGCCACCGATGCCTATGTGGCGGGCAGCACCTTCACCCTTGCAGATATCGTGCTGGGGCTGTCGACCCAACGCTGGCGCAGCACGCCGGGCAGCAAGCCCGCGCTGCCCCACCTCGTCGCATGGTTCGAGCGCCTGCGAGAGCAGCCCGGTTTCGCCGAACACGTCGACAACGGCGTGGCGTGAGCGGTGGCTCCCGCAGCTGTTGGTAGGTGTCGACCCCGGTCGACACGGCTGATCCACGCCATGTGTGGATGAAGCTCCGTAGAGCCGAGCCTATGCTCGGCTGACGCCCACGCGCGAACGGCAGCCGAGCGTGGGCTCGGCTCTACAGGAGCCTTACCAGCCTTCCAGCACGATCTTGCCCTTGGCGCGATGGCTCTCCAGCAGCGCATGGGCACGGCGCAGGTTGGCCGCGTCGATGCGCCCGAAGTGCTCGCCCAGCGTGGTCTGCAGCACGCCGGCATCGATCAGCTCGGCCACCCGGTTCAACAGGTCGTGCTGGCGCTGCATGTCCGCCGTCCGGTACAGCGGGCGGGTGAACATCGATTCCCAGTGCAGTGACAACGCCTTGCGCTTGAGCGCCATCACATCCACCTGGCCCGGGTCATCGATCAGGCCGAACTGCCCTTGCGGCGCCAGCAGCTCCACGATCTGCGCGTAGTGCTGGTCGGAATGGGTCAGGCTGGCCACGTGCTGCACCTCGCTGATGCCCAGCCGCGCCAGGCCCTCGGCCAGTGGCAGGCGGTGGTCGATCACATGGTGGGCGCCCATCGCATACACCCAGTCCTGGGTCTCCGGGCGCGAGGCGGTGCCGATCACGGTCAGCCTGGTGAGCTTCCGCGCCAACTGCACCAGGATCGAGCCGACACCACCGGCAGCGCCGATCACCAGCAGGGTCTGGCCTTCGCCCCCGTCCTCGGGAATGCGCAGGCGGTCGAACAGCAGCTCCCAGGCGGTGATCGCGGTCAGCGGCAGTGCGGCGGCAGCGGCGTCATCGAGGCTGGCCGGCTTGCGGCCGACGCTGCGTTCGTCCACCAACTGGTACTGGGCATTGCTGCCCGGGCGATCGATGACGCCAGCGTAGTAGACCGCATCGCCGGGCTGGAACAGGGTCACCTCGCTGCCCACCGCATCGACGATGCCGACCGCATCCCAGCCCAGCACGCGCGGGCCGTCGGTGGCCACGCCTCGGCGGACCTTGGTGTCGACGGGGTTCACCGCCACTGCGCGCACCGCCACGCGCAGGTCGCGCGGGCCGGGCTGCGGCAACTCCAGTTCGAGGTCGATCAGGGCCTGGGGATCATCGATCGGCAGGCCGGCTTGGGTGTAGGCAATGGCGCGCATGGCAGCGGTCCAGTGGGGGAGGAGGCGACAGGTTGCGCCGCGCGCGGTCCCTCGGAAAGGCGCAGAATCGGGCAGCACTTTCACTCTGGCGATGAAGATGATCCGTTTCGACGATCTGCAGCTGTTCGTCCGCACTGCTGCGCTGGGCAGCTTTTCGCAAGCGGCCCGCGAGGCCGACCTGCTGCCGGGGCAGGTCGCCGCGGCGGTGGCGCGGCTGGAACGCGAGCTGGACCTGCGCCTGTTCGTGCGCACCACCCGCAGCCTGCGCCTGACCGGCGAGGGCGCGCTGTACCTGCCCTACGCACAGGACGTGCTGGCCACCCTGCGCGAGGGCCAGGCGCGCGTGCAGGCCGAGGACGCCGAACTGCACGGCACCCTGCAGCTGTCGGCGCCGTCGGACTTGGGCCGCAACCTGCTGCTGCCCTGGCTGAGCGCGTTCCGCGCGGCCCATCCCCGGCTGCGCCTGCACCTGCGCCTGTCCGATGAAGTGGCCGATGTGTTCCGCGACCCGGTCGACGTGGCCATCCGCATCGGCCACTTCGACGACGCCAACTACGTCGCCCTGCCCCTGCTGCAAGGCAATCGGCGCGTACTGGCGACCTCGCCCGATTACCTGCAGCGACGGGGCACGCCGGTGCGCCTGGACGAACTGCGTGAGCACGATTGCCTGGTCTACCAGCTCAGCGGTCGTGCCTACGATCGCTGGTCTTTCGACGTCGATGGGCGTCGTACCGTGGTTGCCGTGCGCGGCCCCCTGGTCTGCGACGACGCCGATGTTGTAAGGCGCTGGGCCGTGGCCGGCGAAGGCATCACCTACAAGTCCTGGCTGGACCTGCGCGAGGACGTGCTGGCCGGGCGCCTGCAGCTGCTGCTGGGTGGTGTCGGCAGCGACATCCCGTTGCAGCTGGTGTGCCCGCACCGCAAGCAGTTCTCACCCGCGGTGCGGCAGCTGCACGCGCAGCTGCGCCAGCACCTGCAACCGCTGCTGTCTGGCATGCCGGTTGGCCCCACCGGCCCCCTGTCCTCCGCCGTGGTGCTGGCCGACAATGGCGGCCCCGCGTAAGAGAGAACACCGCCATGCCGTGGATGGGCATCCAGGACCTGTGGACGTTTCTGGTCGCCGTGCTGGTGTTTCTCGCCCTGCCCGGCCCCGGCACCTTCACCCTGCTGACCGCCACCGGCCGTGGCGGCGTGCGTGGCGGCTACACCGCATTGGCCGGCCTGCTGGTCGGCGACCAGATCCTGATGTGGCTGGCGCTGGCCGGCGTGGCCGCACTGCTCAAGGCCAACCCGCTGGTGTTCCACGCCGTGCAGTACCTGGGTGCGGCCTACCTGGTGTGGGTGGGCATCAGCCTGCTGCGCACGCCCAAGCACGAGGGCGGTGATGCTGGTCCGATCCGCATGCAGCCGGGCCGCTACTTCCAGCAGGCGATCCTGGTCAGCCTGCTCAACCCGAAGGCGATCCTGTTCTACATGGCCTTCCTGCCGCTGTTCATCGATCCGAAGGCGCACCAGGGCATCGCGACCTTCGCGGCCCTGGCCGGCATCATCCTGGTGGTCAGCATCGCCTACTGCTCGATGCTGATCGGCGTGGGCAACCTGGCCCGCCGCCGGTTGATCCAGCACCCGCGGATCAGCGATGCGCTGCGCCGCGTGGCCGGCCTGTTCCTGGTGGGGTTCGGCATCCGGCTGGGGTTGAACGGATGAACGGGCGGCTGCCGCTGCTCGGCCTGGCCCTGCTGTTCGCCGGCACCGCCTCTGGCGCCCCGGCCTGCTTTATGCCGATTCCGGCAGTCTGGTCGCGGTGCAGCGCGCGCGCCGGCAATCATGACCCCCGTCAGTGGTAATGCTGCGCTGCGTTCGGTCACACTCGGGAACTTGTCGTTCTAAGTCACCCCTTCCGAGGCCTGCATGTCCCTGTTCCGGCGCAAGTCCCTAGATTCCGTCACCGTCCACGAAGCCGGCAGGCGCCTGATCCCGACGCTCAGCTGGCCGCACCTGATCGCGCTGGGCATCGGCGCCATCGTCGGTACCGGCATCTACACGCTGATCGGCGTCGGTGCCAACCTGGCTGGCCCGGCCGTGCTGATCTCCTTCGCCATCGCCGGTGCGGTCTGTGCCTGCGCGGCGCTGTCCTACGCCGAGCTGTCGACGATGATGCCCGCCGCCGGCAGTGCCTACACCTACAGCTACAGTGCGCTGGGCGAGGTGTTCGCCTGGGTGGTGGGCTGGAGCCTGATCCTGGAGTACTCGCTGGTGGTGAGTACGGTGGCGGTGGGCTGGTCCGGCTACTTCGTCGGCTTCCTCGAATGGGTCCACACCCAGTTCGGCTGGAACGTGCACCTGCCGGCCTGGCTGGCGGCCGGCCCGCACGTGGAAGGCGGCATGATCAACCTGCCGGCGATCATCATCACCTGGCTGGTGGCCGGCATGCTGATGGCCGGCACCAAGGAAAGCGCCACACTCAACGCCATCCTGGTGGTGTTCAAGCTGATCGCGCTGGCCATCTTCGTGGCCGTGGCCCTGCCCGCGTTCGACAGCGCCAACCTGCAGCCGTTCATGCCGTACGGCTTCGCCAAGTCGATGGGCCCCGACGGCGTCGAGCACGGCGTGATGGCGGCAGCGGCGATCATCTTCTTCGCCTTCTACGGCTTCGATGCGATCTCCACCGCCGCCGAGGAAACCAAGAACCCGGGCCGCGACCTGTCGATCGGCATCATCGGTTCGATGATCGGCTGCACCATCGTCTACGTGCTGGTGGCGCTGGCCGCCGTGGGTGCGATGAGCTACGCGGTGTTCGGCCACAGCGCCGAGCCGCTGGCGCTGATCATGCGCCAGCTGGGCCATCCGACCGCGGCGATGGTGATCGGCGTGATCGCGATCATCGCCCTGCCGACCGTGCTGCTGGCCTTCCTGTACGGCCAGAGCCGCATCTTCTTCGTGATGAGCCGCGACGGCCTGCTGCCGCGTCGCCTGTCCAAGGTGAACGCACGTACCGGCACGCCGGTGGCAACCACGCTGTTCACTGCGGTCGTGGTTTCCGCGCTGGCCGGCGTGGCGCGCCTGGACGAGATTGCCGCACTGGCCAACGCCGGTACCCTGGCCGCGTTCACTGCGGTAGGCATCTGCCTGGTGGTGCTGCGGCTGCGCGAGCCGGACCGCGCGCGCACGTTCCGCACGCCGCTGGCCTTCGTGGTTGGCCCGCTGGCCGCGCTGGGTTGCATCTACCTGTTCATCAGCCTGCCGCACACCACCCAGCTGTACTTCCTGTTGTGGAACGTGGCCGGCCTGGTGCTGTACCTGCTGTACAGCCGACGCCATGCGCTGATCGCGAAATAGACCGATCACCGGTAGTGCCGGCCGCTGGCCGGCACCACCGCAGGGCGTTTCAACCGCCCTGCTTTGCGGCGTAGTCCTGCGCCTGGCGCATCACCCGCAGCAGGTTGCCGCCCCAGATGCCGGCGATCTGCTTCTCGGTATAGCCCTTGCGCAGCAGCCACGCGGTGATCTTCGGCAGCTGGCTGACATCGGGCAGGTCACTCAGTCCGCCACCACCATCCCAGTCCAGGCCGATGCCCGCGTGCTCAGGGCCGACCACCGTGAGGATGTGGTCGAAGTGGGCGAAGAAGTCGTCCAGGCTGGCGTGCCGCACCGGGTGCTCGTGGTCCAGTGCCTGTTCGGCCTTCAGCAGGGCAACGCCTTGTTCGATGCCCATGCCTTCCCAGCCGCCCAGCTGCTTGCTCAGCGCTTCCTCGGCCTGTTTGCGCTCGGGCGTCTTCGCGGTGTCGATCAGGTAGCCGCCATAGGCGTTCACCTGGATCACGCCGCCGGCTTTGGCCAGCTTGCGCAGGCGCGCGTCGTCGAGATTGCGCGGGTGGTCGTAGACCGCCTTGGCCGAGCTGTGCGACAGCACGAATGGTACCGGCATCATTGCCAGCAGATCGTCGAACACCGCATCCGATGCATGTGACTGGTCGATCAC
The DNA here is from genome assembly GCF_049384845.1 of Stenotrophomonas sp. CASM101. Classification (NCBI taxonomy): domain Bacteria; kingdom Pseudomonadati; phylum Pseudomonadota; class Gammaproteobacteria; order Lysobacterales; family Lysobacteraceae; genus Stenotrophomonas; species Stenotrophomonas sp. CASM101. The sequence continues at coordinate 224,958 of NZ_JBMRFR010000005.1, read as the reverse complement.
GATGCCCAGCTTCACCGCCTGCCGCACCAGCTCCTTGCCGGCCGGGCTAAGTCCTTTCCATTCGGCACCCTTGGGATCGGTGGCCGAATCGGCGAACTCGTTGTTGGCAAAGTGCACGGTGCTGAGCAGGCGCAGGCCGGCGCGGTGGTAGAACGAGAGCAGGCTGGGATCGGCCACCAGCGGGCTGGCGTTTTCCATGCTGATGTAGACCACACGCTTGCCGGCCGCCTTGATCCGCGCCGCGTCATCGGCGGTCAGTGCCAGCGCGAACCGCTCGGGGTTGGCGGCCAGCATCTCGCGTATTTCCAGCAACCGCTGCAACCCGTGGTCACGTTCGGCCAGGTGAGCGGCGGGGCTGCGGTCGCCCTGGTCGGTGTAGATCGCCCAGAACCCGCCGTCCAGCGCGCCTTCGACCATGCGCGGGTAGTCCACCTGCGAGAGTGCGTTGCGGTCGTGGCGCTGTTCGATGTCGAAGCCGGTGCGGCCGAAATTGGCCGGCGTATCCAGATGGCTGTCGAGCGTGACCAGGCGCTGCTGCAGGGCCTTGGCGCGGGCCAGCTCCTGCGTGCTGAACTCGATGGCGTGGGCGGACAGTGGCGCGCACAGCGCCACGGCAAGCACGAAGGACAGGTGGCGCAACGATGGCATGGGCTCTCACCGGTGTTGGGAAGAGCCCGACCATAGCGCTGTGGCCCGCCGTTTTGTAGCGCCGGGCATGGGCTCGGCTGCCAGACAGATCAGCCGAGCGTGGGCTCGGCTCTACAGAGATCGGCAGTCACGCGGTCAATCCACCACGCGGCAGAACACGGCCTTGAGGTAACGCGATTCCTGCACGTGGGCCATGAACGGATGGTCCGGGCCGGCGCCGGCGACCTTCAGGATCTGGATCGTGCGGCCGGAGAAATAGGCCGCGCGGCGCAGCATGTCGAGGAACTGGTCCTCGGCCACCAGGCCGGTGCAGGAAAACGTGGCGAACAGGCCGCCCGGCTTCACCACGCCAAGCGCCAGCTTGTTCATGTCCAGGTACTTCTTCAGTGCGGTGATGACCTGGTCGCGGTCGCGGGTCATCTTCGCCGGGTCCAGGATCACCACGTCGTACTGCTCACCGCGGTTGGCGGCGTCGCGCAGCCACGGGAAGATATCGGACTGGATGAACTTCGGGCGCACGTTGTTCAGGCGCGAATTGCCCTTGGCGATCTGGATGACGTCCTCATCGATGTCGATGCCGACCACTTCCGAGGCACCACGCGCTGCTGCGTACACGGCGAAGCCACCGGTGTTGCAGCACAGGTCCAGAACGCTCTTGCCTTCCACCTGCTGGCTCAGCCACTCGCGGTTCTCGCGCTGGTCGGCGAAGAAGCCGGTCTTGTGTGCACCGGCCGGGTCGGCGCGGAACTTGATGCCGTACTCGGTGATCACCGCCGCTTCGGTGGTGGTGTTGCCGTGGAAGTCGAAGCTCTCCTGCTTCTGCACGTGTTCGTCGGCGAAGCTGTGGAAGCGGCAGCCGGGGAACTGCTCGCGCAGGGCGTCGTAGATCCATTCGCGGTGGCGGAACATGCCGGCGGCGAAGAACTCGACCACCACCAGGTCGCCGTAGCGATCCACCACCAGGCCGGACAGGCCGTCGCCTTCGCTGTGCACCACGCGCCAGGCGTCGGAGACCGCGTCGAGCTTCAGCACCTCACGGCGCAGCGACACCGCCTGGGCGATCTTGCGCGAGAACCAGCCGGCATCGACCGGCACGTTCTGGTCGGTCTCAAGGATGCGCACGGCAATGCGCGAGTGCCCGTTGTAGAACCCGCGGCCAATGAACTCGCCATCGATGCCGACCACGTCGACGATGGAACCGGGCTTGGGCCGGACGGTCGGCTTCTCGACCAGTTTCTGGAAGATCCACGGGTGGCTGGAACGCCACGCATTCTTGAGGCGGACAATCGGAAGGGGGGTATTCATCCGGTCATTGTAGCCGGGGGGCACCGGGGGCCGGAAATCCAGGGCCCGGCGCGGCATTTGACGGCGGCCCGGCCAGGCCGCAGAATCGGCAGCAGAAGGGGAGTAGCTCCCAGACGTTGTCGCCGTCATTTCGAGCCCGCAGGCTCCGGTGCAACGGCAGTTCCAGCCGACTGGAACTGCGAGCGAGACCTTCGCCGTACTGGCGAAGCTCTGTCCCTGGATCCCCCTCCCGATCCTCCGTTGCAGATCCTCGCCGTCCGGCCTGGCATTCATCTTTCCAACGGACATTCCCAATGCAGACGATCGGTAACGTGTGGTTGTGGGGCGGCTTCGCAGCGGTGGTGGTCATCGCCCTGCTGGTCGACCTCGTGTTGATGCGCCATGGTGGACCGCACAAGGTCACCTTCAAGGAGGCCCTGTGGTGGTCCATCGGCTGGGTCGCGCTGGCCCTGCTGTTCAATGCCGGCCTCTGGTACTACCTGAATGAGACCGCCGGCCAGGTGGTAGCGAACAAGGTCGGCCTCGAATTCCTGACCGGCTACCTGGTCGAGAAGGCGCTGGCGGTCGACAACATCTTCGTGTTCCTGATGATCATGAGCTACTTCGCGGTGCCGGATGAGCAGCGCCAGAAGGTGCTGATCATCGGCATCCTGGGTGCGATCGTGCTGCGTACGATCATGATCTTCGCCGGCAGCGTGCTGATCAGCCAGTTCCATTGGCTGCTCTACGTATTCGGTGCTTTCCTGCTCTTCACCGGTTGGAAAATGTGGTTTGCCGCCGGCCAGGAGCCGGACCTGGAGACCAACCCGGCCCTGCGCTGGATGCGCAAGCACCTGCGCCTGCTGCCCGACTACGCCGGCAACGCGCTGAGCGTGAAGCGCGACGGCGTGCGCTGGTTCACCCCGCTGTTCGCGGTGCTGATCCTGATCGCGGTCACCGACGTGATCTTCGCGGTGGACAGCATCCCGGCGATCTTCGCGATCACCACCGACCCGTTCATCGTGCTCACCTCCAACGTGTTCGCGGTGCTGGGCCTGCGCGCGATGTTCTTCCTGCTGGCCGGCATGGCCGACCGCTTCCACCTGCTGCCGTATGGCCTGGCGCTGGTGCTGGGCTTCATCGGCATCAAGATGATGATCATCGACCTGTTCAAGATCCCGACCCCGGTGTCGCTGGGCGTGGTCGCGGTCATCATCGCCGCCACCGTGGTACTGAGCCTGAAGTACCCGCCGAAGGAAGGCTCCGGCCACGCCTGATCATGGCCGGCCGGCGGGATTGTCCCGCCGGCCGCACCCACTCTCCCGCAGCGGTGGCCTTGGTTTCGCGCCAGTCACCGCCATTGCTGAGGTATGGACAACAACGCGCCCCTGCCCGCCGGCGACGTGCCGGCCCCTCGCGATGACCGCTCGCGCATCCTGCGGGCGTTCAATCTCAGCCTTGCCGCTGTGCTGGTGCTGGTGGCCGTGTTCGCCCTGCAGGGCACCTTCGACTGGCGGCCCTGGGCGGTCGCACCGCTGGAAGCCAAGGGCCTGCTTGGCCTGATCGGTGGGCCGATGCTGCATGCCTCGGTCGAGCACATCGCCGCCAACAGCATCGCGATCCTGATCCTGGGCACGCTGGCTGGCAGTGTCTACCCGAAAGCCACCGTACGCGCCCTGCCCCTGCTGTGGCTGGGCTCGGGCATCGGCGCGTGGATGCTGGGCAATCCGGGCAGCGTGCACCTGGGCGCCAGCGGCGTCACCCATGGCCTGATGTTCCTGCTGGCCAGCCTGGGCCTGCTGCGCCGCGACCGCACCGCCATCGCCACCGGCCTGATCGGCATGCTGTTCTACGGCGGCATGCTGATGACCATCCTGCCACACGCCGATGGCGTGTCCTGGCAGTCGCACATGGGCGGCGCCTTCGCCGGCATCATCGCCGCGCTGCTGTTCCGCAACGCCGACCCGCTGCCGCCGCGCCCGCGCTACAGCTGGGAAGACGAAGAAGACGAGGCAGAACCGCTGGCCGACGACGAGCTGGAGCCGCCGTCGCCACAGCGCGTGCCGGTGCTGTGGCAGCCGCGCGAGGGCCAGGACTACGTGGTGATTCCGTTCCGCCGGCCGGACGAACCGCGCGGTTGAGAGGTGGGGTAGTGCCGGCCGCTGGCCGGCAACCCGGGAATTCCCACCGAAGGTTCATGAGGTTGCCGGCCAGCGGCCGGCACTACCGGGAGAATCAGTTCCCCGCCGCGCCCATGCCATCCACCGCCTGCCGGCCCAGCGCCGGATCATCGGTGAAGAACGCATCGATGCCGGTCGCCAGATAGGCGTGCATCTCGGCAATCGAACCTTCGGGATTGCGCGCGGTGTCGGCGCCCTTGCGCAGGTTGCTGGCCTGGAAGTGGTTCTCCGGACGGAAGGTGTACGGAATCACCATCAGCCCCACTGCATGTGCGTCCTGTACCAGCGTGGTCGGCGTGCTCAGCGCGCCCTTGGCATCCAGCGGAATGATCGAGCGCAGTTCCGGGCCGATGCCGTCGGCGTAGCTGGCGATGTCCTTCAGTCCGGCCGGGGTCATCATCTGCGCGTAGGTCAGCGTGCCACCGGCCTTGGCGATGTCGGCCGGCTGGGTGCCGCCCTTCCACAGCAGTTGCAGCAGGCGGATGTTGCTGCCGCGCGGGATCTTGCCGCGCAGGTAGCGCAGGTTGGCGGTCTCGAACGACTGGATGGTGACCGGGCCGACGTTGGTATAGGCATTGCCACGCAGCGCGGTCAGGAGCTTGTCTTCCATCGGCAAGCCGATCGACTGGAAGTAGGTCGGGTGCTTGATCTCCGGCACCAGGCCGATGCCACGGTTGGCACGCCCGGCCTGCTGCACCAGGAAGGCCAGGATCTCGTCCAGGCTGGCGATGCGGAACTGACCGTCGTAGGCGGTGCTGCGCAGCTCCGGCAAGCGCTCGCGCGCATACAGGGTCTTCAGCTCGGCCAGGGTGAAGTCTTCGGTGAACCAGCCATCGACCTTCTGGCCGTCGATGACCTTGCTGGTGCGGCGGCTGGCGAACTCCGGATGCGAGGCCACATCAGTGGTGCCGCTGATCTCGTTCTCGTGGCGGGCCACCATCATTCCGTCCCTGGTCATCACCAGGTCCGGCTCGATGTAGTCGGCGCCATCGGCGATCGCCTGCGCATAGGCGGCCAGGGTGTGCTCGGGCAGCAACGCGCTCGCCCCGCGATGGCCATAGACCGACACCTTGTGCGCGGCCGGGGTGGAGGATTCAGCACTCATGGCCACCGATGGTGCCACGGCCAGCGACAACAGCAACGCACAACCCCACGACTTCACTGCGACTTCCCCAAGCGGTATGTGATGGGCGTCAGTATGCGGCGGCAATGTGACAGGTGGGGGAAGCCCGCACCTGTAGAGCCGAGCCCATGCTCGGCTGACGGGTAGAGCAGCCGAGCATGGGCTCGGCTCTACAGTTACTTGCCGATGCAGAAACTGGAGAAGATCCTTCCCAGCAGATCATCCGCACTCATCTGCCCGGTGATCTCGCCCAGCGCGTCATGCGCCAGCCGCAGCTCTTCGGCGGCCAGTTCCAGGTGCTCCTGCGCCAGCTCGCCATCGGCGCGCTGCGCGTGCTCCTGCGCACGCTCGATTGCATCCACATGCCGCGTGCGCGCGGAGAACTCGCCATCCGCCTGCTCCCCTGCCCCGGCCGAAGCGATCAAACGCAGGCGCGCGTGCAGATCCTCCAGGCCGGCACCGGTCGCAGCCGAGACGAACACACGGTCCGGGTCGTCCAGCATCGGCAGCGCATCCAGCAGGTCCGACTTGTTGTGGATGTAGACCTTGTGCGGCACCGCTGCCACGGCCTCGCCCAGCGCCGCTTCGCCGGTCGCCGGATCGCGCGCATCCAGCACGATCAGCGCCAGGTCGGTGCGCTCGATTTCCACATGTGCGCGGCGCATGCCTTCGCGTTCGATGGCGTCGCCGCCGTCGCGCAGGCCAGCGGTATCGACCAGGGTCAGTTCCAGCCCGTCCAGGCGGATGGTCTCGCGAAGCGTGTCGCGGGTGGTGCCGGCGATGTCGGTGACGATGGCGCGTTCACTGCCGGCCAGCGCATTGAGCAATGAGCTCTTTCCGGCATTGGGCGGACCGATCAGCACCGCGTGCAGGCCATCGCGCAGGCGGCGACCGCGTTCGGCATCGCGGCGCAGCAGGGCCAGGTCGCTGCGCGCCTGTTCCAGCCCGCGCCGCACCTGTGCGCCACCGAGCGTATCCAGCGGTTCGTCGGCGAAGTCGATGGCCGCTTCCACGTGGATGCGCAGCATGACCAGCTGCTCGACCACGGCCTCGATGCGGCGCGAGAACACGCCATCCAGCGAGCGTCGTGCAGCGCGTGCGGCACGGTTGTCGCCGGCGGCGATCAGGTCAGCGATGGCCTCAGCCTGGGCCAGATCGAGCTTGCCGTTGAGGAACGCGCGTTCGCTGAACTCACCCGGCCGCGCCTGGCGCGCACCGAGCGCGATGCAGCGCGCGACCAGCTGCTGCAGCAGCACCGGGCTGCCATGGCCCTGCAGTTCCACCACCTCTTCGCCGGTGAAGCTGTTCGGTGCCGGGAACCACAGCACGATGCCATCGTCGATGACCTCGCCGTCGGCATCACGCAGGCGCGCATAGTGCGCATGGCGCGGGCGCAGTGCAGGCGCACCCAACGCGTTGGCGATGGCCGCTGCGCGCGGACCGGACAGGCGCACCAGGCCGACACCGCCCGCGCCGGGGGCACTGGCGATGGCCACAATGGTGTCGGTGCGGATCGCGTCGTTCATGGCTCAGAGCTTCTCCAGCTGCGTGCGTGCCTGCGCGGCACCGCTGCCCTGCGGTTGCAGCGCCAGGTAGGTGGTGTAGGCCTGCTTCGCCTTGGCCTTGTCGCCGGCGTTGAAGTAGGCATCACCCAGGTTGAGATAGGCCACGGCACGCGATGGATCGATCTTCAGCGTGTTCTCCAGCCAGCGCGCCGCTTCGGCATAGCGCTGCTGGCGGTAGTAGACGAAGCCGAGGTTGTTGGCGGCCTGGGCGAAGTCCGGACGCAGCTTCAGTGCTTCGGTGAACTGCGCGACTGCCTCGTCGTACTGCTTCTCGCGGTACAGCTGCAGGCCACGGTCGTTGGCCTGCTGCGCGCGCTGGCGGTCGGACGCCGGGCCGGCGGAGGGCACTACCAGCTTGGCCTTGCCGCCCTGCAGGTCAGCCACCGTCACCGGCGCCTGGCTGCCCTTGGCCTCGCTGGCGGCATCCACCTTGTTGTTCAGTGCGATTGCATCGGCGGTCAGCTGGCGAGTATCGGCGTTGAGGAATTCCTGGCTGTCCGGCACCTGGAACACGAACTCGCCGCCCTGCGAACCGGGCAGGCTGCCGAAGGCCGGCGTCTGGTGCGAAACGGCCGAGACGGCCGGCGCCACGTAGGCGGCCAGTTCAGTACCGGTGATCAGGCCGTCGCCGTTGAGGTCACCCTTGCCGGCCAGCGCCTGCAGCAGCACCCAGGTAAACACCGAGTGACCGTTCGGGCCGGCGTCGGCCACCTGCTGGTCGGCGCCGCCGGCGGTCAGCATCTGCCGCGCGCTGCGGCGGGCATTCTCGCGCAGGAACGACGACGACGACGGGCCACCACGGGTCAGGCCCAGGCCGCTGTAGCAGGCATCCATCACGAACATCACGTGCTTGGCCTGCATGCTCTCGGCGATGTTCTGGATATCGGTCATCGCGATGGCATCGGTAGCGAATTCCTTCGGGTCCGAATCAACCGGGATGATGTAGCCGAGGTCGCGCCCTGAGGCGAGCTGGCGGGTCGCGCCGTGGCCGGCGAAGAACACGAACACGCGGTCGTTCCTGCCAGTGCGGTCATCGGCCAGGCGGTCGTGGAAGGCGGCCAGGATGTTGTTTCGGGTGGCCTGCTCGTTCTTCAGCACGATCACCTGCGAGGACGGGAAGCCGAACTGCCCGGTCAGGGTATCGGCCACCGCCTGCGCGTCGTGGCTGGCGTATTCCAGCTTCGGCCACTTGCCGTAGTTGTCGATGCCGACCACGATCGCCCACGACTTCTCGTAGCCGGTGGTGACGGTGGCGGCGCTGGCGTCACCCTTGCGCGCACGGGCGACCGTGAAGTCGCGGCCATTCCAGCCGGCGAACTGGTAGCCATCGGCGATCAGCCGGTCGAGGATCTGCGGCAGTGCCTTCACTGCACGATCGTGGATGTCGTGGAACAGGATGATGCCGCGCTGTTCCTTGTTCACCTGGTCCAGCACGCGCTGCACGATCGATTCCGGCACCGGGTCGGCCCAGTCCATCGAATCGATGTTCCACATGATCGACTTCAGTCCGGCCTCGTTGAGCAGCTGCAGGCCTTCGGCGTTGCGCGCGCCATAGGGGAAGCGGAACAGCGGCGCGCGCTTGCTGTCGACATCCTTCAGCAGCGTGTCGGTGTCGAGCACCTGCTGGCGCAGCGCGTCACCGGTGGTGCGCGACAGTTGGGCGTGGGTCAGGCTGTGGTTGCCGACCGCATAGCCTTCTTCCATCAGGTTGCGGCTGATCTTCGCCATCGGGCCGAGGCTGACCTTGCCGTCGGCCTCGACCTTGCCCAGGTTGCGGCCCACTTCGAAGAAGACACCCGGCACGTCATAGCGCTTGAGGATGGCCACCACTTCATCGGTATAGGCCTTGTGCGGACCGTCGTCGAAAGTCAGCACCACGGTCTTGGCCGGCAGGTCGCGGCCGAAGATCTCGCGGTCGCTGTCCTTCATCGACATCGGGTACGGCTCGATCACGCCGTAGTCGCGCAGGATCGCTTCGCGGCTGTAGTCCTTGTGCAGGTGGGCGATGTAGTCCTCCCACTTCTCGCGCTTCAGCGCGATGGCGCGGGTGCGCTCGAAGCGGCTGAAGATGCGGGTCAGTTCCTGGTTGTAGTTGCGCTCGATCTCATCGAGCGCCTCCAGGTCCTCGCCGATGCGCTGGTGCAGCTTCACCGCCGGCAGCGAGGAATCGGTGCTGACCCGCTCATGCAGATCACGCAGTACTTCGCGAAAGGCCAGGCGGTCGGCGTCGAACAGTTCCGGCGCCGACTCGATGTAGTCCAGCACGGTGCCGAGGGTGGCGAAGCGCTGCGGGCTGGAGCCGCGCAGCAGGGTGTCGAACTGCGCGGCGATCGCCGTGCGCTGTTCCAGGCCATCGTGGAACAGCTGCTGGCCCACACGCGTGGAGGTGCCGCGGTCGGCGGCCGACTGCTGTTCCTCGTCTGCCAGCAGCACGATGATCCGGCGGTAACCGTCGAGCTGTTTCTGCAGGGCCACCAGCATCGGTGCGGCCGCGGGATCGGCGGCGGCCGCGGCCTGCGCGCTCGCCTGGGTGACGGTGGTCGCCGGCGCCTTCGCATCCTTGTCGCCACAACCGGCAACGACCAGGGTCAACAACAGCGAGGGCAGGAACAGGCGGAACGACGACGCACGCGGCATGGCGGACTCGAGGGCGGGAGGGACGATGTGCCGGCGATTCTACCGCCGCATGCGAAAAGCCCGCCTTGCGGCGGGCTTCTCGCGTCGATCGGGGCGGTAGAGTCGACTGTGGGTCGACTGCTCATCCGCCAGTCGACTAACAGTCGACTCTACAAAGCAGGTGACCTGCGGTCGGGATTACTTCCTTTTGACCGGGGCCGGAGCGGTGGTGGCCGGGACCGGCTCGCCGCCATGGCGCTTGGTCATCCACCACTGCTGCAGCAGGCCCAGGCCGCCGTTGACCACCCAGTACAGGACCAGGCCGGACGGCATGAAGGCCATCATGACGCCGAACACCAGCGGCATGAACTGCATCATCTTCTGCTGCATCGGGTCCATGCCCGGTGCCGGGGTCAGCTTCTGGGTGAACCACATCACTGCCACGTTGATGACCGGCAGGATGAAGTACGGGTCGCGTGCGGTCAGGTCCTGGATCCAGCCGAACCAGGGCGCCTGGCGCAGTTCGACCGATTCCACCAGCACCCAGTACAGGGCGAAGAAGATCGGCATCTGGATGAGGATCGGCAGGCAGCCGCCCATCGGATTGATCTTTTCCTTCTTGTACAGCTCCATCATTGCGGTCTGGAACTTCTGGCGGTCATCGCCATAGCGTTCCTTCAGCTGCGCGATGCGCGGCTGGAAACGACGCATCTTGGCGCCGCTCTTGTACTGGGTTGCCGACAGCGGGTACAGCACCAGCTTCAGCAGCACCACCAGCCCGACGATCGCCCAGCCCCAGTTGCCGACCAGCTTGTGCACCTGGTTGAGCACCCAGAACAGGCCCTGGCCGATCACCGCCATCATCGAGAAGCGGCTGTAGTCGACCACGCGGTCCAGGCCCGGCACATCTTCCTTGGCGATCAGGTTGACCAGCTTCGGGCCGACCCACAGGCGGGCTTCGGTGCTGGTCGACTGGCCCGGCGCCACGGTGAAGGCCGGGCCACGCGCTTCGATCAGGTCACGACCGGCCACCTGCGAGAGCACGTAGTGTGCGGTCTGGTCCTTCTGCGGGATCCAGGCGGTGAAGAAGTGGTGCTGCAGCATCGCCAGCCAGCCGCCGGTGATGTTCTGGTTCAGCGTGCCGTCTTCCAGGTAGTCCTTGAACGCACGACGCTGGTACTTCTTGTCATTGTCGTACCAGGTGGCACCGTTGAAGCTGAAGGAATCCGGGTTGGTCATGCTCCGCGACAGGATGGTCGGGGTGCGGTCCAGGGTGCGGTAGACGTAGCCGTTCCACGGCGCGGTGCCGGCGTTGCTGACTTCGTCCTTGAAGCGCACGGCGTACTCGTTGCGCGAGACGGTCAGGGTGCGCTTGATGGTCACGCCGTTGTCGGCGGTCCACACGAACGGGATCTGCAGTTCGTTCTGGCCCTTGGCCAGCACGAAGTCGGTGGTGTCACCCACCAGCTTGAAGCCGTCGGCGCCGGGAACCGGGGTGTTCTTGTCTTCGCTGGCCCAGCCACTGATCGCGCTGTACGGGTGGGCGGGGTCTTCGGTCAGCAGGCGGACCGGCGGACTGCCTTCGTCCTTGGTCTGCGGGAACTGCAGCAGCTCGGCGTCGAGCACGCGGCCGCCGTCGAGCACCAGGCGCAGCACGTCGGTGGTGACCGTCACGCGCTGGCTGGCCGGGGTAGCGCTGGCCTGGGCCTGTGCGGCGGCCTGGCCGGGGGCGCCCGGCACCTGGGCGCTGGGGATGGCGCCGGGGTTCGCGCCTGGAACACTCTGTGCGGCGGCCGGGGCCGACGTGGTGGTTGGTGCCGGGGTCGGAGCAGCCTTTTCACGGCTCCACTCCATCCACAGCAGCACGGCCACCATCAGCCAGGCAAAAATGAGGAATACGCGGGTCTGGTTCATCAGCGGACAGGCTCGGCGGGGCCGGGACGCGATGCCGGCTCGGTCAAAGAAGGAGTTGCGATGCCATCAGGCGGCGGCATTGTGCCGTCCACGCCCGGCGTGGGCAATGCACGCAGGCGACGCAGCAGGCGCAGGAAGGCCTGGCGGATCTCGTCGTTGCTGGCGGAACGCGCAGCACTACGAGCCACGACGACAAAGTCGCCTGGCTGGATGTCGGTACGTGTCTGACGCAGGATGTCGCGCAGGACGCGCTTGATCCGGTTACGCCCGACGGCGTTCGGATCGACCTTGCGGGAAACCGCCAGACCCAGCCTGGCCGGCCGGTCAGCCGGCAGCCAGTGCAGGGTCATCAGCGGATCGGACACACGGCGGGCGCCGTTGAAGACCGTTGAGTATTCGGCACGCGTGCGAACCCGCGCAGAGCGAGGGAATCGCTTGCGCGGGTCTGCAGTATTCACTGTCGAAGGGATTGCGTCTGCCGCGATGTGCGGCATGGCAATCAGGCGCTCAGGACTTTGCGGCCCTTGGCGCGGCGACGCGACAGGATCTTGCGGCCGTCAGCGGTCTTCATACGGGCACGGAAGCCGTGGTCGCGCTTACGCTTGAGGTTGCTGGGCTGGTAGGTGCGCTTCGTGGCCATTGGGGGCCTCTCGTATGAATGGGACGGAAAGAACCGGAAATTCTAGAGAGGTCTCCCCCCTCACGTCAACCCCTGGGGGCTACGCGAATTCACCGGGCTGTGCAATAGCTGTGGATGTTTTTGTGAATAAGTAGGGGACAAGCATTCCGAAGGCGGGCGCTCGGTGGTAGTCTGAGCCATCCATTTCCCCCCTTTCCGGCCTGTGTCTGGGCGCCTTGTCGCGTCCATGCACCGGCCACCGGACGATTATTGCTGATGGATGCCTGGTCCCGTAGTCTCGAGCGCCTCGAAGCGGAGTTCCCGCCGGAAGACGTTCATACCTGGTTGAAGCCGCTGCAGGCCGATCTGCGCGTGGACAGCCTGGTGCTGTATGCACCAAATGCCTTCATCGTCGACCAGGTCCGCGAGCTGTACCTGGCCCGGATCCGCGAACTGCTGGCTCACTTCGCCGGTTTCAGCGACGTTTTTCTTGAAATCGGCTCGCGCCCGCGCCCTGTGGAGACGCAGAACGCGCCGGTTTCCACGTCGTCGGCGCCTGTGTCCAGCGAACCGCAGGTGCCGTTTGCCGGCAATCTGGACAATCACTACACCTTCGCCAACTTCGTCGAAGGCCGCAGCAACCAGCTGGGCCTGGCCGCCGCCTTCCAGGCAGCGCAGAAGCCGGGCGACCGCGCGCACAACCCGCTGCTGCTGTACGGAGGCACCGGCCTGGGCAAGACCCACCTGATGTTCGCCGCCGGCAACGCCATGCGCCAGGCCAATCCGGGCGCGAAGGTGCTGTACCTGCGTTCGGAACAGTTCTTCAGCGCGATGATCCGGGCCCTGCAGGAAAAGACCATGGATCAGTTCAAGCGCCAGTTCCAGCAGGTCGACGCGCTGCTGATCGATGACATCCAGTTCTTCGCCGGCAAGGACCGCACCCAGGAAGAGTTCTTCCACACCTTCAACGCGTTGTTCGATGGCAAGCAGCAGATCATCCTGACCTGCGACCGCTATCCGCGCGAGGTCGAAGGCCTGGAAGCGCGCCTGAAGTCGCGGCTTGCCTGGGGCCTGTCGGTCGCGATCGAACCGCCGGACTTCGAGACCCGCGCCGCGATCGTGCTGGCCAAGGCGCGCGAACGTGGCGCCGAGATTCCCGATGATGTTGCGTTCCTGATCGCCAAGAAGATGCGCTCCAACGTGCGCGACCTCGAAGGTGCGCTCAATACCCTGACCGCCCGCGCCAACTTCACCGGCCGCGCGATCACCACCGAATTCGCCCAGGAAACCCTGCGCGACCTGCTGCGCGCCCAGCAGCAGGCGATCAGCATTCCCAACATCCAGAAAACCGTTGCCGACTACTACGGCCTGCAGATCAAGGATCTGCTGTCGAAGCGTCGGACCCGCTCGCTGGCCCGCCCGCGCCAGGTCGCCATGGCCCTGACCAAGGAACTGACCGAGCACAGCCTGCCCGAGATCGGCGACGCCTTTGCCGGTCGCGATCACACCACGGTGCTGCATGCCTGCCGCCAGATCCGGACCCTGATGGAAACCGACGGCAAGCTTCGCGAGGACTGGGACAAGCTGATCCGGAAGCTGAGCGAATGATGCACGGATGCCGATGAGGCGTCATCGCACAAAACGGTGCAGAATCCGGTAGCAAGCGCGGGACACGTTGTGGATAAAAATGGCGTTTGAGATCGCGCTGGAGTTATCCACAGCTTTCCCCACCCTCTGGGGGTCGGTAATACAGAGGGTTTCGAGGCCAGAAACTCTTTTATTTACAAAGACTTAGCGTTGTTTTCCAGCGATTCTGTCTCTACCAGCACCACCAAGCTTTTGATTTATTCCACATTTTTTAAAGCATAGGGGCACGGAACCACATGCGTTTCACACTGCAGCGCGAAGCCTTTCTCAAGCCGTTGGCACAGGTCGTCAACGTGGTCGAACGCCGCCAGACCCTTCCGGTTCTGGCCAATTTCCTGGTCCAGGTGCAGAACGGCCAGCTGTCGCTGACCGGTACCGACCTGGAAGTGGAGATGGTGTCGCGGATCGCGGTTGAAGATGCCCAGGACGGCGAAACCACCATTCCCGCCCGCAAACTGTTCGAGATCATCCGCGCCCTGCCCGACGGCAGCCGGATCACCGTCTCGCAGACCGGTGACAAGATCACCGTGCAGGCCGGTCGCAGCCGCTTCACCCTGGCCACCCTGCCGTCCAATGACTTCCCGTCGGTGGACGAGGTGGAAGCCACCGAGCGCGTGGCCATCGGCGAAGCAACCCTGAAGGAGCTGATCGAGCGCACCGCGTTCGCGATGGCCCAGCAGGACGTGCGCTACTACCTCAACGGCCTGCTGTTCGACCTGCGCGGCGATGCGCTGCGCACCGTCGCCACCGACGGTCATCGCCTGGCCCTTTGCGAAACCGACCTGGCCAAGCCCAGCGGTTCCAAGCGCCAGATCATCGTGCCGCGCAAGGGCGTCACCGAGCTGCAGCGCCTGCTGGAAAGCGGCGATCGCGAGATCGAGCTGGAAGTTGGCCGTAGCCACGTCCGCGTCAAGCGCGACGATGTCACCTTCACTTCGAAGCTGATCGATGGCCGTTTCCCGGACTACGAAGCGGTGATCCCGATCGGCGCCGACCGCGAAGTGAAGGTTGATCGTGAAGCACTGCGTGCCTCGCTGCAGCGCGCTGCGATCCTGTCCAACGAGAAGTACCGCGGCATTCGCGTGGAAGTCTCGCCGGGCAACCTGAAGATCAGCGCGCACAATCCGGAACAGGAAGAAGCCCAGGAAGAGATCGAGGCCGACACCACGGTCAGCGATCTGGCCATCGGCTTCAATGTGAACTACCTGTTGGATGCCCTCTCCGCCCTGCGCGACGAGGAAGTGATCATCCAGCTGCGCGACTCCAACTCCTCGGCGCTGGTGCGTGAGTCCAGCAGCGAGAAGTCGCGCCACGTGGTGATGCCGCTGCGTCTCTGACGGAAACGCTGTTTCACGTGGAACCCAGAAGCGCCCGGGACCTCCCGGGCGTTTTTTTATGTTCCACGTGGAGCATTGTCGAAACAGATCGGAGAAAGTCCGGACGCGCCCTGCTTGGCTCCAGACCAACTCGATCTCGCTTGCTCGAAGCAACTCAGGATCCAGGACCCTGGGGGGTCGCCTTGCAGTGCTCGTCGGGCTCCATGGTTTTGGGGTTCTGGAAGCGAGTTCTTCGCATATCCCACTTCGCTGTCCTGATCTTCACTGCTGGAAGCAGCAGATCCTCTCCTGGAGGAGGTCCTCCGCTTCTGCAAACGGCACTGTCCACAGACCGGCTCGGGGGCAATTCTGGGAAATCCTGGCTTCTAAATCTGGGTATAAATCTAAAGCGTGGTGGTGATGGTAGAGCCAGATTTCGTGGAAAAATGTATTATCTATTTGTTTTTAAAGGAATTTATGAGTCTGAAACCCCCTGTATAGAGGGTCCTCGGGCTGGGGGGGAACCTGTGGATAGTTTTGAGCGCTTAACAAAAGGGCTTTTTTATCCACAGATTGCCCATACCTTGTGTATAAGTCATACATCCCTGCTGTGGACAGCGTGGAACGAGCGTCCTGAATTTCTTGAAATCTGTGGAACCCTCCAAGGCATCGGATCGCAGATTTGAAGGAATCGGCGGGGTCATCCGTCGGAGCCACCCGCGAGGTGTCCAGCGGGTGGCCCTGCAGTGCTCGCGAAATCGGCGAAATCCGAGGGCCTAGACGCTGGAACCTCGCGCAGATTTGAAGAAATTTCGGGCCTTTGCAGCCCGGAACGTGCGAGCGCGTCATCCGCATTCCACGTGGAACGCGTCCATCGATGGGTGCAGAAGCTGCACCTTCGGCTCGACCGGCCTGCCACCGCGCCCGGCTTGACCGATGCAGTAAGCTGATGGATTCCCTGCCCCTCTACCGCCTCGTGCGGATGGTTTTTCGCGCCCCATGCAGATCCGCCGCCTCGCCTTGCATCAACTGCGTCGCTTCAGTGCGGTGGACCTGTCGCCCCAGCCGGGATTGAACCTGCTGACCGGTGACAACGGTGCCGGCAAGACCAGCGTGCTCGAAGCCCTGCATCTGATGGCGTATGGGCGGAGCTTCCGAGGCCGGGTACGCGATGGTCTGGTGCGCCAGGGCCAGGAAGCCCTGGAAATCTTCGTCGAATGGGACGAACAACGCGCGAACCACCCGCCGCACCGCCGGAAGGCCGGCCTGCGCCACAGTGGCCAGGACTGGAAGGGACGATTGGACGGTGAGGACGTGGCCCAGTTGGGCAATCTATGCGCAGCGCTGGCCGTCGTGACGTTCGAGCCCGGCAGCCACGCGCTGGTCAGTGGAGGCGGTGAACCCCGTCGCCGTTTCCTCGATTGGGGCTTGTTCCACGTGGAACCTGATTTCCTGTCCCTGTGGCGCCGCTATTCGCGTGCGCTGAAGCAGCGCAACGCCCTGCTCAAGCAAGGCGGGCCGCCACGGATGCTCGATACCTGGGATCATGAGCTCGCGGAGGCCGGAGAGCCTCTGACCAGTCGTCGCCAGCACTACCTGGAGCGCTTGCAGCAGCGCACCGTGGCGCTGGCTGCCAGCCTGGCGCCGCAGCTCGGCATCCAGGGCCTGGAACTCAGTGCGGGGTGGCGTCGGCATGAGCTTCCTCTGGCCGATGCCCTGCTTCTGGCACGGGAACGTGACCGCCAGGCCGGTTACACCTCGGTCGGGCCGCACCGGGCCGATTGGAGCGTGGATTTCCACAGCATTCCCGGTCGTGACGCGCTCTCTCGCGGCCAGGCCAAGCTGACGGCATTGGCGTGCCTGCTGGCACAGGCCGAGGACTACGCAGAGCAGCGCGGCGAGTGGCCGGTGATTGCCCTCGACGATCTGGCTTCGGAGCTGGATCGGACCCACCAGGCGCGGGTACTGGAGCGCCTGCTCAGCGGACCGGCACAGATCTTTGTCACTGCCACCGAAACCCCGGCAGCGCTGCAGGAGCTGACCCATATTGCCCGGTTCCACGTGGAACATGCACAGATCGTGGCTGTGCCATAGTGGGCACACCAGGGCCGCTCGACCCCGGCTGGTATAATTCGGGTTGGAATCCTTTCATTCTCGGCACATCGCTCCCGGCGGTGGCCGACCTGCGGAGCCTACGGCAAGCGCAATGAGCGACGAACAGAACACCCCGGCAAACAACGGCAACTACGACGCCAACAGCATTACGGCCCTGGAAGGCCTGGAGGCTGTCCGCAAGCGTCCCGGCATGTACATCGGTGACGTGCATGACGGTACCGGTCTGCACCACATGGTGTTCGAGGTGGTCGACAACTCGATCGACGAGGCGCTGGCCGGCCACGCCGACCACGTTGCAGTGACCATCCACGCCGATGGCTCGGTCTCCGTGTCCGACAACGGCCGCGGCATTCCGACCGGCAAGCACGAGCAGATGAGCGCCAAGCTTGGTCGCGAAGTGTCCGCTGCCGAAGTGGTGATGACGGTCCTGCACGCAGGCGGCAAGTTCGACGACAACAGCTACAAGGTTTCCGGCGGCCTGCACGGCGTCGGCGTCAGCGTGGTCAACGCGCTGTCGCAGAAGCTGGTGGTGGATGTGTTCCAGAACGGCTTCCACTACCAGCAGGAGTTCAGCAACGGCGCCGCCGTGACCGCGCTGGCCAAGCTGGAAACCACCACCAAGCGCGGCACCACGGTGCGCTTCTGGCCGTCGACCGTCGCTTTCCACGACAACGTGGAATTCCACTACGACATCCTGGCCCGTCGCCTGCGCGAGCTGTCGTTCCTGAACTCCGGCGTCAAGATCGTCCTTGCCGACGAGCGTGGTGATGGCCGTCGCGATGATTTCCACTACGAAGGCGGCATCCGCAGCTTCGTGGAGCATCTGGCCCAGCTGAAGACCCCGCTGCATCCGAACGTCATCTCGGTCACTGGCGAGCACAACGGCATCGTCGTGGAGGTGGCGCTGCAGTGGACCGACTCCTACCAGGAGACGATGTACTGCTTCACCAACAACATTCCGCAGAAGGACGGCGGTACCCACCTGGCCGGTTTCCGCGGTGCGTTGACCCGCGTGCTCAACAACTACATCGAGCAGAACGGCATCGCCAAGCAGGCCAAGATCAACCTGACCGGCGACGACATGCGCGAAGGCATGATCGCGGTGCTGTCGGTGAAGGTGCCGGACCCGAGCTTCTCCAGCCAGACCAAGGAAAAACTGGTCAGTTCCGATGTGCGTCCGGCGGTGGAAAACGCCTTTGGTGCGCGCCTGGAAGAGTTCCTGCAGGAAAACCCCAACGAAGCCAAGGCGATCGCCGGCAAGATCGTCGACGCCGCGCGCGCGCGTGAAGCCGCGCGCAAGGCCCGCGACCTGACCCGCCGCAAGGGCGCGCTGGATATCGCCGGCCTGCCGGGCAAGCTGGCCGACTGCCAGGAAAAGGATCCGGCGCTGTCCGAACTGTTCATCGTCGAGGGTGACTCGGCAGGTGGTTCGGCCAAGCAGGGCCGCAACCGCAAGAACCAGGCAGTGCTGCCGCTGCGCGGCAAGATCCTCAACGTGGAACGCGCGCGTTTCGACCGCATGCTGTCCTCCGACCAGGTCGGTACGCTGATCACCGCGCTGGGCACCGGCATCGGCCGCGACGAGTACAACCCCGACAAGCTGCGTTACCACAAGATCATCATCATGACCGACGCCGACGTCGACGGCGCTCACATCCGCACCCTGCTGCTGACGTTCTTCTACCGTCAGATGCCGGAACTGATCGAGCGCGGTTACGTCTACATCGGCCTGCCGCCGCTGTACAAGATCAAGCAGGGCAAGCAGGAGCTGTACCTGAAGGACGACCCGGCGCTGGACAGCTACCTGGCCAGCAGCGCGGTGGAAAACGCCACGCTGGTGCCGGCCACCGGCGAACCGGGCATCGAAGGCCTTGCGCTGGAGAAGCTGCTTCTGGCCTACGCGGCCGCGCTGGATTCGATCGAGCGCAACGCACATCGTTACGACCGCAATCTGCTTGAAGCGCTGGTCGATTTCGTGCCGATGGACCTGGAGAGCCTGCGCAGTGCGGGTGAAGGCGAAGGGCTGGATGCACTTGCCAAGCGGCTCAACCAGGGCAGCCTGGGCAGCCCGCGTTTTACGCTGGAACTGCAGGAAGCCAACGACGAGCGCCCGGCCGCTGTGCTGGTGACCCGTCGCCACATGGGCGAACAGCACGTCCAGGTGCTGCCGATGTCGGCGTTTGAAAGCGGCGAACTGCGCGCGATCCATCAGGCCTCGAAGCTGCTGCACGGCCTGATCCGCGAAGGCGCCACCATTTCCCGCGGCGCCAAGTCGATCGAAGTGGACAGCTTTGCCAAGGCACAGAACTGGCTGCTCGAGGAGGCCAAGCGCGGCCGCCAGATCCAGCGATTCAAGGGCCTGGGTGAAATGAATCCGGAGCAGCTGTGGGACACCACGGTGAATCCGGAGACCCGCCGACTGCTGCAGGTGCGCATCGAAGACGCTGTCGCTGCCGACCAGATCTTCAGCACGCTGATGGGCGATGTCGTCGAACCGCGTCGCGACTTCATCGAAGACAATGCGCTGAAGGTCGCAAACCTGGATATCTGACACAATCCGGACACGGCCGGCGCGCGGGGAGGCGCGCCGGCTTTCGACTCTTGAACGCAGGTACCTGATGTCCGCATCCGCCCCGGTTTCCGCTCCGCCCCCGGTTCCGCCGTCTTCTGTCGCGCCGCGTGCGGTTTCGCCGTTGGCGGGGTTCTTCATCGACCTGGGCATCGCCGCTGTCACGTTGTTCGGCCTGAGCCTGATCAGCGGCGTGCTGTGGGGCCTGTACCGTGGCGTGGTGGTCGGTTACGCGACCGCGCAGGCCGGCGCTGGCGCACCCGACGCCAGTTCGGTGGCGGCGTCATTGGGCCAGCCCGGCGCACTTGCGCAGATTCTCATGGCGCTGTTTGCCACCGGCGGCGCCGCGCTGCTGCTGTACTTCTGGCGACGGCCGGCCAACGCCGCCGAACGTCATGCGTCGCGCCAGGCACTGCGCCGCCCCTCCACCTGGGGCTGGACCCTGCTGGTGGCGACCCTGATCGTGCTGGGCAGCAACGGTATCGCCTTCCTGGCCAAGCAGTTCGGCATCGAACCGGTCCCCACCAACCTGGCGCTGATGCAGAGCGCGATCGCGCGCTTCCCGTTGTTCCTGATGCTGTTCGCGGTGGTACTGGCACCGGCCTACGAGGAACTGCTGTTCCGCCGCGTGCTGTTTGGACGCCTGTGGAAGGCGGGGCGCCCGTGGCTGGGTATTGTACTGAGCAGCCTTGCTTTCGCCCTGATCCATGAAATCCCTGGCACCAGTGCAAACGGCCCGGCCGAAATCGCACAGCTGTGGCTGGTCTATGGCGGCATGGGCGCCGCGTTCTGCTGGTTGTACCAGCGCACCGGCACGCTCTGGGCCGCGATCACCGCGCACGCCCTGAACAACGGCGTGGCGCTTGCCGCGCTTGTGTTTTTCGGGGCAACGTAACGCCGTGTCCGCTTGACGAAAGATTAAGCCGCTACGCTACACACTGCGCATATGAACACGGGGGTGGACCCATGAAACAACTGCTGCTGGCCCTTGTCATAACCACCCTGGTCAGCGCCTGCGCGACCACGACCTCCCCTACCGGCCGCCGGCAGATGGTGGGCGGTGTGTCGCAGGCACAGCTGGACCAGCTCGGCGCACAGGCGTTCGCCGAAACCAAGCAGAAGGAAAAGATCAGCACCGACGGCCGCCAGAACGGTTATGTGCAGTGCGTGGTCAACGCTCTGGTCGCGCAGCTGCCGCCTCAATACCGTGGCGTACGGTGGGAGACGGCCGTGTTCGTCGACAAGGAGCCCAACGCCTTTGCCCTGCCCGGTGGCAAGGTTGGCGTGAACACCGGCATCTTCACCGTCGCCAAGAACCAGGATCAGCTGGCTGCCGTAATCGGCCATGAAATCGGGCATGTCATTGCCCGTCACCACGAAGAGCGCATCACCCGCCAGATGGGCGCACAGACCGGACTGGCCGTGCTCGGTGCGTTGGCCGGTGCGGCGTACGGTGAAGGTGCCGCCAGCACGGTCAACCAGCTTGGCGGAATGGGCGCGCAGGCGGCCTTCCTGCTGCCCGGCTCGCGCACCCAGGAGAGTGAGGCCGACGTAATCGGCCAGCGACTGATGGCCCAGGCCGGCTTCAACCCGGCGCAGGCGGTCGATTTGTGGCAGAACATGATGGCTGCCAGTGGTGGCCGCAGCCCGCAGTGGCTGTCCACCCACCCTGATCCGGCCAACCGCATCCAGGAACTGCGGCGCGATGCGCCGGGGCTGACGCCGGTCTACCAGCAGGCGCAGGCCGCCGGGCTGCGGCCAAAGTGCGGATGAGTGCGCAGTTCTATGCTGTATTGCAGCACATAAAACGATTTCTCACGCCATCTGTTTCTGATACGTTTGGCGGCTCAGATTTTTCTGACAGTCCGACTTTGCCGCTATCCGGCGGTTCGATCGAGGTGAACGATGATTTTCCGTAACCACAAAGCTGTGCTTTCCGTCCTCGTCGCGACCGCCCTGACCGGCGCCGTGGTCACTGATGCCTTCGCGCAATCCTCGCGTTCCTCCGAGCGTGGCAACCGCGGCGGCAAGCAGGCCAAGGCCGAAGCGCTGTACCCCAACGCGACCCGCCAGGAGCCGACCGTCAAGGCATCGGCCAAGCTGGGCAGCAAGCTTCAGAAAATGATTGACAGCTACAACAAGGAAAAGTTCCCGGAGACGCGCACGCAGGCCGACGCGATCCTGGCTGACAGCGCCGCGAACGAGTATGACAAGTCGCTGGCCGCGCAGCTGGCGTCGCAGGCTGCCTACCAGACCGACGATACCCCGGCTGCCATTGCCTACCTGAAGCAGGTCCTGCAGTTCAACGGCCTGGACAACAACGGCCACTTCCAGTCCATGCTGATGCTGGGCCAGTTGCAGCTGCAGGAAGACCAGACCGCCGAAGGCCTGGCGACCCTGGACAAGTACTTCGCCGAGAGCAAGTCGACCAAGCCGGAAGAGCTGATCGCCAAGGGCCAGGCGCTGTACCAGCTGGAGCGCTACCAGGAAGCGATCCCGGTGCTGAAGCAGGCCATCGCCGGTGCCACGGAACCGAAGGACAACTGGAACCAGCTGCTGATGGCGGCCCTCGCCGAAGCCGGCCAGTCCGGCGAAGCGGTGAAGGAAGCCGAGGCTCTGGCCGCCAAGAACCCGAACGACAAGAAGGCCCAGCTGAATCTGGCCAGCATGTACATGCAGGCCGACCAGATGGAAAAGGCCGCCGCGGTGATGGACAAGCTGCGCAGCAGCGGCCAGCTCACCGAAGAGCGCGAGTACAAGCAGCTGTACTCGATCTATGCCAACACCGAACACAAGGAAAAGGACGTCATCGCGGTCATCAACGAAGGGTTGCAGAAGGGCATCCTGAAGCCGGATTACCAGGTCTACCTGGCGCTGGCCCAGTCCTACTACTACTCCGACCAGGTGCCGCAGGCGATCGATGCGTGGCAGAAGGCTGCCCCGCTGTCCAAGGACGGTGAGACCTACCTGAACCTGGCACGCGTCCTGCATGCCGAAGGTCGTATCCCGGAGGCCAAGCAGGCCGCCCAGCAGGCGCTGGCGAAGGGTGTGAAGAACCAGGCTGATGCCAAGAAAATCATCAACCTGAAGTAAGTAGGAATAACGCCTGAATGCCTGCACAGTTGATGCGCAGGCGCTCAGGATTGGTATAAGCTTGGAGGTTCCTGCGGTGTCATGCACCGCTGATCAGGGATTCCGCCCCCGGCATCCCGGCCCCACTATTGAGCTCTTGGCGCATGACGGAACAACTAGTCGTTCACCGGTACGAACAACCCGATGACAAGGGGCTGAGCTGGCCTCGCATCGTCGGCATCGCGTTTGTAATTGCCCTGCATCTGGCCGCCTTCATGATGCTCCTCATTCCCGCCGTGGCTCCCAAGGCCGTTGCGGAGAAGGAGCGCAACGTCATGGTGACCATCGTCGACGCACCGCCGCCGCCGCCCCCGCCGCCGCCGCCGCCGCCGCCGACGGATACTCCACCGCCGCCGGTGAAGAATCTGTCGCCGCCGAAGCCGTCGCCGGTCCCGCCGCCGCCGCAGGCGCCGGTCGTGGACGTGCCGGAGCCGCGCCCGAACGACATCGTCACCCCGCCGTCGCCGCCGGCACCGCCGGCACCGCCGACCTCGATCGAGGCCAGCGTGGACATCTCGTCGAAGGCCATGAATCCGCCGCGCTACCCGCCGGCAGCCTTCCGCGCGGGTATCCAGGGCGAAGTGATCCTGATCATTGATGTCGATGCCAGCGGCAACGTCACCAATGTCACGGTGGAAAAGTCCAGCCGTAACCGCGACCTGGACCGTGCTGCGATGGAAGCGGCTCGCAAGTGGCGCTTCAACGCCGCTGAAGCAGGCGGTAAGAAGACGGCAGGTCGCGTTCGCGTTCCGGTCAACTTTGCGCTGAACTGATGCGCCCAGGTGGCCGCCGGCCACCCCCGCTCCCGGTTCGATTGTTTAGCTTAGCTACACCCTTTATCACCACACACAACAAAGGTAAGCGTCATGCTGCAGGAAATTTTCATCGCCGCTGCTGCCGGGGGCAATCCGTCCAACGCCCTGTCGCAGATGGGCTTCGAGCACCTGATCCACGAAATGACCACCAAGCCGGGTGATTTCGCGGTTTCCTGGGTCGTGCTGCTGACCCTGGTCGTCATGTCGGCCATGTCCTGGTACTGGACCGTCATCAACATCTTCCGTGCTACCCGCCTGAAGAGCGCCGCCGATCGCGTCGTCAGCCTGTTCTGGGACACCCCGAACGCGCAGGACGCCATCCGTGCGATGGAAGAACAGCCGGCTTCCGAGCCGTTCTCGAAGATCGCCCTGGACGCTGCCCAGGCGGCTGCCCACCACCAGCGCGCTGAAGGCGGCGCCACCGGCGGCGTGGGTGAGAACCTGAGCCGTTCGGAGTTCGTCGACCGCGCCCTGCGTCAGGCCGTGACCCGCGAAAGCAACAAGCTGCAGTCGGGCATGACCCTGCTGGCCACCGTCGGTGCAACCGCTCCGTTCGTCGGTCTGCTGGGTACCGTGTGGGGCATCTACGGCGCGCTGATCAAGATCGGTGCCACCGGCTCCGCTTCGATCGACGCCGTTGCCGGCCCGGTGGGTGAAGCGCTGATCATGACCGCGATCGGTCTGTTCGTCGCGATCCCGGCCGTGTTCGCCTTCAACTTCTTCAGCAAGATCAACAGCGCGACCATCAGCAAGTTCGATACCTTCGCGCACGACCTGCACGACTTCTTCGCCACCGGCTCGCGCGTCCGCTGATTGCGGCGCGCGTCACCCAGCGACGAACGTAAGTAGTCACCAAGATCTAGACGGAGCCCGTTATGGCTTTCAGTAGTGGTAACAGCGGCGGCCCCATGGCCGACATCAACGTTACGCCCCTCGTGGACGTGATGCTGGTGCTGCTGATCATCTTCATCATCACGGCGCCCCTGATGTCCCACAAGGTCAAGGTGGATCTGCCGGAAGCCAACCTGATCCAGAAGCCGGAAGACGCTGAAAAGCGTTCCGGACCGATCACCCTGGCAGTCAAGGAAGACGGCTCGATCTACTGGAACGACGAAGAAATCAACAAGCAGACTCTCGAGTCGCGCTTGGCGACCGCCGCCCAGCAGACCCCGCAGCCGCCGCTGAACCTGCGTGGTGACCGCACCACCAAGATGCGTGTCATCAACGACCTGACCAAGGTCGCGCAGGAGCAGGGCATGCTTGACGTCGGCTTCGTCGCGACCAAAGAAAAGGGGCAATAAGCCATGGCATTCAGTAGTGGTGGTGGCAAGGGCCCCATGGCAGACATCAACGTCACGCCCCTCGTGGACGTGATGCTGGTTCTGCTGATCATCTTCATCGTGACCGCGCCGATCATGACGTACCCGATCGCCGTGGACCTGCCGCAGCGCGTGCTCAACCCACCGCCGCAGCTGGTCGAACCGCCGCCGCCGATCGAACTGAAGATCGACGCCAGCAACCAGGTCTCGTGGAACAACAGCCCGATCAACACCAGTGAGCTGCAGCAGCGGATGGAGCAGGAGGTCCAGCGTGACCCGACCAACCAGCCGGAACTGCGCATCGACGCCAGCCCGGATTCCGAGTACGACGTGATGGCCAAGGTTCTGGCCGCTGCGAAGAACGCTCAGATGAAGAAGATCGGTTTTGTGCAGCAGTAATCGCTACACCGCAACACAACAGTCATGACGCGACTGCAGACGCCCCTGGAGACAGGGGCGTTTTTTTCTATGCCTGCCGGCCTGGACCGCTATGATCGGCGGATGCTCGCCCTCTTCGACTCCCTGCGTCATTGGCTCGACGGCATCGCCCACCTTGGCTCGATCCTGGCGGTGGCCTACCTGCTGTACCTGCTCGCGCTGACCGGCTGGATCATGCTGCAGAAGCGTGAGCCGGTCGCCACGCTGAGCTGGATCCTGTCGTTGGCGCTGCTGCCCTACCTCGGCTTGTTCATCTACTACCTGCTGGGCCCGCAGAAGGTGAAGCGGCAGCGTCTGCGCCGTGGCCGCGCGCGCTCGGGCATGGAGCACTACAGCGACGTCTGCCCACCCGACGCCGACTGCACCGAGCTGGCCAAGATCGCCCAGGCCACGACCGGGCTTGCGCCGAGCAGCGCCACCGAAGTGACATGGCTGGTGGACGGCGCGGCGACCTACGCGGCGCTGCTTGAGGCCGTCGCACAGGCACGCGACCACGTGCATCTGGAGTACTACATCTTCAACCCGGACCATGCTGGCACCGCCCTGCGTGACGCGCTGGTGGAACGCGCACAGGCCGGCGTGCAGGTTCGCCTGCTGCTCGACGCCGTGGGCTCTTCCGCCCTGCCCCGCCGCTTCCTGCAGCCGCTGCTCGACGCCGGTGGTGAAGCGATCTGGTTCCACCCACGGCAGCTGCTGAAGCCGTTCAAGCGCCCCTGGTTGAACCTGCGTACCCATCGCAAGCTGGTGATCGTCGACGGCCGGCTGGCGTTCACCGGTGGCATCAACATCACCGACGACGAGGATGAAAGCCGCAGGGCGGATGCCTACCGCGACCTGCACATGCGCATCCGCGGCCATGTAGTGCGCAGCCTGCAGCTGGTATTTGCCGAGGACTGGCTCTACGCCAGCGGGCAGGATCCCTCGCGCATGGACATCGCCCGCCTGTGGCCAGCCGACATGCCGCTGCGCGGTGATGGTGCGATCAACGCCCAGGTGCTGGTCTCCGGCCCGGACTCGGGCTGGGAAACGATCCATCGCCTGCACGTGGCGGCGATCCAGGAAGCGCACGAGCGCGTGTGGCTGGTCACACCGTATTTCGTGCCGGGTGAAGCGGCGCGGATGGCGCTGACCTCGGCGGCACTGGGGGGACTGGACGTACGCCTGCTGGTGCCGAAGATGAGCGACTCCTGGTTTGTCACCCAGGCCGCGCGCTCCTATTTCGACGAACTGCTGCACGCCGGGGTGAAGATCTACGAGTACGGCCCGCGCATGCTGCATACCAAGGCCTTCATCGCTGATGACGACGTCTGCATCGTCGGCAGTGCCAACTTCGACCACCGCAGCTTCCGGCTGAACTTCGAGCTGTCGATGATGATCAGCGACCGTGACCGCGTCGCCGCCCTGGCCGGGCTGCTGCAGGCAGAGTTCGACCGCGCCACCCGCGTGCACGACCAGGCCGGCCGCTCGCTGTGGCTGCACCGCCTGCCCGAGGCCTTCGCCCGGCTGGCCTCGCCGCTGCTCTGACGCAGCGCTACACTGCGGCGATCATCCGGGGAGCCCGACTATGTACTGGTTGTACCTGCTGCTGGCGCTGGGCTGTTTCGCCTTCGCCCTGAAGACCCCCAGCGCCGCATTGATGACCCTGTGCCTGCTGGCCGCCCTCGCCTTCCTGCTGGCCTGGGTACGCGGACGCTATGTGGCCCGCTTCGGCGACCTTCAGCGGGACCCTGCCACCCTTGTCGATGCCGAGGAGCTGCGCCGCCTGCGCGAGCAGGCCCAGGCCCGCCGCAATGTCGACGCCAACGACCACGATCCGTCCCCTCTTTCCAAGTAGTTCCGTTCCATGACCCAGCTCAGCGTCAACGTCAACAAGATCGCCGTCCTGCGCAATTCGCGCGGCGGCGCCGAACCGGACGTGGTGCGTGCCGCCCAGGCCTGCCTGGATGCGGGCGCGCATGGCATCACCGTGCATCCGCGACCGGACCGCCGCCACATCACCGCCGAGGACGTGTTGGCGCTGTCCACGTTGACCCGTGCGCGTGGCGTGGAATTCAACATCGAAGGCAATCCATTCGCGCCGCCGCGCGAGGGCTACCCAGGCCTGCTGCCGCTGTGCGCGCAGACCTGCCCGGCGCAGGCGACGCTGGTGCCGGATGGCGATGGACAGATCACCTCCGACCATGGCTTCGACTTCGAGCGGGATGCCGAGCGGCTGCGACCACTGGTGGCCGAACTGAAGGCGATGGGCTGCCGGGTCAGCCTGTTCGTCGATGCTGGCAACCCACTGCTGGAGCAGGCGGCCGAAATCGGTGCAGATCGTGTCGAGCTGTATACCGGCCCCTACGCCGAAGCGCACGCGGCTGGCGACGCTGCGGCGATGCTGGAACTGTTCGCCACTGCGGCGCGGCGGGCGCAGGCGGTGGGCTTGGGCGTCAACGCCGGCCACGACCTGTCGCAGCACAACCTGCGCGATTTCCTGGCCCACGTGCCGGACGTGCTGGAGGTGTCGATCGGCCATGCGCTGATCGGCGAGGCGCTGTATGACGGGCTGGATGCAACCGTGCGCGGGTACCTGGCGCTGCTTTGATGTATTGCAGCCGAGCGTAGGCTCGGCTCTACAAAAGGTATCCGTATCCACTTTAGAGCCGAGCCCACGCTCGGCTCAGACTTGCCCTGAACCCTTCAGGCAGCCGTCGCAGCCATTGAGACGGCTGCGGCGTAATCTGCCGCAATGGGTATCGCGATCAAGGGCCGAGGTTCCACGTCCCACCTTGCCGGGCGCTTTGAAAGCACCGTCAGCGAGGCGGTGGACGACGGCTGGGCGGTGGACGAGAGCGAGGAATTCCTCGCCCCGCGCCTGCGCACGGAAGTACGCGCCGAGACTGCACGCAGCATCATCAGCCGCAATACTTCGCCGGACGTCGGCTTCAGCCAATCGGTGAATCCGTACCGCGGTTGTGAGCATGGCTGCTCTTACTGCTTCGCGCGCCCCTCGCATGCCTATCTGAACCTGTCGCCAGGCCTGGACTTCGAGACCAAACTGTTCGCCAAGACCAATGCGCCGCAGTTGCTGCGCAAGGAACTGTCGAAGCCGGGCTACGTACCGCAGCCGATCGCCCTGGGCATCAACACCGACGCGTACCAGCCGATCGAACGCAAGTTCAAACTCACCCGCCAGCTGATCGAGGTGATGCTGGAAACCAAGCATCCGTTCTCGCTGATCACCAAGAACGCGCTGGTCGAGCGTGACATTGATCTGCTCGCACCGCTGGCGGCGGAGAACCTGGTCAGCGTGCATTTCTCGGTGACCTCGCTGGACCCGCATCTCTCCGCGAAGCTGGAACCGCGCGCATCGGCACCGCACGCACGGCTGCGTGCGATGAAGCGGCTGCATGAAGCCGGCATTCCGGTCGGGGTGATGGTGGCGCCGGTGATTCCGTGGATCAACGACAGCGAGCTGGAAGCCGTGCTGGAAGCCGCACGCGACGCAGGTGCGAGCACCGCAGGCTACGTGCTGCTGCGCCTGCCACTGGAAGTGGCCCCGCTGTTCCGCGATTGGTTGGACACCCATCATCCCGATCGCGCCGCGCACGTGATGAGCACCATCCAGCAGCTGCGCGGCGGCAAGGACTACGACAGCCAGTTCGGCACACGCATGCGCGGCCAGGGCGTGTATGCGGAGCTATTGAGCAACCGCTTCAAGCTGGCGCGCAAGCGTCTGGGTTTCAATGCGCAGAACAGCCATTGGCCGAAGCTGGATTGCAGCCGGTTCGTGAAGCCGTTGCCGCCGAAGAAGGATTCGCCGCAGGGTTCGCTCTTCTGAGGCGTGTACGTCTGCTGGCGAATGCATCAGCGATTCGTCGCGCTGTGCTGTACCCAGCTCATTGATGGGCAATGCACGAAAAACATTAGGTGCCTCCATTGCACCGTTACAGCGTGCTGTCATAGACTCGTTACAAACATGAATTCCCGATGACTGAATGAGTCGGTGTCGGATGAGGAGCTAGGCAAGCGCATGACGCACGTTGCAACGCGGAACACCCTGCAGTCCCGTCTTCTTCTTCTGCCGCTGCTTTGCCTGCCGATGGCATTGGCAACCGCGGCAAACACTCTCGAAACCGTTCAGGTCACCGCCAAACGCCCTGCTGGAGGTAGCGGTGTAGGTGGTTTTGGATTTGGCGGCGGCAGTGGTGTCCACCTGTCCGAGTCTCAAATGGACAATGGCGGCGGCGGTGCAATTCCGACCGAAACCGCGAAGGAGCAGCCGACCGATGACAAAGAGAAGGATTGCAACGGCCGCAAGGGTAATCCTGTCGTTCTCTACAGCGGCAACAAGGTCGAACCAGAACTTGATTTCGCCAGCCAGGGCGAAATGGGCCTGTTCCTGCAGCGCAATTACAATCACTACTGGAGCGCGACCGGGCTGTTCGGCAATCACTGGCTGAGCAACTTCGACTATTCGCTCGCATTCACCGATGCAAATCAGCTGGCGTGGGTGCAACGGCCTGACGGTCGTCGCATCAAGTACCTCAAGGATCCGGCCAGCGGTCGCTGGTATGAGGACAAGGCCCAGCCCATCGCGTACCTCTCCGCGAACGGCGATGGCACGTTTACGCTTCGAAACGAAAACAACGGTACGGAGACCTACAACGCCGAGGGCTACATCACCCGACTCAGCAATGAGCAGGGCGTGAGCTGGACGTTCTCCTATGCTGACCGTTACCTGCAGAAGGTGACGCACTCCTCGGGACGCAGCGTCAGCTTTGGCTGGGCCAACGGACAGGTCAGCCAGGTGACCGATCCGGCCGGCAATATCTATCGCTACGCCTATACCCCCAATGTGTTCGGGAACGGACGTGGCCGGCTTGCCAGCTCGACGCTGCCAGGCACACCAGCGACGACGATCAGCTACCACTACGAAGATGCCCGCTTCCCGGGTGCCCTGACTGGCAAGTCTTTTAATGGCGTGCGCTATTCCACGTTTGCGTACGACGCGGAGCGCCGCGCCATCAGCACAGAGCACAACGGTGGCATTGAGCGGTTCCGCTTCAGCTACGCCGTACGCAGCACCGAACCGGTGCTTCCGCCCCCCGCTCCGACTCGACCCGGCGGTGTCCGTGCCGATGAAGAGCGTGGATGGTGCGAACAGCGCACCGGAGGCTCACGGATCTGCTATCAACCGCGCTCGCTGCCTGTTGACTCGCTGCCGATGGAGAGCGCTCTCGGTATGACGGCCGCCGCTGCGCCGAGCCTTACGCGGCCCGTCGATATTGATGTCACTGTGACCAACCCTCTTGGTCGTAGCACCACTTACACGTTCAAGGACGGAAAGATGGTATCGACCAAGGGTGATCCGTCGCCGAACTGCCCTGCCAGCTACAAGGAGCAGAGTTATGACGCCAACGGATATCCGGATCTGGTCCATGATTTCCAGGACAATCTGACCAACTTCGACTACAGCGCACAGGGTTACCTGCTGAAGCGGGTGGAAGCGGTCGGGAGCTCGGCCGAACGTACGACGTTGCAGGAGTGGGATACCACGCGCAACCGACTCCTCAAGACAACGGTGGTGGGTGATCTTGAAGTTGCCTATTCCTATGACGATCGCGGAAACGTGGCCAGCGCAACCGAGCGCAATCTGACGGCACGTGGAGTGCCCAGCCAGACGCGAGTGACCCGAAGCACGTATACCTATCACCCAAACGGATTGAAGGCCTCCATCAAAGTCGATGGACCGCTTGCGCAGGACGACGTCACCTCCGTTTTCAACAGTCAGGGCGATCTGACCAGTGTCACCAACGCGCTTGGTCATACGATCAGCTATTCCAACTACAACGGACTGGGGCTGCCGGGGCGCTTCGTCAATGCGAACGGTGGTGTGCGAGAGTTGACGTATGACGGCCGTGGCCGCGTTGTGTCCGACAGAACCAGTTCGGGAACCGGCTGGGCGACGACCGCCATTGGCTACACCGCTGCAGGTGACATCGCCTCGCTTACCCAGCCTGATGGCGTGACAGTCCGCTACGGCTACGATGCAGGGCGCCGCCTGACGCAGGAAGTCCGTTCAATGGGGGACGGCAAGTGGGCGTGGACCCGTCATAGCTACAACAACGCTTCCAATCGCACGCGCACCGAGGTTTCACAAACCGACTATCCGATGGATTCGATGGTGAGCGGCGTGATTGACGAAATCACTCATGATGCGCAGTGGAACTGGTTCGTGCGTGGCTGGGCCTGTTCCACTGGCTCGGCTGGGTCAATCCAGGTGGACGGTTACGCCGACGGCAACGTCTACCTGGGTAGCACTCAAGCAAACCTTGCCAGCGAGCCAGGAGTTGCAGCGGCTTGCCAAGCATCAGGGAGTGCCTATAGGTATCAGTTGCCGATATCGCTAGCCCAGAGGCAGCAGTTGGGCGGCCGCAAGTTCTCCGTCTACGGCCAATCTCCGCAGGGCCGCGGCCAGGACCGACCGCTCGCGAACTCTGGCGTGTTTGCGATTCCAACGGCAACCATCGTTGGTGACATCGGCGGCGTGACCCAGGACGGCAACTGGAACTTCTTCATTGAAGGCTGGGCCTGCTCAGTTGGCGTGGACGCCTCGATCGACGTACACGTCTATGCCGGTGGCGCAGCTGGTGGCGGCACATTCGTCGCTTCGGGCCGCGCCAACTTGGCGACCGACGGAAACGTTGCCAACGCGTGCCAGGCACGCGGAAGTGCCTATTGGTTCAAGATCCCTCTTGACGGCAACGTAAGATCGAATCACGGGGGCAAAGCACTATTCGTGCACGGTATCTCGCCTGTTGGCGGTCCGAACCTGACCATCAATCGCTCGGGCACGTTCACGGTCCCCGCAGTGGTGCGCAATGCAGAACTCGTCAGCGCTTCGGCATCACCCCGCCAGATATTCAATGGTGGCTCATCGGAGCTGACGTTCCAGTTCCGTAATACCGGGAACGTCGTGTGGAATCCTGGCGACACCTATCTCGCATTCGGAATTCTTCAGCTCAATGAAAGCATGGGCCTAGCTGGACCGGTGCCGCCCGGGGCGGTTGCAACCTTTACCAAGAGCGTTGGTCCGAAGAACACCGGGAATGGCAACGTCAGCTTCATCTACAAGGCGCAGATGGCCTCTGGCGGTGCTGCGTGGGGCATGGAGGGGAGGACGACATTGTCTGTTGAGAACAACATGGGAAGCTGTGGTCGCGTCACCTGCGAACAGCCTCGGTAACAAAGGACTGTCCATATGCCAGCACTGACGCTTGCCCTGATCGGGCTGAACGCTGTTGTCTCCGTCAACACATATGAGTACGACGAACTGGGCCGTGTGATCGTCGAGCGCGGCAACGGCGTACAGAATGTGCGCTATGCCTATGACGCGGAGGGACGCGTCACCCAGGTCACCGATTCGCAGAATCGGGTTACCCGGATGAGCTACGACGCTCGCGGTCGCTTGATCCAATCAATCGATGCTGCTGGAGGGACGACCCAGATTGCGTACGATCTCGCAGATCGCCCGATCCGTGTGAGCGATCCCCGCAATCTCGTTACCACCTACGAATTCGATGGTTTCGGCCAGATGTGGAAACAGGTGAGTCCGGATACGGGAACGACACAGCACCAGTACGATGCTGCAGGTCTGCGGACATCGACGGCGCGGGCCGATGGCAGCGTCGTCTCCTTCGGCTACGACGGTCTGGGACGAATGACTTCTGCGAGCGCAGAAGGCCGAACAATGGGTTATAGCTACGATTGGTGCGGCAACGGTAAAGGTCAGCTGTGCGGCACTTCAGGGCCCGGAACCGCCACCCATTTTGCCTATACACCGAACGGACAGCTGCAGATACGGCGCGACTTCACCGATCTGTCTGGTCAGAAGACGGACTACAGCACCACCTATGGATACGACGGCATCAATCGCCTGAGCCAGATCACCTATCCTAACGGTGACAAGGCGACCTACACATATGGCTCCCAAGGAAAACCAAGTGCGTTGATGGCGACGGTCGACGGGACTCAACGCTCAATCATCTCCCAGGCCAACTGGAAGGTCACGGGAGCGCATGAGTGGCTGGCCTATGGCAACGGGCTTGCCCGGGGCTACAACCATGATCAGGAGGGGCGGCTGACCGCAATGTCGGTCTGGGGACCCAATGGCAGCAAGGTCAGCTATTGGGACTATCAGTACAGCGGCGATGGCGAAATCACCGCCATTGTCGACGCTGTCGACCCGAACATGACCCAGTTGATCGGCTACGACGCGTTGAGTCGTATGACCAAGCTGACCCGCTTCGGTGTCATCAACAATCTTTCCTACGATGCCGGCGGCAATCACGACCGCTATCAGGCAGGCAATCAGCTGACCCAATACAGCATCGACCCGGGGAGCAACCGGGTGCTGAACTACACCAACCAGGACGGCAGCCGTCAGTACCAGTACGACGCATTGGGAAATCGTATCAGCGAGACCGCAGGCAGCCGGATCAGCACCTATGAGTACGATGCATTCAATCGCATGAGCCGCAGCAACATCGGTGGCACTGCGACTGACTACGTACTCAATGCGCAGGGGCAGCGCGTTGCGAAGGTCAACAAGAACATCAACAGCCGCTACTTCTACGCTGGCCAGAACCAGCTCATGACTGAGCTGAACAACGGCATGTGGACCAATTATTTCTGGCTCGAAGGTGAACTGGTGGGGCTAGCCCGCAATGGCCAGCACAACTACGTGCATACCGATCATCTCGGGCGCCCGGAGTTTGTCACCAGTCCAAGCCAGCAGACCGTCTGGAAGGCCTACAACTACGCCTATGGACGCAGTGTCCAGAAGGATGAGATTGGCGGGTTGAACATTGGCTTCCCGGGCCAGTACTACGACGCGGAAAGCGGCCTCTGGTACAACGGCTTCCGCGACTATGACGCGAGCATTGGCCGGTATGTGCAGAGTGATCCGATTGGATTGGCGGGGGGACTGAATACCTACGCGTACGCTGAAGGAAACCCCGTCACCGGGTTCGATCCATTGGGTCTCTGCAAGACGGATTATTTCGGAGCAATCCTGGGAGCAGCCGACATGGCGGCTGGCGTCGGTGCAATAACTGCGGGTAGTGCTGACTCCATCTTTGCAGCGGTCGCAGGAAGCGAAGATGGCGGACTCGTTGGTTTGACGGTGGCGGCAATGGGCTTGGCCACCTTCCACGATGGAGCCAACAACCTGGCGACCGCGTTTGACGGGAAAGAGAGGACACCGGCTTTGGAAAAAGTGGGCGGATCACTGTTGGGATGGCAGGGAGCCCAGATAGGTCGCTACGTGAGCAACTTCAATACAATCACCAGTCTAAGCAAGGGAATTCGAAGTGTTCTGAAAGGAACCGCTAAGCTGTCTGATGCGCACGAAATCGCCAAGGGCATCAAAGAAAATGGCGGTGGGCCTGCATCTCCTTGTGACTGTGGTGGGAAATAGATGAAATGAAGATTATCTACTGGCTTGGCATCGCGTTCCTGTGGATGCTTCCATTGAACGTCCTGTTGCTGACGGCCGGCAAGCTGATGTCGGGTGGCAGGCTTGGAGAAGAAGAGCTCGTTGGCTTCGGTGTGGCAGTGTTCGGTGTAGCGGCGGGCACGATTCTCTATCGCCGTCGCCCACGGTAGAGGTTGCTCGACTGAAAGTGGAACGAAGTCGAGCAAGCGATATCGTCGAGCATGCTCGACGTTCATCCACCAAACAACTTCTGCGCACTCTGGAACAGGATCCAACTCGTCGCGATGAACTTGTCCCCGCCCTGCGGGCGATTGCCACGATGGGTATGAGTGAACGCCGTCGGCGCAATCAGCAGGCTGCCGGTGCGTGGTGCGATCTTCCGCCCCTGGAACAGGAACTCGGTCTCGCCTTCGTCAAAGTCGTCGTTGAGGTACAGCGTCCACAGCACGTGCCGGTGCAGAGTCTCGGCCTGCGCATCCTTCGGGTACAGTTCGCAGTGCCAGTACGGGTAACCGCCCTCGCCCGCCGCATACCACTGCAGGTTGATCGCACCCGGGCGCAGGCAGGTGCGGGCCAGATCGGCCAGCTGCTGCGGCGGCATGTCGGGGAAGTCCTCGGCAGACAGGCGTCGCGGTTGGCCGTTGCTGTCCTGGATCTGCAACATCAGCGGGGCGATCAATGCCTGTGGATAACGGCGTAGATAAGTCAGCAGGCCATTGAACACCGCGATCTGCAGCTGCTGGTCGACATCCTGCCAGCCGTCCAGGCCACTGATACGCAGATCCTTGCTGTGCTTGAGTTCCGGGAACACGCCACTGCCCACGGCACCGGGCTGCAGGCCACGCGTGGCGCGCAGGCGTTCAACGATGGCCGCGCAGACCTCGCTGGGGACGGCGTTGTGGATGACTTCGATGAAATCGACCGGGCCCTGCTCGTGCATGCGTGCATTCCTTAGGCGGCAACGGCTTGATGGTGCCGTTTGCCGCCCTTGGTGTCACCCCACGGTCATGTCATCGATCTGCCATGAAAGCCGTCAGGCAACCGCCGATCAGCCCTGTGCGTCGTCGTGCGCGTGGTGGTAGCGCACGGCTTCGGCCACTTCCTCGCGCGAACCCAGGAACACCGGCACGCGCTGGTGCAGGTGGTCGGGCTGGATGTCGAGGATGCGCTCACGGCCCGTCGAGGCGGCACCGCCGGCCTGTTCGACCAGCAGGCCCATCGGGTTGGCCTCGTACATCAGGCGCAGCTTGCCGGCCTTGGACGGATCCTTCTTGTCCCACGGGTAGATGAAGATGCCCCCGCGGGTCAGGATGCGATGCACGTCGGCCACCATGCTGGCGATCCAGCGCATGTTGAAGTTCTTGCCGCGCGCGCCTTCCTTGCCCGCCAGCAGGTCGCTGACGTAGGCCTGCATCGGCGCTTCCCAGTGACGCTGGTTGGACATGTTGATGGCGAATTCCTGGGTGGCCGCCGGAATCTGCATGTTCTCGGTGGTCAGCACGAACTCGCCCTTCTCGCGGTCCAGAGTGAAGGCGTGGGTGCCATGGCCGACGGTCAGCACCAGCTGGGTGCTGGGCCCGTAGATGCAGTAGCCAGCGGCGATCTGCTTGCTGCCCGGCTGCAGGAAGGCGTCATCGCCCGGCAGTTCGACATTGGTCGGGCAACGCAGCACCGAGAAGATGGTGCCGACGGAGACGTTGACGTCGATGTTGGAGCTGCCATCGAGGGGGTCGAACAGCAGCAGGAAATCACCGCGCGGATAGATGTCCGGCACCGGCTGGCTGTGGTCCATTTCCTCCGAGGCGCAGGCGGCGAGGTGGCCACCCCAGGCGTTGGCTTCAAGCAGGATCTCGTTGCTGATGACGTCCAGCTTCTTCTGCGCTTCACCCTGCACGTTGCCGGTACCGGCATCGCCGAGCACGCCACCGAGGGCGCCCTTGCTGACGGCGATGGAGATGCTGGTGCAGGCGCGGGCCACCACGGCGATCAGCTGGCG
Source organism: Stenotrophomonas sp. CASM101 (assembly GCF_049384845.1). Classification (NCBI taxonomy): domain Bacteria; kingdom Pseudomonadati; phylum Pseudomonadota; class Gammaproteobacteria; order Lysobacterales; family Lysobacteraceae; genus Stenotrophomonas; species Stenotrophomonas sp. CASM101. The sequence goes on along the minus strand of NZ_JBMRFR010000005.1, from coordinate 188,181 downwards.
CAGGTCGGCATTGATGCGGCCGGCGTGCTGTTCCTGGATCAGGAAGCGGGTCAACGAAGTACGGGACATGGGCGGGCAGGTCTCGGCAGCGGGAAAACGCCTATTGTCGCCCGTATGGCGGGGGCGTGCGTGAGCGCGGGAAGGCGTAATCGTTTCCAGATGCGTTGCGCTCGTGGCGCCTTCCTTTTGTCGAGGCTCGCGGGAGGGGAAGGCGATGCAGGACACGCTGCAAGTACGTCCCTGTAAGCTCGATGGCGCCATCCATGGCGCCAACGGTCCTGCATCGCCTCCCCCTCCCGCGAGCGTCAGGGTTCGCCGCGAGCGCGGTGGGGATGGCAAAGGCAAGAGCGGGAGCAAAAAACAAAGGCGCCTTTCGGCGCCTTTGTCCTCAAGCTACTGGAGCGTTGCTTCAGCCCTTGGCGACGGTGGCCACGGCCTTGGCGACGTATTCCAGGTTGTTCTGGTTCAGCGCGGCCACGCAGATGCGACCGGTGCCGACGGCGTAGATGCCGAACTCGTCGCGCAGGCGCTCGACCTGCTCACGGCTCAGGCCGGAGTAGGAGAACATGCCGGCCTGCTCGTTGATGAAGCCGAACTGCGGGGCACCTGCAGCGGCCAGCTTCTCGACCAGGCCCTGGCGCAGGGCATGGATGCGCTCGCGCATCTCGGTCAGCTCCTGCTCCCACATCGCGCGCAGTTCCGGGTTGGTCAGCACGCCGGCCACCAGCGCAGCACCGTGGGTGGATGGGCTGGAGTAGATGGTGCGGATCACGCGCTTGACCTGCGACTGCACGGCCTTGGCGTCAGCGGCGGTCGGCGCCACCATCGACAGCGCACCCACGCGCTCGCCATACAGCGAGAACGACTTGGAGTACGAGTTGGCGACGATGAAGCTGTCGATGCCGGCTTCGGCGATGATGCGCACTGCTGCGCCGTCCTGCTCGATGCCCTTGTCGAAGCCCTGGTAGGCCATGTCGATGAAGGGGAACAGCTGCTTGTCCTTCAGCAGCTGTGCGACCTGCTTCCACTGGGTGACCGTGAGGTCGGCACCGGTGGGGTTGTGGCAGCAGGCGTGCAGCAGCACCACGGTGCCGGCTTCCAGCTTGCCCAGGTCCGCCAGCAGGCCGTCGAAGTTGACGCCGTGGGTGGTCGGATCGAAGTAGGTGTAATCCAGCACCTCGAAGCCGGCCGCGCTGAACACGGCGCGGTGGTTTTCCCAGCTCGGGTTGCTCAGCGCAACGGTGGCGTGCGGCAGCAGCTTCTTCAGCACGTCGGCGCCGACGCGCAGCGCACCGCTGCCACCAACGGTCTGTGCGGTGGTGACGCGGCCGGCGGCCAGCAGCGGCGAGTCCTTGCCGAACACCAGCTCACGCGTGGCCTGCGTGTACGCCGGCAGGCCATCGATCGGCAGGTAGCCGCGCGGTTTGGCTTCAGCGGCGAGCTGCTGCTCGATCTGCTTGACGGCGCGCAGCAGCGGAATGCGGCCGCTCTCGTCGTAGTAGATGCCCACACCCAGGTTGACCTTGGTCGGGCGGCTGTCGGCGTTGTACGCCTCGGTCAGGCCCAGGATCGGGTCGCCTGGGACCAGTTCCACGTTTGCAAAGAAGGACACGGCGGTACTCGTTCGGTAGACGGAAAGGGGGAGGAAGTGCGCTACGCGGTCTGCGGCGTTTCGGCCGGAAACAGCCCATCGTAACAAAGCCTGCCGGGGGCTGGCCGCCGCCATCGTCATCCACGGCCCCGTACCATGGCGTGCGTTGCCGCCCGACCCATCAACCTGAATCATGAAAACTGCCGCACGCCGCCGTAGCCTGCCGCTTTCCGCCCTGCTGCTGTCGCCCTGGGCGGTGATGGCCGCGCCTGCGCCCACCGCCCTGCCGGCGGTGCAGGTACAGGCTGCACGGGTGCCGGGCATCGACCCGTTCGCGCTGCCGGCCAGCCAGGACACGGTCTGGATCGATGCCAGCCGCGCTGGCACCGGCGCGCAGCTGTCCGAAGCGCTGGCTGGGGTACCCGGTCTGCTGGCGCGCGACCGGCAGAACTTCGCCCAGGACACCCAGCTCTCGATCCGTGGCTTCGGCGCGCGTTCGACCTTCGGGGTGCGCGGGGTACGGGTGTTGATCGACGGGGTCCCTGCAACCATGCCCGATGGCCAAGGCCAGCTGTCACATGCCAGCCTGCTTGGTGCCGAACGCATCGAGGTGCTGCGTGGGCCGTTTTCCGCGCTCTACGGCAATTCCTCCGGTGGCGTGCTGCAGGTCTGGAGCGAACAGGGCCAGGCCGGCGACCCGTGGCGGTTGCGGCTCAGCGCCGGTGCCGACAACACGCTGAGCGTCGGTGCACAGCTGAAGGGGGCCGGCCAAGTACTGGACTACAACATCGCCGCCAATCACTTCCGCACCGATGGCTGGCGCGATCACAGCCAAGCACGCCGTGAATCGCTCAACGCGCGCGTCGGGGGCGAGCTGGGCGGCGGGCGGCTGGAGCTGTTGCTCAATGCGCTTGATGCACCGGATGCGCAGGACCCGCTGGGCCTGACCCGTGCCCAGGTGGCGGCTGATCCGCGCCAGGCCACGGCAGTCGCGCACCAGTACAACACCCGCAAATCGGTGCGCCAGCAGCAGGCCGGCCTGCGCTGGACACGTGAAACCGGGCCGCAGCGCTGGCAGCTGATGGGCTATGCCGGCCAGCGCGCGGTACGCCAGTACCTGCCGATCCCACCGACCGCCCAGGCCAACCCCCTGCATGCCGGCGGGGTGATCGATCTGGAGGGCGGCTACGGCGGGCTGGACGCGCGCTGGGGCTGGCAGGGTGACCTTGGCGGCCGGCCGCTGGACCTGGTGGCCGGGCTCAGCGCCGACCGCCAGCGCCAGCATCGCACCGGCCATGAGAACTTCCTCGGCAGCGCCCTGGGCGTGCGTGGACGGCTGCGTCGTGACCAGATCGACGCCGTGCAGAACGTGGACCAGTTCGCCCAGGCCTGGTGGCAATGGAGCCCGCGCTGGTCGTTGCTGGCCGGCCTGCGCCACAGCACCGTGCGTTTCAACTCGGACGATCGCTACATCACCGCCCGCAACCCGGATGACAGTGGTCACCGGCGCTACCAGGCGACCACGCCGGCGGCCGGGATCAGCTTCGAAGCGAGCCCGCAGTGGCGGCTGCACGCGGCGGTGGGACGTGGCTTCGAAACGCCTACCTTCAACGAACTGGGCTATCGCGCCGACGGCCAGGCGGGATTGGCGCTGGATCTGGCGGCCGCCCGCAGCCGCAATCTGGAGATTGGAAGCAAGTGGCACGCGCAAGGCGGAGCCCAGCTCGATGTCAGCGTATTCCGCGCAGATACCAACGATGAGCTGGCAGTTGCCAGCAATATCGGCGGGCGCAGCACCTATCGCAACATCGGCCGCACCCGCCGCCAGGGCATGGAACTGCAGTACCGGCAGCCGCTGGGCGAACAGCTGGAACTGCAGCTGGCATGGACCTGGCTGCAGGCTCAGGTGCGCTCGCCCTACCTGACCTCGAACACCTTGGTCGCCGCAGGCAGCCGCCTGCCCGGCGTGCCCCGCCAACAGGCCTTCGCACGCCTGCAGTGGAGCCCCGCTGAGTGGCAGTGGGCGCTGGAGGCCTCGGCCAGCAGCGATACTGTGGTCCATGACGTGGCCACCGAGCGCGCGCCGGGCTACGCCCTGCTGCACCTGGAAGCCGGCCGTCGATGGACGCTGCCGGGCGGTGAGCTGCGCGCCTTCGCCCGGCTGGAGAACGTGCTGGACCAAGCCTACATCGGCTCGGTGATCGTCAATGACGGCAACGGGCGCTTCTATGAGCCGGGACCGGGACGGCGAGCCAACGTCGGCCTGCAGTGGTCGTGGCGTTGAAAGGGGTAGTGCCGGCCGTTGGCCGGCATCGCGCCGTGCACGACGTCAGGAGGTTGCCGGCCAGCGGCCGGCACTACCCGTAAATCGGGGGCCCTGCCCGGCATCGCGCCGCGCAGGGCGTCAGGAGGCTGCCGGCCAGCGGCCGGCACTACCGGTCAGTCGGGGGCCTTGGCCGGCACGAACGGCGAGGTCGGGTCGCTGGCCGGGAACGTCTCCTCCAGCGCCTCGTCCTGGTTGTCGCTGGCGCGCTGCTTGCGCTCGCGGCGCTTGAGCGGGCTCTCCTGGCCACCACGGTGGCGGTCACCGCCATCCTTGCGGTCCTGGGCCGCCTGTTCAGCCTCGTGCTTCACCGGCAGGTGGTCGTGCTCGGCATCGAAGAACGGCGCGCCGGTGCCGCGGTAGTCGGCGTTGTCGGCATCGCGCTTGCCGCGCTGCTCGCCGGGAATGGGCGGGTGGTTCTCCCGCAGCGGGTCTCGCGAGGTCTCTCGGCTCATGGTCTGGTACCTGCCCTTGGGGGGGATTCCACTACACCGCCCCGCAGGTAAAGCCGTTGCGAACCTGGCGTCATGAACATCTCGCTCACCCCCCGGTAACGGCACCGCGCGTATTCCTGCCCACCCGCCCCCGCTGCAGGAGCCGGCCATGCCCCGTCTTGAACGACCCGCACCGTCCGTGTTCAACGCCCTGCTCGATCCACTCGGCCAGCGCACTGCCCAGCGCCGCACGCGCCGCCAGGAAGATCCGCAGGCGGTGGCGCAGGACTACCTGCAGTACATGATCAGCGACTACGAGGAGAGGCGTGGCCAAAGCAACCGCAACTGGCGCGATCTGTGCCCGGTATATGCCTTCGCGCTGACGACCCATGCCGCGGATTGGCCACGCGGTGATGCTGCCGATACCTGCGAGGAACTGGCCGAGCATTGGGAACAGATGCGCGGGCAGTCGCGGCTGGGCTGGTCGCAGGCACGCCCGGTCGTGGAGGACGCCTGGCGCGCGCTGGACCATATCCCGGCGGCGGCGGTGAGGCCGTTGCTGCAATAATGCCGGCCGCTGGCCGGCAACCCCGGGAAACTACAGGCCGCGAGTTCCGCCGGCCAGTGCCCGGCACTACCGTTTTCCGTAGAACCCGCGTGCACGGTATCGACACGGGTGGTTTACACCGCCCATCCGAAGCTGGATGCCCTGCTCCGCCAAAGGTACGCCCATGGCCCGCCCGATCTGGACTGGCACGCTCTCGTTCGGCCTGCTCAATGTGCCGGTGTCACTGATGTCCGGAGAGCGCAAGGTCGATCTGCAGTTCCGCATGCTCGACTCCCGCGATCGCAAGCCGATCCGCTTTGAGCGGGTCAACGCCGATACGGGCGAGGAAGTTCCCTGGAAGGACATCGTCAAGGCCTACGAGTACGACAAGGGCAGCTATGTCGTGCTGGAGGAAGGCGATATCCGTTCGGCGGCACCAGAAAGCCACGAGGCCGTGGAAGTGGAATCGTTCGTGGATGCATCGCAGATCGATCCGCGCTACTACGAGAAACCGTATCTGCTGGTGCCCGGCAAGAAGGCCGAGAAAGGCTATGTGCTGCTGCGCGAGACCCTGCGCAGCACCGGCAAGGTCGGTATCGCGCGGGTGGTCGTGCGCACACGCGAGTACCTGTGCGCGGTGATGCCGCATGAGGACGCACTGGTGCTGATGATCCTGCGCTATCCACAGGAACTGGTGGATCCGGAGGAGTACAAGCTGCCCACCGGCAAGCTGTCCGACTACCGCATCACCAGCAAGGAAACGGCGATGGCCGAACAGCTGATCGAGTCGATGGCCGGCGACTGGGATCCGTCGCAGTATCACGATGAATTCCGCGAGCGCCTGCAGCAGGTGTTGAACAAGCGCATCAAGTCCAAGGGGGGTACCACGCGGGTCGACGATGAGCCTGCACCGCGCGAGGACGCCAGCACCAATGTGGTCGATTTCATGGCGCTGCTGCAGAAGAGCCTGGATGCCAACAAGCGCACGCCAGCGAAAAAGACGGCAACGCGGAAAGCAGCCACCAAATCCACGGTAAAGAAGGCAGCCAAGAAGGCTGCGAAGAAAGCTGCAAAGAAGACCGCTGCACGCCGCAAGGCAGGTTGAGCATGTCGTTGGAGCAGTACCGGCGAGAGCGCCGACCTGGCGGCGGCGCAGGGCAGACGCCGGCGCCTGACGACACGCCCGCGCAGGGTGATCCGACGCGGCGGCCTACCTGCGCCAGGCTGGTTTCAAGCGGCTGCGCAGCGACACGCCGAAGGAGGACCTTGGAATGAACATCGCAGATGCCGAAGCTGGAGGCGAGGTCCAGATTACTCATCCGGAGCGGGTGGTTTTTCCAAAGCAGAAGCTGACCAAGGGCGCCGTGGCCGACTACTACCAGCGCATGGCGCGCTGGATCCTGCCGGAAATCAGCGCGCGTCCGCTGTCACTACTGCGCTGCCCGGACGGCGTCGGCAAGGCCTGCTTCTTCCAGAAGCACCATGGTGCCGGCCTGGGCGATGCGGTACATGCGGTGCCGCTGCAGCAGAAGAGCGGGCGCGAGGATTACGTTTACATCGACGACGCACGGGGCCTGCTGCAGCTGGTGCAGATGAACACCCTGGAGTTGCATCCCTGGGGTGCAACCGTCGCCGACCCCGAGCATCCGGATCGGCTGGTGTTCGATCTTGACCCTGGAGAAGGCGTCAGCTGGGCACAGGTGAAGGCCGCTGCGCGTGACGTCCGTGACCGCCTGCAGGAGGCCGGCCTGAAGAGCTTCGTGCGGTTGTCCGGTGGCAAGGGGGTGCACGTTGTGGTGCCGCTGCAGCCCAAGGCCGACTGGGAACAGGTCAGGGTGTTCTGCGAGGCATTTGCCCGGGCGATGGCGGAGCGCGCGCCAGACCGCTACGTGGCGACCATGAGCAAGGCCAAGCGTGGTGGCGTCATCTTCATCGACTGGCTGCGCAATACGCGGGGCGCCACCAGCGTGTGCTCGTGGTCGCTGCGTGCGCGTGAAAGTGCCGGCGTAGCGGTACCGCTGCGCTGGGAAGAGCTGGCCCGGGTCAGAGCGGCCGATGCGTTTTCGATGGCCAAGGCGCTGGCGCGCGCGAAGCGGCTGAAAGCGGATCCGTGGCAGGGCATCGATGCGTTGAAGCAGACGCTGCCGCGGATGGACCTGTAGAGCCGAGCCTATGCTCGGCTGCCTGTGTAAATGTGCATGAAAGCCGAGCACGGGCTCGGCTCTACAGGGGCGGCATCACCTTGCATCGCGCGAGGGACGACGGCCAAACCACCAGCCGGCCAGCAATTGCAGCGGCAGCGACGCCAGCAGCGAAATGACGAACCAGAGCGGGAAATCCGCACCCGCCGTCCACATGGCGTAGCCACAGCCCAGCGCGACCAGCGACCAGATCGAGAAGCCGTGCGAACGCGGCCAGCAGGGCGCGTAGTAGGTGGCAAAGGCGATACCCGCGATGCCACCGAGCACGCTGAAGGCCAGGTCCCAGCCCAGCTGCGCGCTGTTGTTGTCCGGCGGCATGCCCAGCAGCGGCGGCAGCCAGCTGGCGACGCTGCTCACCAGCGCAAGTGAAAGTACACCGCCGAGCAGGGCAACGATGGACAGGAACAGGATCTTGAGCACGCCGGGCATGCACGCATTGTACGGCCGCGCGAGTGCCCGCTGGCGATGAATCGGCATGGCCGCCGCGTCCGTGGGAGAGGGGGACGGAGCGGCGGCGGCCATGCACGGAGGGTCAGGCGGCGAAGTCCAGTACGACGCGGCCTTCGATGGTGCCCGCGTGCATGCGTGCGAACACATCGTTGATGTTTTCCAGGCGATCGGTGCTGACGGTGGCGGCGACCTTGCCCTCGGCAGCGAACTGCAGCGATTCCTGCAGGTCCAGGCGGGTGCCGACGATCGAGCCGCGCACGGTGATGCCGTTGAGCACCATGCCGAAGATATCCAGCGGGAAGTTGCCGGGCGGCAGGCCATTGAGCGAGACAGTGCCGCCGCGGCGGACCATGCCCAGTGCCTGCTCGAACGCCTTCGGCGACACCGCGGTGACCAGTGCACCGTGTGCGCCACCGATCTCCTTCTTCAGGAAGGCGGCCGGGTCGGTGGTACGCGCGTTGACGGTGACCTGCGCGCCGAGCTGCCGCGCCAGCGCCAGCTTGTTGTCATCCACGTCCACCGCCGCCACGTTCAGGCCCATTGCGCGGGCGTACTGCACGGCCATGTGGCCCAGGCCACCGATGCCGGAGATCGCCACCCAGTCACCGGGCCTGGTGTCGGTGACCTTCAGGCCCTTGTAGACGGTCACGCCGGCGCACAGCACCGGCGCGATCTCCACGAAGCCCACGTCCTTTGGAAGCAGGCCGACATAGTTGGCATCGGCCAGTGCGTACTCGGCGAAGCCGCCGTTGACCGAGTAACCGGTGTTGCGCTGCGTTTCGCACAGCGTTTCCCAGCCCCCCAGGCAGTGTTCGCAATGGCCACACGCCGAGTACAACCAGGGGATGCCGACCCTGTCGCCTTCCCTGACGTGCCCGACCCCGCCACCCACGGCCACGACGTGCCCCACGCCCTCGTGACCGGGGATGAACGGCGGGTTCGGTTTGACCGGCCAGTCGCCCTCGGCGGCGTGCAGGTCGGTGTGGCAGACACCACAGGCCTCGATCCTGACCAGTACCTCGCCCGCCCCCGGGCGTGGTACCGAGACTTCCTCGATGACCAGTGGCTTGCCGAACTCACGCACGACAGCGGCCTTCATGGTGGAATTCATGTTCGGATCTCCGTAGTGCGCTTGCCCACAGAATGACGCCGGCACGAGGCCGGCGCTTTGATCACGATCAAACCTTTGAAGATCCGTGCGCCGGGTTCAGCTGGCCAGCACCGAGGCCTCGCGGGCGAGGCGCTCGATGGCCTCCCAGTCGCGGGTCTGCAGCAGTGCCGGCGTGGTCAACCACGAGCCACCCACGCACAGCACGTTGGGCAGGTGCAGGAACTGCGGCGCGGTCTGCGCGCTGATGCCACCGGTCGGGCAGAAGCGCACGTCGGCGAATGGACCGTGCCAGGCCGCCAGCAGCGCGGCACCGCCGGCCTGCACGGCGGGAAAGAACTTGAACGTGTCTTGGCCGTGCTCCAGGCCCAGGATCAGGTCCGAGGCCGTGGCCGCACCGGGCAGGTACGGCAGGTCGGCATCGTGCGCGGCCGCGTACAGTGCCGGCGTGGCGCCGGGGGACACCGCGAAACGCGCTCCGGCCTGCTTCGCCGCCTGCATCTGCGCCGGGGTAAGCACGGTGCCGGCACCGATCACCGCGTCCGGTACGGCCTCGACCATGGCCGTGATCGCGTCCAGCGCCTGCGGCGTGCGCAGGGTCACTTCGATCACCGGCAGGCCGCCGCGGAACAGGGCCTGGGCCACTTCGACCGCGTCATTCACGTCTTCGGGGGTGTACACCGGAATCACCGGTGCCAGTTTCAGGACCGCGCGTACGCGCGGATCAGCGGCGGACATCGAATCGCTCCTCGCCCATCAGGGCCAGCACGTCAGCTTCGCTGACAGGATTGAAATCGCCGGGGATGGAGTGCTTCAGCGCCCCGGCGGCCAGGCCGAACCGCACGGTGGCGTCGGCATCAAGGCCGGACAGGATGCCATGCAGGATGCCGGCCGCGAAGGCATCACCGCCACCGATGCGGTCGACGATGCCCTGCAGATGACGCAGTGGGGCCTGTGCGCGGGTTCCGTCGCAACCCAGCAACACAGCGCCCAGCACATGGTGGTCCACGCTCAGCACCTGCCGCTGCGTGCAGGCCATCCACTGCAGTTGCGGAAAGGCACCGAACGCGGCGGCAGCGGCCGCGTCGATCCGCTCCATCAGGTCCGGCTGGGTGAAGCGGGTGCCCAGTACGACCTCCATGTCGCGGTAGTCGGCGAACACGATGTCGGCCTGCGCGAACAGTTCGCGCAATACCGCCTGCGCATCGCCTCCCCAGCGCTGCCAGAGGCGGGGCCGGAAATTGCCGTCGAAGGAGACGCGGACACCGGCCTGTCTTGCCGCGCGCGCCGCCGCCAGCGTGGCCGCCGCCACGTGCGGGCCCAACGCCGGGCTGACCCCGGAGACGTGCAGCCACTGCGCGTCCTGCAGCAGCGCTGGCCAGTCGTAGTCGGCTGCAGTGCTGCGCGCGAACGCCGAATCCGCGCGGTCGTAGACCACTTCGCTCGCGCGCTGTACCGCGCCGGTGGTGAGGAAGTACAGGCCCATGCGGCCCTCGGCGTCCTCGCGCACACCGCGCGTATCCACGCCGTGCCGCCGCAGTTCACCCAGTACATGCGCCCCCAGCGCATTGCCGGCCACGGTGCTGACCATGGCCACCTGATGTCCAAGCCGGGACAGCGAGACACCCACGTTGGCTTCGGCCCCTCCCACATGGACCTGGAGTTGCGGCGACTGCAGCAGCAGTTCGTTGCCGGGGGCACCCAGGCGCAGCAACAACTCTCCAAAACACACGATACGACCCATCTCAGCTCCTTCACGCGTGCCACCAGCATGGGACACTGCATGGCGTGTAAGTGGACCACGCGAGGGGCGTGGCGATTGGCTAGCGGTGTCATTCTAGACCGAAGACGCCTTGAGAGCGCTTGGGTGATATGTCGAAACCTTTGTCCTGCAAGCGTCTTGGAGACATTGCAAATCTGTTGCGGTGCAAGATGCCCGATCCCGGTGGTGCTGCTAACGTCGGTTTTGACTAGCGGTGTCATTTCGCCGCGCAGCTGCGATACCAGACCTTTGGGAGAGGGGAAAGGCATGCAATCTCGGATCCATGGAAAAAAGACACCGGTTACCTTGCTGGCCCTGGGGGTGGGACTCGCCCTGTCCACCAGCGCGGCCGCCCAGCAGCAGACCGCTACCGACCTGGACACGGTGAACGTCACAGGCTATCGCGCCAGTGTCGAAAAGGCGCTGGACATCAAGCGCGGCGAGGCCGGCGTGGTCGATGCCATCGTCGCCGAAGACATCGGCAAGTTTCCCGACCTCAATCTGGCTGAATCGCTGCAGCGCATTCCGGGCGTGGTGATCACACGCGAAGCCGGCGAAGGCCGCAACATCTCGGTGCGCGGCCTGGGCCCGGATTTCACCCGCGTGCGCATCAATGGGATGGAAGCGCTGACCACCGTCGGCGCCGGTGACCAGAGCGGTGGTACCAACCGCGGCCGCGGTTTCGACTTCAACGTGTTTGCCTCGGACCTGTTCTCGCAGCTGGTGGTGCGCAAGACCGCCTCGGCCGACGTCGAGGAAGGCTCGCTGGGTGCCACTGTCGACCTGCGCACCGCGCGCCCGTTCGACTACGACGGCTTCACCTTCGCCGCAAACGGCCAGGCTGGCTACAACCAGATGGCCGAAAAGGCCGACCCGCGGCTGGCCGCGCTGGTCTCCAACACCTTCGCCGATGGTACCTTCGGCGCCCTCCTGTCGGTGGCCTACTCCGAGCGCCAGGCACTGGAGGAAGGCTCCAACACCGGCCGCTGGGCCAACGGCCCGAGCAATGGCAACTTCGCTGCGTCATCGCCGTTCGCCGCCGCACGCGCCGCTGATGTATTCCACCCGCGCTTCCCGCGCTACGTGCAGATGGAACACGAGCAGAAGCGCCTGGGCGTGACTGGCTCGCTGCAGTGGAAGCCCAGCGATGCCAGTGAAGTATCGCTGGACATGCTGTACTCGAAGATCGATGCCACCCGCGACGAGCAGTACATCGAAGCGATTTCCTTCAGCCGTGGCAGCAGCAGCACCCCGCGCCTGGTCGGCAAGCCGAGCACCATCGTCAGGAACGGCGAGATCCGCAACGGCGCGCTGCTGTACGGTGAATTCGACAACGTCGACATCCGTACCGAGAACCGCCACGACGAGTGGAGCACCGAGTTCAAGCAGATCAGCCTGAACGGCCAGCACCGTTTCGGCGACGACTTCACCGTGTCCGGCAAGCTGGGCATCTCGCGCTCCAGGCACGAGAATCCAGTGCAGACCACCGTCATCATGGACAAGTACGACGTCAAGGGCTACAGCTACGACTACCGTGGCAACAGCCGCTTCCCGATCCTCAACTACGGCATCGACCCGACCGACCCCAACGGTTGGGAACTGGCGGAAATCCGCCTGCGCCCGCAGTACGTGGACAACGACTTCGATACTGGCCAGATCGACTTCAACTGGAACATCAGCCCCGGCTTCCGCCTGAAGGGCGGCGTGCTTGCCAAGGACTACACGTTCAAGACCACCGAACTGCGCCGTGCCAGCGAACTGGCCGTGCCGACCTTCGCCAGCGGCAGCAGGATCGTGCCCGTGGACATGATCAACCAGGCCGGCCTGAAGGGCATCAATGGCAATCCGTCCAACTGGGTGGTGCCGAACCTGGATGCAATCGCCGACCAGTTCGACATCTACAGCAACAGCGGCATCTATGCCGTCGCGCCGCGCGCCAACAACGTGCGCAGCGTGGAAGAGAAGGACCGTGGTGCCTACCTGATGGGCGAGTTCAGCACCGAAATCGGCTCGCTGCCGCTGTCTGGCAACTTCGGCGTGCGCTACGTGCGTACCAGGCAGACCTCCACCGGGCTGTCGACGCTGGCCAGTGGTACCACCTCCACCACCGCCACCCGCACCTACGATGACACCCTGCCCTCGTTCAACCTGGTGGCCGAGGTCACGCCCGATTTCCTGATCCGCCTGGGTGCGGCCAAGGTCATGACCCGCCCGGGCCTGGGCAGCCTGACGCCAGGTGCAACCGTGGCCGTGGCCGGTGGTGCGCGCACCATCTCCAGCGGCAATCCCAACCTGGACCCGACGCGCGCCACCAATGTCGACCTGGGCTTCGAGTGGTACTTCGCCGAAGGCGCGATGGCGGGCCTGGGCCTGTTCTACAAGGACATCGAGACCTCGGTGCAGACCCTGCGCGAGAACCGCCCGTACACCGACAGCGGCCTGCCTGCCGAACTGCTGACCGGTACCGGCGCCTCGCCCACCGACGACTTCACCTTCACCCGGCCAGTCAATACCCCCGGCGGTGAGCTGTACGGCGCCGAGGCGAACTACACCCAGCCCTTCACTTTCCTGCCGGGCAAGTGGTCGAACCTGGGCGTGCAGCTGAACTACACCTGGGTCGAATCGAAGATCCAGTACATCAACTCGGCTGGCCAGCCGGTGATGAAGAACGATCTGCTGGGCCTGTCCAAATCGTCATGGAACGCAACGCTGTTCTACGAAGGCGAGACCTTCGCTGGCCGCGTCTCCGCCACCAACCGCGATGACTACCTCACCCAGGTGCCCGGTCAGGAAACCGGCTTCAACCTGGACGGCTACCACGGCATGACCGGCACCACGGTCATTGATGCGTCCATCCGCTACAAGATCAGCGACCAGCTGGAACTGAGCCTGGAAGGCATCAACCTGACCAACGAAGCCTCGGATGAATGGGTGTACTCGCCCGCCACCGGCCGCCTGCCACTCCAGTACACCGAAACCGGCCGCCAGTTCCTGCTGGGCGTGCGCTACAAGTTCTGAGCAACGCCGGCGGCGCGTACCGATACGCGCCGCGGTTCGCCATGACCGCTGCTGCGCCGCAAGGTGCCGCTGCGGCGTGGCCTTGCTACGGTCCGGCGGCCCGCCGCCGGCCGTCGCCCGTTGAAAGGAAATGTCTCCATGCCGCACCGCACGACCGTGTCCCGCTGCCTGCTGCTGGCAGTGGCCTTGGCTGCAGGCCCCGCGACGGCCGCCGCCGATGTCCCCACCCTGCTCTTCCATGTGGATGCCAATCACGGCCTGCAGGCCGTGACCGCTCACGGTGAGGCCGTAGCGAACTTTCGCGACAAGGTCGCGGTGGTCGACGACGGCGAGCATGGCAAGGCCATCCAATGGGAAGACGACGGCGTGCTTGCCTGGGACGCGCCGGGCAACATCCTGGCCCAGCGCGGCACGCTGGCCTTCGACTGGCGTTCACGCTACGCGGTGGGTGAAGCGCCGTTCGTGATCTTCCGCGTCGGCTACGCCGACCACAGCAGCTGGGACATGGCCTGGCTGCGCATCGACTGGAACGGGCACGGCTTCGATGCCTTCGTCACCGATGCCAACCTGGCACGCACACGCGTGTCGTTCCGCATGGATGCACTGCCGCGTCCCGACCAGTGGTTGCACCTGGCCTTCGCCTGGGATGAGGACCACGGCGTGCGCCTGTTCATCGATGGCCGCGAAGTGGCGCGCGCGCAGGCCACCGGCAATTACGATGCCGCGCTGGACCAGCTCGGCCTTGCCGGGCGGGTAATGGCACCGTACCAGGTGCAGAGTCGCTACAACTTCCTGCGTGGGAGCGATTTCCAGCACATCCGGGTCTACGACCGCATGCTGGATGCGCCGGCGGTGGCAACGCTGGCGCGCGGCCGCGAGCCAGCCAGCGCCGTGGCGATCGGCGATGGCACGCGCGCCTGGCGCCACCGCTTCGGCTGGGAAGGGGCTGCACCCCCAGCGTTGGCGGCCGGCGGCACCCGCATCCGCAAGATCGAATTCGCCGACACCCGCGACCTGAAGGCGTGGATGTGGAAGGCCACCGATGGCATCGCCGAAACCACCTGGCCGGGCGTGTACAACCGCTCGCGCCTGCCCGGCCGCAATGACTACTTCCAGCTTCCGGACTGGAACACCTATGTGGAAGGCGGCCAGCACCTGGACCTGACCCTGCCGGCCACCGAAACGGTGAACCGGGTGGAGATCCGTGGTGCGGCCTTCGGCACCCTTTCCCACGGGCCCGACGCCGGACATGCCACCGACGTGCTGGTCACGCGCCCGCGCGGCGTGGTGCGCAGCGTCGACGACATTGCCGCGCAGCGCGGCGGCGTGCTGCGTTTCAGCAACGTCGAGCAGGAAACACCGATCCAGGAAATCTGGGCCTACCACGTGAGCAAGGGCACCGAGCCGGAAGGCACGGTGAAGCAGACCTACATCATCGACAGCCGGGCGCTGCCCGACTACACCAACCTGGACGCATTGCGCCGCTACATCGACGGACGTTTCCCGGCCGCCGAACGCAGCACGGTGATGGCGCTGCCGAAGGGCGCCGGTTCCCGCCGCCGGGATGCCGGCACCCTGCCCGCACATCCGCAGCCGATCGTGCACGTCCTGATTCCTTCCGGGGTGGGTGACGCGCCGGCCAACCAGCCGCTGATCCGCAGCTGGGCCTACAGCTGGGAGAACATGCACGACGGCCTGGACGGCGTGGCCATCGACCTTCCCGCGCTGGACCTGCCGCCCACCCACGATGGACTGATCCCGCTGAACATCCGCATCAAGGATCCGATCTGGCCGGCGCGCGACATGATCGATGTATCGGTGTCGGTGCCGCCACGGCAGGCGCGCACGCTGTGGCTGGACCTGCGCGATCGCATCCTCACCCCGGACAGCCTGTGGCTGAGCATCGCCTCGGCCGCACCAGGCTTCGATGCCGATGCCCTCGACGGTGCGCAGGTCCGGCTGGTGTTCAAGCCGCGTGCCGACGCGCTGAAGGAGCACGTGGCCGACCGCTTCAACCAGGTCCGCGACAACTGGGGCTTCCTGGTGGAAGAGCACACCACGTCCAAGCGCCAGCGCCTGTACGCGCGCGTGTACGCGGACCTGAGCGACCTGCTGCGGGTGGATCCGGACCATGAACTCGGCCGCCTGTACTGGAACTACATCAGCTACAACAGCCAGGGCCGCCCGCCCTACACGGCGCCTGCCGTGCCCAGGGGCGTGCCGGCGTGGGCATTCAACCAGGTGCAGGACCTGGCGCAGGTGCGGCAGTTCGTCGACTGGTGGATCGACGAACGGCAGGTGGCCTACGGTGACTTCGGTGGTGGCATTTCGGACGATTCCGACCTGACCCAGCAGTGGCCGGGGCTGGCCCTGATGGGCGTGCAGCCGGATCGATTGAACGCCTCGCTGACCGCGCTGTCCGACGCGGTGTACCGCAACGGCATGTTCAGCAACGGCTTGAGTACCATCGAGACCGACGAGCTGCATTCCTATGAGGAAGGCATCAACACCAACAGCGCCATGCTCTACCTCAACTGGGGCGATCCGCTGACGCTGGAACGCCTGATGGAAACGGTGAAGGCCTTCGACGAGCGCATCATCCTGCGCAACCCGCAGGGCCACCTGCTGTTCTCCAGCAACTGGTTCGGTGGCAACAAGGTCTACCGCGAACCGAACTGGCAGTGGCAGAAGCCGTATTCGTTCCCGGTGCTGCACCCGGCGTTCCTGCTGGGCCAGTACAACGCCGATCCCACCGGCCGCGGGCTGGTGATCGGCCTGGCCGATGGCTATCTGGCCCACGCAGGCAAGGACGACAAGGGACGCTTCACCCTGCCCAACGAGATCAACTGGGCCAGCGGTGCCACCCGCGGCGGCGAGTTGAACAACGGCTCCGGCAGTGGCGACACGATGCACACCTTCTGGGCGGCGTGGCGCTGGAGCGGCGATGCGAAGTACCTGCAGGCACTGGACTACCGCGTGGCCCGTGGCGGCCCGGGCGCACTGGCCAACCTGGGCGAGAACGTCGTGGACGTACTGGGCCGGCAACAGGACTGGTATCCGCTGCTGCGCGCCGAGGCCGACGCGGGAAAAACCGGCTTCGCCAGCCTGATGGCCTGGCAGGCCAGCGGCGACAGGTCATACATCGCCGCCCTGCATGCCGACGGCCTGCAGGCGAAAGTGCAGCGCGCGTACATGAACACCGAGGGCCACTGGTGGTCCGACCGGGTGGAAGCGCCCAGTGAATTCCTCCAGCGCGCACGCCTGGGTGGGATCGCGCTGAAGCGCAACCAGATTTGGCCCGGCCACACCGTCAGCTGGCGCTTCGACCGCGATGGAGCGGCCGAACAGGTCGCCCTGCTGGTGCATGCGCCGTCGCGTGAACGTTTCACCGTTACCAGTTACAACCTGGGCACGCGCACCATCGGCGCCGACATGACCGGCTGGAACGTGGCCAGCGGGACCTGGCGGATACGCAGCGGCGTGGATGCCGATGGCGATGGCCACATCGACGGCACGCCCGCCGAACGCCGCGTACAGCTGGAAACCAGCGCTTCGGTGGCGCTGCAGTTCCGTCCCGGGCGTACCGAGGTGTTCGAGTTCGAACGCGTGTCCGAGGGAACACCGGTGGAAACACGGCCGGACCTGGGCGTGGGTCGCGGCGACGTACGCATCGACGGCAGCCAGCTGCAGGTGACCGTGCACAGCCTGGGCCATGTCGGCACCGGCGTGGCCGTAGCAATGCTGGAAGACGCGCGCGGTCGCGAGATCGCCCGCACGGACGTGCCGGCGCTGGGGGCACCCAGTGACCTGCAGCCGAAGACCGTGCAGGTCTGGCTGCCGTTGCCGGCCGGTGACCGCAGCGGCCTGCGCGTGCGCGTGGCGCTGGCCGACGGTGGCGAGGAAGTGACCCGGCTCAACAACGTGGTCGGCGTGCCGCGATGATGCCTGCATTACGCCGCGCGTGATCCGGCGTGGGTCAGGACGCCTCGGTCTCCAGCCGTTTCATCCGGCGCTGGTACCAGCCATCATCCAACGGCTCGAACACCGCGCTGCGTTCCATCACGCCCTCGTAGACATGCAGCGACACGGCCACGTCCGCGTCGCTGGCGTTGCACAGCGTGTGGTACTCGTGCGGCGGAATCAGGCTGCCGGCACTACCGCGGTGCCCGTACAGCGTGGGCTGGGCGGCAAAGCGATGACGTTCGCCATCCTGTTCAATCAGCGCATAGGGAGTGACGATCAGTTCGCCCTGCCAGACGCCTTCCACGCACCACATCGCATCGTGGTCGTGCAGCGGCGTGCCCTGGCCCGGGCCCCAGCACATGGCGATGACGCTGTAGCCCAGGGTCGGGCTGCGGTGCAGTTCACGGCGTGCGTAATGCCCTTCGACCGGGCGCCGCACGCAGGGGGGCAGCTGGATGGACGGATCGACGATGGCCTCGCGCAGCACCTGCTGCAGCGCACCGGTGATGGCCTCCGGCGTGCCCAGCATCACCGCGGCATCGATCGCAGCGAACAGCCGCTCCCGGCCGGTGAATGACGGTGGCAAGGACATCGTTCCCATGCCCCGACTCTAGCCGAGAGGGGTTAACAGAATGTTTGCACCGCGGTGTTATCACTGCGTGCCGCGCTGCACGAACGGTACTTTTGCATACAGCGCACGTTCGCCGGCACGAGGATCGTCCACCACGCAGCTCTGGCGATCGAACAGCATGGTCTGCCGCCGGGGCAGCGCGTAGGGGGGCCATTGCGGCATTCCGCGATGATTGGGGTCGCCGTTGCGCGCGAAGGCGATCAGTGCGTCGCTCATTGTCGCCGCCAGCGTGTGCGCGTCCGCGCCGCCACCGGTGCGTGCGCCGGGCAGGCCGGCGTTGTCGAACACCAGCGGGATGTCCAGCGTGTGGAAGGCGCGCAGCCGGCCTTGCTCCACCGGTGAGCCCCAGTCCAGCTGGTAGGCCCAGGTGGGCGCGGCCCCGCTGGGCTGGCGCGCACGCGCTTCCAGCTCCTCCACTGCGCCGCGCCAGGAACGTCCTGCGGTAGTGGCCGCGAAGAACACCTCCGAAGGCGTGTAATGCGGGTACAGGCGCCGGTACTCGGCGATCACCGTCTGCGGCAGCAGATCCACGAACTGCTGGCGTTGCAGCTGTGCCGGCAGCGTCTCCCAGGTCAAGGTGAAGTTGGCCGGATCGTTGCCGAGGAAGGCACGGGTCTCGTCGCGCGTATTGCCGATGACCATCGGAATGCTGGCCGACTGCCGCGGCGCCTGCGGCCAGAACGGATGCACCGGAAGGGAGACTTCGTCCAGTACCGGCCCGAAGTACAGCGACGTGCTTTCCACCCGCGATGGATCGCGGGCACGGGTGGCTGCAAGCAGATCCGTGGCCGGGAGCCGCAGCAGGGCAGACAGGTCCTTTGCACCCACTGCCTCCATTGCGATGGCAGCGCGCTGCGCGGCGGCACGCGGGCCGGCCGCGGTGACCTGCTGCCCGCTCATCGTCCACGCGCGCTGGAACAGGCCGCGTGCCGCCGGCATCGCCATCAGCGTGGCGATCTTGGCGCCGCCCCCGGACTGGCCGAACACGGTGATGTTTCCAGCGTCACCGCCGAAGATCGCCGCGTGCTCGCGCACCCACTGCAGCGCCTGTACCAGGTCGAGCTGGCCGACATTCCCCGACGCGGCGTAGCGTGCGTCGCCAAGTGCGCCCAGGTACAGGTAACCGAAGGTGTTCAGCCGATGATTGAGGGTCACCACCACCACATCGCCGCGGCGGCACAGCGCACTGCCGTCGTACAGCGGATCGCTGCCGGAGCCGTTGTTGAACCCACCCCCGTGTATGTAGACCAGCACCGGGCGGCGGCCGCCATCCCCCAGTGCGGGGGTCCAGACGTTGAGGAACAGGCAGTCTTCGCTGCCGGGGCCTTCCGCGCCGCCCTGCGGTGCGGCCGCGCCATAGTCCAGTGCATCGGCGATCCCGTTCCATGCCGCTTCCCGGCGTGGTGGCTGGAAGCGATGGGTGCCGGTATCGGCGCCGTAGCGCACGCCGCGGAATACCAGCACGCCTTGTTCATGCTGGCCGCGCAGGCGCCCCCCGCGCACGCGGACGATCGGCAGGCGTTCGTCGCGTGCACCGGGCATCGCCGCTGCCGGCAGTGCCACCAGCGTGGCCGTGGCCAGCGCCCAGCGCGCGCTGTCGCGCAGGAAACGGCGGCGCTGCAGATCGTCGGGTGCTCCCGTCATCGGCTGCGCTCCGCATCCTTTCCTGCTGTCAGCCATGCCTGCGCCAGCGCTGGCCACTGCGCCAGGGTGGAGCCGGGCTGCAGGCGCATGCCGAAGCCGTGGCCACCATGGGCGAACACATGCAGTTCGTGCTCGACGCCCGCCCTGGCCAGCGCCTGCGCCATCACCTCGCTGTTGTGCACGCTGACCACGCGATCGTCGTTGGCATGGATCAGCATCGTCGGCGGCATGTCCGCACGCACGTGCTCCTGCACCGAGTACTGCGTCGCCAATGCGGGGTCAGGGCGCTCGCCCAGCAATCGCCCGCGCGAACCACTGTGCGCATGCGCGCCCATGTCGATGACCGGGTAGACCAGCACCGCCCGTGCCGGGCGCGCGCTCAGCTGATCGATCGCATCGCGTGCGGGATAGACCGGCGCATCGAAGCCGGTGGCCAGCCGCGCAGCCACGTGGCCGCCGGCGGAAAAGCCCATGACCGCCACATTGTCCGCCTCCAGGCCGCGGCGCGCGGCCTGGTCGCGCACGACCCGCAGCGCACGCTGGGCATCGGCCAGCGCCGCCTGGCGGTCCCTGCCCGGCTGCGGCAGGCGGTAGCGAAGCACGAACAGGGTGAAGCCTGCCCGCTGCACCCAGTCCGGCACCAGCGCGCTGCCCTCCTTGTCGATTACCACCCGCTGGTAGCCGCCGCCCGGAATGACCAGCACCGCCTGCCCGTTCGGACGTGGCGGCGCGTGCACGATCATGTATGGCGCATCGATCCCGTCCACGAACCGGTCCGGATGGGCCGGATCGGGGCTGCGCTCAACCACCCGCGCCTTCCGTGCCGGAGCGCTCTGGCCAGGTACCTGGCCGTCCGGCCACAGCGGCAGGCGTTCGCCCGCCACCTCCCCGGCAAGCCGCTGGCCGTCGCGCAGCGGGACGTCGCTGGCACGTGCCGGGGCAAGCGTCAACAGAACGCACAGGAACAGCACAAGAGGGGGCAGACGCATGGCGGACCGGGCTCCAGCGAGGGGTGGGCAGCGTGCCGCAGGCGCCCGGGAAGCGGGTGTGATGCGCTGCGGCTTGCGTGATGACACCGGTTTACCATATACACCTCCTGCAGACGCTGTCGATGGGCAGTGCAACAACGCAGAGGGAGACCGTTCTTGAGCAACGAACACGGCACACAGGGGCAGAGGCCGGCGCCGGACGGTGCAGCCGCCATCGCCCGCGCCTTCACCGATGCACGCCGCGCAGGCAAGGCCCTGCCGGCGTTCCCCGGAGAGATCCCCGTCGATCTGGTGGCTGCCTACCACGTGCAGGACCAGGCCATTGGCCTGTGGAGCGATACGGTGTTCGGCTGGAAGGTGGGTTACATCGCTGCCGAGCGCCGCGACGGCTCCGGCGATGAGCGCCTGCTGGGGCCGATCTTCAAACGTCAGCTCTGGAATGATACCGGTGGAACAACCGACATCCCGGTCTTCGTCGGGGGCTTCGCCGCAGTCGAAGCAGAGTACGTGCTGGAGCTGTTGGAGGACGCGCCGGCCGGACAGCTGGACTGGTCCCCGGAACAGGCCGAAGCGCTGCCTGCGCGCCTCTATATCGGCGTGGAAGTGGCCAGCAGCCCGCTGGCCACCATCAACGAACTTGGTCCGCGCGTGGTGGTGTCCGACTTTGGCAACAACAACGGCCTGGTGCTGGGCCCGGAGATCGTCGACTGGACCGCACGCGACGAAAACTCGCTGCGTGCCGAGACACTGATCGAAGGTGAGGTGGTCGGCACCGGTGGCGCCACCCGCCTGCCCGGTGGCCTGCGCGCGGCCTATGCCTTTGCGCTGTCCCGTTCGGCCCTGCGTGGCCGGCCGCTGCGCAAGGGCGACCTGATCGCCACCGGCAATGCCACCGGCATCCACGATATCGAGGCAGGACAAACGGCGCTGGTGCGCTTTGCCGGCTTCGGTGACATTGCCTGCCGGGCCGTGCCCGCGGGATGACCGCGGGGCTGCCCTGGTGAACACGCGCGGGAGGGCGCAGATGATCACACGACGTAACTTCCTGGCCGGTGGCGCTGCTGCCCTGGCCACCCCGATGCTCGCCGCCTGTGGCCGAGGGCCGGGCGGCGATATGGCCGGTGGCGCGCTGTTGACCGCCACCGACGTGCATGTGGCCGACTACCCTACCGTCACCGCGGTGAAGTGGATCGGCGAAACGCTGCAGCGCGAAACCAACGGTCGCCTGCGCCTGCGCCAGTACCACTCCGGCCAGCTGGGCCGCGAATCAGAGGCGATCGACATGGCGCGCTTCGGTGCCATCGATATCACCCGCGTGTATGCCGGTGCGCTGAACAATGCCTTTCCGCTGACCCAGGCGCTGTGCCTGCCCTACGTGTTCACGTCGGTGGCGCACCAGCGTGCCGCGCTGGATGACGGCGTGGCCGAAGCCGTGCTGCGCGGCTTCCAGGGCCGCGGCCTGGTCGGCCTGGCGATCTACGATTCCGGTGCACGCTGCTTCTACAACACCAAGCACCCCATCGTTTCGCCCAAGGACCTGCACGGCCTGAAGCTGCGCGTCGCCTCATCGGACATCTTCATCCAGCTGATGCGCCTGCTCGGCGCCAACCCGACGCCGATGTCGCTGGGCGACACGTTCTCCGGGATGGAAACCCACATGATCGACGGCGCCGAGAACAACATGCGCAGCTTCCATTCCAGCCGCCACTTCGAAGCGGCGCACTACTGGTCGCAGAGCGACCATTCGTACGCGCCGGATGTGTTGCTGATGTCGCGCGCCAGTTTCGAACGCCTGTCGCCTGACGACCGCCAGCTGCTGCTGCAGACCGCGCGCGCGTCGGTGAAGGTGATGCGCGAGCAGTGGGATGCGTCGGAGGACGCCGCACGCCGCGCCGTGCTGGCCTATGGGGTGAAAGCCAACGAGGTGGACATGCCCGCCTTCCGCACCGCCGCCCAGCCGCTGCTGCAGCAGTACCTGCAGCAGCCGGAGATCGCCGCGCTGGTCGACCGCATCCGCGCCGCCTGAGGACACTGCCATGATCGAGACGACGACGCCCGCCACCGGGCCTGGCCAGCGCCTGCTGGACCGCATCGCCGACATCGCCATCTACGGCGCCGTTGCTGCCCTGCTGGGGCTGGTGGTGGTGCAGGGCTGGCAGGTGTTCGCGCGCTACGTGATCAACGATTCGCCCAGCTGGACCGAGCCGGTCACGCTGCTGCTGCTGGCCACGGCGATGAGCCTGGGTGCCGCATGCGGTGTGCACACCAACCGCCACTTCGGCTTCTTCCTGCTGCATGCCTACCTGGGCCCCGGCCTGCGCCGTGCGGTGGACGTGCTGGTGCAGCTGGTGGTGGCGGTGCTGGGAGGCTTCATCGCCTTCTGGTCGGGTGATCTGCTGCTCGACGGCCTGGACATCAAGACCGCCGGCGCCGATCTGCCGCAGAGCATCAACTACCTGCCACTGGCGGTGGGCGGCGGGCTGATGCTGCTGTTCGCGCTGAACCGTGCGTGGAACGCGCTGCAGGCCCGCGCCACCGGCGCCGAAGACGCTGAAGGAGATCGTTGATCCATGGGTATCACCATCCTGTTCTCCGTGTTTGCCGTGCTGCTGCTGCTCGGCGTGCCGGTGGCCTACGCGCTGGCCGCTGCCGCGCTGGCCACCCTGCTCTACCTGGATATCCCCAGCATCGTGCTGGTGCAGCAGATCTCGGCCGGTACCGGCTCGGCCTCGCTGATCGCCATTCCGTTGTTCATCTTCGCGGGCGAGATCATGATGCGCGGCGGCATCTCCGAGCGCCTGATCGCCCTGGCCTCGTCGCTGGTGGGGCGCTTGCGCGGTGGCCTCGGCCAGGTCTCGATCCTGTCCTCGCTGTTCTTCGGCGGCGTGTCCGGCTCGGCCATCGCCGACGTTTCGGCGGTCGGCGGCACGATGATCCCGCAGATGGTCAAGCGCGGCTACGACCGCGATTTCGCCGTCAACGTCAGCATCACCGCCGCGCTGGTGGCGCTGCTGGTGCCGCCGTCGCACAACCTGATCCTGTTCTCGGCCGCTGCCGGTGGGGGCCTGTCCATCGCAGATCTGTTCGCCGCCGGCATTGTCCCCGCGCTGCTGATGACGTTGGCGCTGATGGTCACCGGCTATGCGGTGGCGCGCCGCCGCGGCTATGGCGTGGAGGTCTTTCCCGGCTGGCGCGCCGTGGCCCTGCGCATCGTCTCCGCCCTGCCCGGCCTGGGCCTGGTCGCGCTGATCTTCATCGGTATCCGCGCCGGCATCTTCACCGCAGTGGAAAGCGCGGCGATCGCCGTGGTCTACGCCTTGCTGGTGACCACCGTGCTGTACCGGCAACTGCGCTGGCGCGAGTTCTTCGACACCGTCATCCACGCTGCGCGCAGCACGGGCGTGATCCTGTTCGTGATCGCCACCGCTGCCGTGTTTGGCTGGCTGCTGGCCTACCTGCAGGTGCCCGCGGCCGCCGTCGAGTTCCTGCAGTCGTTCGCGCACAGCCAGTTCATGGTGCTGCTGATGATCGTGGTGATGCTGCTGCTGCTGGGCACCTTCATGGACCTGGCGCCGATGATCCTGATCTGCACGCCGATCTTCCTGCCGGTGGCGCGCGCCTACGGCATCGATCCGATCCACTTCGGCCTGGTGCTGGTGCTCACCGGTGGCCTGGGTCTGGTCACGCCCCCGGTGGGCTCGGTGCTGTTCATCGGCACGGCCATCGGCAAGATCAGCGTGGGCCAGAGCATGCGCACGATCTGGTCGTTCTGGTTCGCCGCGCTCGCCGTGCTGCTGGTCGTGGCCTTCTTCCCCTCACTGTCGTTGTGGCTGCCCGCCGCGCTGCGCGGCTGAGCCACAAGGAGACTGCCATGCGTGCACTGTGTATCGCCGCCACCATCACTCTGCTCGTGCTGTTGCTGCCGGCACGGCCTGCACCCGCGGCGGAGCCCGCGCGCGCCCCGGCGCAGTGGGCGCGGGGGCTGGAACACCAGCGCCAGGCGGACCGGGGCGATGGCACGTTCCTCAATCCGGTGCTGGCCGGTGACCATCCGGATCCCTCGGTGCTCAAGGACGGGGACGATTACTACCTCACGCTGTCGTCGTTCGACGCCTACCCCGGCCTCCCGATCTGGCACTCGCGCGACCTGGTGAACTGGCAGCCGCTGGGACATGCGGTCACCCGCAACGTGGGGGCGATCTGGGCGCCGGACATCGTCAAGCATCGGGGGCGCTACTTCATCTACTTCCCGGCCCGCACCGGCGAGCGCCGCAGCAACTTCGTGGTCTGGGCCGATGACATCAAGGGCCCGTGGAGCGCGCCGATCGACATCGGCCTGGGTGGCTACATCGATCCCGGCCATGCAGTGGGTGAAGACGGCAAGCGCTACCTGTTCCTCAGTGGCGGTGATTACGTGCAGCTGGCCGACGACGGGTTGAGCGTGGTCGGCAGGCCGAAACACGTCTATGACGGCTGGCGCTACCCGCAGGACTGGGACGTTGAGGCCTACGCGCAGGAAGGCCCGAAGATCCACGTCCGCGACGGCTGGTACTACATGACCACGGCAGTGGGCGGCACCGCCGGTCCGCCGACCGGGCACATGGTGATCACCGCGCGCTCGCGTTCGATCCACGGACCATGGGAGAACGCGCCCAACAACCCGATCACGCGCACGCAGTCGGCGGCCGAGCCCTGGTGGTCACGCGGCCACGCGACGGTGATCGAAGGGACCGATGGACGCTGGTGGATGATGTACCACGGGTACGAGAACGGCTTCTGGACGCTGGGTCGGCAGGCCCTGCTCGAACCGATCGAATGGACCGCTGACGGCTGGTTCCGGGCCACGGGCGGAGACCTTGGTCAGCCACTGCGCAAGCCGGCCGGACAGGCGCTGTCGCCGCATGGCATGGCGCTGTCGGATGATTTCCGCGGCAGCACGCTTGGCCCGCAGTGGGCGTTCTTCAACCCGGCGCAGGATGAGTACCGCCGGCTGGGTTTCAGTGGCAACGGCCTTGTCCTGCAGGGCAAGGGCAGTACGCCGCGCGACGCCTCGCCGCTGACCACCATCGCCGGCGACCGGGCCTATCAGTTCGAGGTGGAGATGGAGATCGCCCCCGGTGCCGTGGGAGGCGCGCTGCTGTTCTACAGCGACCGGCTGTACGCGGGCGTGGGCAGCAACGGCGAGTCGTTCATCATGCATCGCTACGGCGAGGAGCGCCCTGCCCGACCGGCCCCGGGCCGCGGCGGCCGGCTGTGGTTGCGGGTGACCAACAACCGCCACATCGTCACCTTCCACTCCAGCACCGACGGGCACACTTGGCAGAAGTATCCGGTTCAGATGGAAGTGTCCGGTTACCATCACAATGTCGCGGGCAGGTTCCTGGCGTTGAAGCCGGCGCTGTATGCGGCCGGCGACGGTGCGGTAACCTTCCGCAACTTCCGCTACCGCGCGCTGGACTGAGCGCGGAGCCGGAATCCCCAGACTTACCGGGTTCAAAACATGTCAGTGCGCAACAAGAACGATGCCGCTACGCCGGCATTGGCGAAGGGCAAGGCAGCCACCATCAACGACATCGCGCGACTGTCGGGTGTATCCAAGAAAACGGTTTCAAGAATCATCAACAACTCGCCACTGGTGCGCAAGGACACGCGCGACAAGGTGGAAGCGTTGATGCGTGAAGTGGGCTACACGCCCGATCCACTGGCCCGCGGGCTGGCGTTCCGCCGCTCCTTCCTGATCGGCATGGTCTACGACAACCCCACCGCGCAGTACATCGTGGACATGCAGTACGGCGCGCTGGATGCATTGCGTGGATCCAGTTTCGAGCTGGTGGTGCATCCCTGTGACAGCCGCAGCCCCGGCTACATCGAAGGCGTGCGTCGCTTCGTGCAGCAGCAGAAGCTGCACGGCGTGATCCTGGTGCCGCGTGCCTCGGAAGACCAGGCGCTGGCGGACATGCTCGATGAGATCGGCTGCCGGTTTACCCGCGTGGCAGCGCTGCCGCTGGACGAAAGCTCGCAGATGGTGGTTACCCATGACCGCGATGGTGCGGCCGAAGCCGCCGACTACCTGCTCTCGCTCGGCCACCGTGACATTGCCCTGGTGACCGGTCCCAGCGCCTACCGTTCGGCCCATGAACGTACCGCCGGCTTCATCGACGCACTGTCGCAACGCGGTATCGAGCTGCCGAAGGACCGCATCATCGAGGCCGGCTACACCTTCGAATCCGGTGTCGCCGCTGCCGAGAAACTGCTGCTGGGCAAGCGCCGCCCGACCGCCATCTTCACCGGCAACGATGAAATGGCCGCCGGTATCTACAAGGTGGCGCTGCGCGCGGGCATCAACATTCCGCGCCAGCTGTCCATTGTCGGCTATGACGACAGCCCGCTTGCCTCGCGCCTGTGGCCCTCGCTGACCTCGGTGCGCCGGCACACGCGCGATACCGGACGCACCGCCGCGGCGATGCTGATCCAGCCCGAAGGCCAGGCCGCGCTGCCCATTGCCAGCGTGCGGCCGCACCTGATCGTCCGCGATTCCTGCCAGCCGCCGGAGGATTGATCCCCAAGGATCAATCCTGCAGGTCACGACCTCTGGTCGTGACACGCCCCTGCCCCATCCACCCGATCCACCGCGCCCTGCCCGGGCCATCCCGGCATCGTGCGACGCAAAATGACACCGGTTTCCTGTCTGGCTAGAATCGACCGTGAACCGCGCCGGGGCCGACCCGTCGGCCCGCCCCCCGCTCTGGAGACGCCATGTACAGCAAGACCCATTACGCCACCCATCCCGATGCCATCCACGGTGCCAGCAACGACCAGCTGCGTGACCTGTACCTGCTCGATGGCCTGTTCAACGCCGGTGCGGTGACCCTCAAGTACACCCACTACGAGCGCTTCGTGATTGGTGGCGCCGCCCCGGTGGACGCACCGCTTGCGCTGCCGACCCAGACCGAACCCGCTTCGGCCGCAGGCCACCCGTTCCTGGAGCGCCGGGAACTGGGCGTGATCAACGTCGGCAGCGGCACCGGTACGGTCACCGTGGATGGCACCGGCTACACGCTGGGTCCGAAGGACGGTCTGTACGTGGCCATGGGCAGCAAGGAGGTCGTGTTCGCCTCGCAGGACGCCGCCAACCCCGCCCAGTTCTATCTGGCCTCGACCCCGGCCCATGCCCGCTTCGAAACCAGGCAGCTGTCCATCAAGGACGCCGTTGCACTGGACCGCGGCGCGCTGGAAACCAGCAACGAGCGCACCATCTACCAGTACATCGTGCCGGCCACCTGCCAGTCCTCGCAGCTGCTGCTGGGCCTGACCGTGCTCAAGCCGGGCAGCGTGTGGAACACCATGCCGCCGCACCTGCACGACCGTCGCAGCGAGGTCTACTTCTACTTCGACCTGGGTGACAGCGACCGCGTCTACCACTTCATGGGCGAGCCGGCCGCGCAGCGTCACATCGTGATCCAGAACAACGAAGCGGTAGTGTCGCCGCCGTGGTCGATCCACATGGGCGCCGGCACCAGCAACTACGCCTTCATCTGGGCGATGGGTGGCGAGAACCTGGACTACACCGACATGCACGTGCTGGACATCTGCCAGCTCAAGTAAGCCCGCCTGGCCGCCGCGCACCGTGTGCCGGCCGTCGACACCGCTCGTCTCTATCAAGGAACGCATACGCAATGGCTAATCCCTTCAGCCTGGAAGGCAAGGTCGCTCTGGTAACCGGTGGCAATACCGGTCTGGGCCAGGGCATCGCCGTGGCACTGGCCGCCGCTGGCGCCGACGTGGCCGTGGCCGGCATCGCCCCGCCCACCGATACCATCGAAAAGATCACCGCGCTGGGCCGCCGCTGCCTGGCCATCGAAGCCAACCTGATCAGCATCGAGCCGGTGGCGCGCGTGGTCCGCGAGACCATCGAAGGCCTGGGCGGGTTGGACATCCTGGTCAACAACGCCGGCCTGATCCGCCGCGCCGATGCGGTGGACTTCAGCGAGCAGGACTGGGACGACGTGATGAACGTCAATCTCAAGTCCGCGTTCTTCATTTCGCAGGCCGCCGGCCGCCACTTCATCGAACAGGGCCACGGCAAGATCATCAACATCGCTTCGATGCTGTCCTTCCAGGGCGGTATCCGCGTGCCGTCGTACACCGCCAGCAAGAGCGGCATCGCCGGCATCACCCGGCTGCTGGCCAACGAGTGGGCGGGCAAGGGCATCAACATCAATGCCATCGCCCCGGGCTACATGGCCACCGACAACACCGCCCAGCTGCGCGCCGACGAAGCGCGCAACAAGGCGATCCTGGAGCGCATCCCGGCCGGTCGCTGGGGTACGCCGGATGACCTGGCCGGTGCGGCGGTGTTCCTGGCCTCGTCGGCGTCGGATTACATCAACGGCGCCGTGCTGCCGGTCGATGGTGGCTGGCTGGCGCGCTGACGCGTGATCCGCGGTAGTGCCGGCCGCTGGCCGGCGTCCTGGCAATGCTTCCGCCGTTCATGAGGTTGCCGGGCAGCGGCCGGCACTACCGGAGACCGGATATGCGCACCCTGTTGCCTTTGTTGTTGCTGCTGTCGTGCACCACCGCGCAGGCGGCGCCCGTGCGGGTCTTCATTGCCGGTGACTCCACTGCGGCCGCATACGGCCCCGAGCGCGCGCCGCAGGCCGGCTGGGGCCAGGCGCTGCAGAGCTACCTGGACCCGGCGCGCTTGGAGGTGCACAACCACGCCAAGGGCGGGCGCAGCACGCGCAGTTTCATCGAGGAAGGGCGCCTGGAGGCCATAGCCGCCGAGCTGCGCCAAGGCGACGTGCTGCTGATCCAGTTCGGCCACAACGATGCGAAGTTCGAAGACCGCACGCGCTACACCGATCCGGACAGCGACTACCCACGCCTGCTGATGCGTTACGTACAGGTGGCCCGCGCAAAGGGCGCCACGCCGGTGCTGGTCACGCCGGTGGCGCGGCTGCTGTACGACTTCGGTTCACTGCTGGATACGCATGGCCGCTACACGCAGTCGATGAAGGCGTTGGCCGCGCGCGAGCAGATTGCGCTGATTGATCTGAATGACCGCAGCATGCGCTGGATCCGCGCGCTGGGTGAGGAGGGCGCGCGACCCTACTTCCTGTTCGTGCCCGAACAGAACAAGGCCGACGGCACCCATTTCAGCGTGGCCGGCGCACATGCGGTGGCCTGCCTGGTATTGCGCGAGGCGGTGCCGCTGCTACCCGCGCTGCAGCCGGCGCTGGTGCGGGATATCGACTGCGACGTGGTGGCGGAAGGGCAGGGTAGCGACCCAGCCCTGCCCTCGCAGGTGGTGCACGAAGACAGCGTTGTGCGCACGCAAGCAGGCCCGCACGGCGGTGCCGGCCCGACCACGGCGTATCCGTTCTTCGCCGATGCCGAAGGGCTGCCGTTCGTGCTGCGCAAGCGTGTGCTGCACAAAGGCGCGGGCATCGGCCTGCATCCGCAGCACAAGGACGAGATCTATTACATCGTCAGTGGGCAGGGCAGTTATGTGCTGGATGGCAGGCAGTACGACGTGCACGCCGGGCACGCGCTGCTGACCCGCAAGGGCAGCCACCATGCGCTGCAGCAGGTGGGTGAGGAGGATCTGGTGGTGCTGCTGGTGTACCCGCGCTGATTGAAACGTAGCCGAGCATGGGCTCGGCTCTACAGAACAGCGCCGGCGTGCATGGTCATCGTCGTTCGACAGGCTCCGGGCCGAAGTGCTTCAGTCCCAACCTGGCCAGGTCTTCCGGTCGCTCGAAATAGGCTTCGTCGAAGGCGTGCAGCGCCTCCTGCTCCTGTTCGGTCATCGCGCCGTACAGGTCGGTCAGTTGCTTGACCGCCGGGTCATCTTCCAGCCGGTCGACCAGCCCGCGCATGCCGGCCAGGATCGCGTGGGTCTTCGCCGCGCCCATCGCCTGCAGCGCACGCAACGCCAGCTGGCAGGTCGGGTCGCCCCAGTTGCACAGGAACTGCATGAAGCCGCCGTTGTTGATGTCGGCCTCCATGCGCCACAGCGCCACCAGCTGCTGGTCTTCGTCGGACAGCGCATCCAGCGTCCACGCGGCTGCCTTCAGTCGCGCCAGCGCGGCCTCGTAGCGGTCTTCCCAGACCTGGTTGAGGATATCGACCACGCCAGCCTCGCGCGCCGGCAGCAGCGCCGGCCAGTTCACGCCCAGGCCATCGGCGGTGGCGACCCACCGCGCGCGTTGCCCTGCATCGGCTTCGAACAACGCAGGTACCCAGCGCAGCGGCTGGCGGGTACGGCGGCCATCGGCCAGGGTCAGCAGGATGAGGTCGTCGTCGAAAGCGACATCGGTTACGCGCAGCGAAGCAAATGCATCAGTCATGCCGTGCAGGATAGCCGCGCGGCAGCGCGCATCACACGTCGCCGCCGTCCGCCCAGCCTTCACCCGTGCCGGCCTGGAACACGTGATCGTCAGCCTGCACGTCACCGGCAGGCAGGTGCGCCTGGTCGGCCAGTGCCGCGTAGATCGGGGTGAAGTCCGGCGACGTCGCCTGCATCAGCTGTTCAAAGCTGTCGATGACGAAGTAGGTCTTCTGGAAGGTGTCGATGCGGTACTTCGTTCGCATGATCCGCTGCAGGTCGAAACCGATGCGGTTGGGTGCGGCCGATTCCAGCGAGTACAGCGACTCGCCCTTGGACGACACGATGCCGGCACCGTAGATGCGCATGCCGTCGGGCGTGTCGATCAGGCCGAACTCCACCGTGTACCAGTACAGGCGGGTGAGGTTCTGCAGCGCGTCCGGGCCGATCGCGTGGGCTTTGACGCCGCCACGGCCATAGGCCTCCATGTAGTCGGCGAACACCGGGTTCATCAGCAGCGGCACGTGGCCGAACAGGTCGTGGAACAGGTCCGGCTCGGCGATGTAGTCGATCTGGTCCGGGCGACGGATCCACCAGGTCACGGGAAAGCGGCGGTTGGCCAGGTGGTCGAAGAAATCCAGTTCCGGCAGCAGGCCTTCGACGCCGACCAGGGTCCAGCCGGTGGCCGCGCCCAGCACTTCGTTGAGCTGGTCAAAGCGCGGAATCATGTGCGCGTTCATGCCCATCTCGTCCTGCGCGTCCAGGAATTCCTGGCAGGCACGGCCGACCAGCAGCTCGCGCTGGCGCTGGTACAGCGTGCTCCAGGTGGCGTGGTCGTCGGCGCTGTAGGTGTCCCACGGCTGTTCGACGAGCGCGGTGGTGTACACCGGCACGTAGCCCTTGTCGGTCTGCTGGTGTTCGACGCGGCGGGGCTGGGCGAGGTCCATGGGGCACTCCTTGAAGGGATAGCCACGATGCTAGGGCAGGGCGCGCGCAACAGGGTTGCAAAAGTTGCGCCGATTGGCATTGTTGGCGCAATATCCTTGCGCAGTCACCATGTTGCGGAGCAGCAATGGCCGGAGAAGTCCAGTTTGATCGCACGGATATACGCCTGCTGGCTGAAATCCAGCGGGATGGGCGCGCCACCAACGCGGAGCTGGCGACTCGGGTGAACCTGTCGCCCTCGGCCTGCCTGCGCCGCCTGCAGCGGCTGGAAAGCGAGGGCGTGATCGTCGGCTACGGCGCGCGGCTGGAGCCGCGGCAGCTGCGCTTGGGCCTGCAGGCCTTCGTGCGCGTGCAGTTGGAAAAGCACGACCAGGCCGCCATCGGCCACTTCGTGGACAGCGTGCAGGGCTGGGACGAGGTGGTGGCCTGCCATGCGCTGACCGGCGACATGGACTACCTGCTGCACGTCTACGTGCGCGACCTGGAGCACTTTTCGCACTTCCTGCTGGACCGCCTGCTCAACGCCGGCGGCGTGGCCGACGCCAATTCCAGCTTCGTGCTGCGCACGGTGAAGGGTTTCCAGGCATTGCCGTTGTCGCAGCTGGAATGAGCGCAGCGGCGATTTGACGCGGCCGGGCGGGTAGCCGAGCATCACCGCCCTGCGCGCGCCGCAGCGTTCCTTTCCGGTTCCACGCATGTCCGAACTCCAGCACCCGGTGCCCACCACCATCTTCCTGCCGCTGCAGCGCAAGTCGCTGGCACGTTACATCGCTCACGGCACGCCGCCGCAGACGGCAGTGGAGCAGGCCGGGCTGATGGCCGCGCAGTTGTGCCGGACGCGCCTGCATCCAGCGGCCGAGATCGAACGCCTGCTGCATGATGCCTGCGCGCTGTTTGCCGGCAACGAAGGCGCCGCCGCGCAGCTGGCCGGCCCCGGTGGCGGAGGCCAGCCGGAGCTGGATGCCTGGCTGACCGCATTGGCCGCCCACGGCGTGCTGCTGGCGCCGGCGCAGATCCTGCAGGACGTCATCGCGCAGTCGCCATTGGAGTATCCGGGCCTGGCCCTGCAGCAGGCCTGCCAGGAAACCCTGACCGAGCATGAGATCCGCTTTCCCGCCACCTTTTCCAGTGACGAGGCGCTCACGCAGGATGACGTGGCCGCCGAGGACGCGCGTGCGGTCGAACACCATGGCCTGTACACCTCCGAGCAGGCCCGCGTGCTGCGCGCCATCGCCGCCAACCCCGATGAGCTGATCGACCTCGATGGCTATGCCGGCACCGGCAAGGGCCACCTGGTGCTGGCGCTGATGGAGGCGCGGCCCGGCCGCTACACCTACGTGGCGCCCTCGCGTGGGCAGGTGGAAGCCTTCCGCAGCCGCGTGCCGGCCAGCACCGCGGTGCGCCTGCTGACCCAGATCGAGTTCGCCAACCGCGTGGCGCAGCATGCCGCGCGCAGCGGCCACACCGGTGGCTTCGTTGCCAGCTACCGGCGCAGCACCCGCACGCCGCGCGAGATTGCCGGCCGCATCGGCCTGCAGGGCATCGGTGGGCGCAGCCCGGAGCAGGTGCTGCTGACTGCGTTCGAGGCCATCAACCGTTGGTGCGCGTCGTCTGCACCGGGCTTGGCGTTCCAGCATTTCGACCGGTCGGTGCCCGCCGCGATGCTCGACGTGTCGCCGTACATGGCGGCCGCCGAGCACGTCTGGCGCTGCATGTTCGACGCCGAACTGCAGCGGGGCACGCTGCTGAGCCTCAGCCCGGCGCACATCGGCAAGTGGTTGGCACTGCGCGGCGTTACCCCGCCGCTGGACATGGGCATGCTGCTGGTGGACGAGGCGCATGACCTGAGCCCGTCGTGGAAGCAGTTGCTGGCCGGCCATGCGCCTGGCGTGGTCAGCCTGGGGGATCCGCACCAGTGCCTGACCGGTACGGTGCCGCGCTGGGCCGCGTCGAAGGTGCTGGAAATGCACCAATCGGTGCGCCAGGGCAACCAGGTCGAGGGCCTGGTCAACCAGACCCTGGCACTGGATGGACTGGGGCAGGACAGTGGGCCGTTCGTCGGTGCCGCCGACCGCGCCACCGGTGTGCTGCATTACCGCCACTGGGCGCAGGTGCCGAGCGAGGGCCTGCGCATCCATGGCAGCGTCGCCGATCTGGCCCTGGATGCGGCACAGCTGCACGCGCTCGGGCTGCGGCCCTATCTGCATCCGGCATCGCTGCGCGCGCTGCGCAGCGTGCTGCAGCGGCCGCTGGATGCGTGGCGCCGGCGCCGCGACAGCGCCTCGGACCCGGCACAGGAGCGCTTCCTGGCCACGCAGGCCGACGAAGGGCAGGGCGCGCTGGTCGAACTGTTTGCGTCTGCCGATCGGGTGCAGTCACTGCTGCAGGCGCTCGACGACCAGGACACGCCTGCTGAAGGGCGGGTGGCGCTGTGCCTGGCCGAACACGCGAAGAACCTGCAGTTCGACGTGGTCTCACTGTCACCCGGTTGCTTCAGTGCGGGGCAGCGCGGGCGCATCTGGCACAACCCGGTGCGCGCGGTCTATCTGGCACTCACCCGTGCGCGACGCCAGCTGCATGTGCCGGCCGATGGCATGGAACAGCTGCAGCACACGGCGACACTGCAGGAGCAGGCCCGTCAGGCGCGCAGGCGCGAGCGGCAGCAGGCCAGCGGTTACCGGCCTGCGCGCTAGAACGCGCGCGTCGCTGTCTGGCAGCGACACGCCGGCTCAGCTCAGCACTTGTCCTTGCGCCCCATCAGCTTGCCCAGGCGCGAGGCTTCCTCGCACTTCGGCGCGGCCACGGGTGCCGGTGCGGCGGCCGCGGCGCGTGCACGCTGCAGCTGCTGGATCTTCGCGCGGATCTGCGGCATCGCGGCCATTGCGGCCTTTTCGCCCTCCAGGATCGCGGTGCCACGCTGGCTGAAATCGGCGGCGCCGATGTCCAGCACCTTCGGGCGGATGACGATGTCGGCGCGTGCCAGTTCCTGCTCGCCCAGGCGCTGGCCCATGATCGAGATGGACTGGTTGACGATGCCCAGCATGTCGGTCGGCGCCTTGCCGCTGGCCTTGCTGGAGATGTCCACGGCGATCACGAAGTCGGCGCCGAGCTGGCGCGCGGCATCGACCGGCACCGGGCTGACCACGCCGCCATCGATGTAGTTGCGGCCACCGATCTTCACCGGTTCGAACACGCCGGGAATGCTGCTGGAGGCGCGCACGGCCTGGCCGACGTTGCCGCGCACGAAGATCGCGCGCTCGCCTGTTTCCAGCTGGGTCGCGACTGCGGCGAACGGCTTCTTCAGGCGCTCGGCGGGGCGGTTGGCGACCTGCTCGTTGACGTAGTCCTGCAGCTTCTGGCCCTGCACCAGGCCACCGGAGAACAGGCGCACGTCGCGGATGCTGGCTTCATCCAGCGCCACTGCCTTGCTCTGCATCTGGAACGCATCCATGCCGCTGGCATACAGCGCGCCGACCACGCTGCCGGCACTGGTGCCGGACACCACGGCCGGTTCGAAGCCATTGGCCTCCAGCATCTTGATCACGCCGATGTGGGCGAAGCCCTTGGCTGCGCCACCACCGAGGGCGATACCGATCTTCACCGGCTTGGCCTGCGGTACCACGGTTGGCGCCGGCGGCGGCGCAGGGCGGACCGGGTCGCCACCGCAGCCGGCCAGCAGGCCGATCAGGGCGACGGACAGCAGCATGCGGGATCGGAACAGGCTCATCGGCAGTGCGCTCGCGGCGCCGGATTCAGGAAAGGGCGCCAGCATACCGAAGGTGCCGCAGGGCGGGCAGGGTAGGTCGGCCCGCCCATTCATCGGATGCTTCGGGTAGTGCCGGTTGTCGCCGTCCAGTATCCGGCCCAGGCCGCCCAGCACCGAGCCTTCGCCGCGGTTCTGGCCGCCGCCCTGCGGCGCGGCCATCCACATGCGGCCGGCCAGGCGCGAGAACGGCAGCGACTGCAGCCAGACCTTGCCTGGACCGGTCAGCGTGGCCAGGAACACGCCTTCGCCGCCGAACAGCATGCTCTTGATGCCGGCAACACGGCGCACGTCCATGTCCACCGTCGGGTGATACGCCACCACGCAGCCGGTATCCACGTCCAGGCGTTCACCGGCAGCCAGCTCGCGCTCGACCACGCAGCCGCCGGCGTGGATGAACACCCAGCCGTCGCCCTCCAGCTTCTGCATGATGAAGCCTTCGCCGCCGAACAGGCCGGTCATGATCCTGCGCTGGAACTGCACGCCGATCTGCACGCCGCGCGCGCCGGCCAGGAAGCTGTCCTTCTGGCAGATCAGGCGGCCGCCGTGCTGGTCCAGCTTCATTGCCAGCACCGTGCCCGGGTAGGGCGCGGCGAAGGCGACCTTGCCCTTGCCGTGGCCGCTCTGGGTGTAGACGGTGGCGAACAGGCTCTCGCCGGTCAGCACGCGCTTGCCGGCGGCCATCACCTTGCCCATGAAGCCGCCGCCCTGGTCGCCGTTGGCGGCGCCGAACACCGTGTCCATCTGTACCGTGGCGTCCTTGAACATCAATGCGCCGGCCTCGGCAATGGCGCTCTCGCCGGGGTCGAGCTCGATCTCCACGAACTGCATTTCATGGCCGACGATGCGGAATTCGATGTCGTCGGCGCGGCCGCTGGCGGAGGGGACCGGCGGCGGGCTGTTCGGCATGCCCGGGGCCGCAGATTGCAGCTCCGGCACCTCGGCAATCGAGGTCCATCCGCTCATGCCCTGGCACCAGGCCAGCGCGCGCGGGTTGGCCTGCGCATAACGGCGCGCAGCCTGGTCATCAAGCGGGCCGATACGCTCGGCCTGGGCGGAGGCATGGAAATACCACTGGGTCATCGCGGCGGCTCCGCAGGGCTGGAAACCCCCGAGTCTAGCGAGGGCGCCCGGGCCGGGGCGACAGGCCCATGAACGGCGGGCATTTGCGGGGCAGGTGCTGTATTGCAACAATTATCTGGTAGCGCCGTTATACCACCCCTCCAAACACAGCCTACCGCCATGTCCCCGACCCGTACTTCCCGTGGCCGCCTTCCGGTCGCGCGCCCCCTCGTTGCCGCTCTTTCCGCCCTGCTGCCGCTGGTTGCGGCCGCCCAGGAAACTCCCGCTGCCAAGGATCCGGTTGCCCTCGATGCCCTGCAGGTGACCGCGCAGCGGCGCGTCGAGAACGCCAAGGACGTACCGGTCGCACTGAGCGCGATCCAGGGCGAGAAGCTGGATGTGCTCGGCTCGGCCGGCGATGACATCCGCTTCCTGGCCGCACGCGTGCCCAGCCTCAACATCGAGTCGTCCTACGGCCGTGCCTTCCCGCGCTTCTACATCCGCGGCCTGGGCAACACCGATTTCGACCTCAATGCCTCGCAGCCGGTGTCGCTGGTGTATGACGACGTGGTGCAGGAAAGCCCGCTGCTGAAGGGCTTCCCGCTGTTCGACCTGGCCAACGTGGAAGTGCTGCGTGGCCCGCAGGGCACGCTGTTCGGCCGCAACACCCCGGCCGGCGTGGTCAAGTTCGATTCGGCACGCCCGTCGCAGGATGCCGATGGTTACCTCCGTGTCGGCTACGGCAGCTACAACAGCTGGAATGTGCAGGGCGCCTACGGCGGCCCGCTGACCGACCGCTGGTCGGCACGCGTCTCGGCCATCTACCAGCGCCGCGACGACTGGGTCGACAACACCCGCGTCGGCGCTCCCAACAGTGGCTTCGAAGGCTATGACGAAGCCGCCGGCCGCGTGCAGTTCCTGTACGAAGGCGACGACTTCGAAGCACTGTTCAACCTGCACAAGCGCAAGCTCAACGGTACCGCCCGCCTGTTCCGCGCCAACATCATCCAGAAGGGTGGCAATTCGCTGGTCGAGAACTTCGACCGCGACAAGGTGGCCAACGACGGCGTCAACTTCTCCGACCTGGAGACCTGGGGCGGCAGCGCGCGCCTGCAGTGGAACCTCGGTTCGGTGACCCTGCATTCGATCACCGGTTATGAAACCGCCGAGTCGCTCAACCGTGGCGACATCGACGGTGGCTACGGCGCGGCCTTCCTCGGTGCCGGCAACTACGGTCCGGGCCTGATTCCGTTCTCGTCGGAGTCGGCCGACGGCCTGCCGCACCACCGCCAGTGGACGCAGGAAGTGCGCATCGAGTCCAACGAATGGGGCCGCTTCGACTGGCAGGCCGGCGTCTTCTACTTCGATGAAGACGTGACCATCAACAACTTCAACTACGACTCGCTGACCCCGGGCAACCCGCAGACCGGACACGTGGTGCAGAACCAGCGCAACAAGGCGTGGGCCGTGTTCGCTTCGGGCGACTTCGATGTCACCGACCGCTTCAAGCTGCGTGCCGGCGTGCGCTATACCCAGGACAAGAAGGACTTCAGCGCCAGCGTGCTGCAGGCCGTTCCGTTCGGCACCCCGGTCAGCGGCCCGTACCTGGCCAACACCGACGTCAACGACGTCAGCTGGGACGTCAGCGGCGTGTACAAGCTGACCGACGACATCAACGCCTACGCCCGCGTCGCCAAGGGCTTCCGCGCGCCGTCGATCCAGGGCCGCCTGGCCTTTGCGCCGGGCCTGTCGCAGGCCGATTCGGAGAAGGTCATCTCGTACGAGGCCGGCATCAAGGCCGACCTGTTCGAGCGCCGCGCGCGCCTGGGCCTGAGCGTGTTCCGCTACAACGTTGACGGCCAGCAGCTGATCGCCGTGGGCGGTGCCAACAACACCGCCACCCTGCTCAACGCCGACAAGACCATCGGCCAGGGCGTGGAACTGGACCTGGAAGCCTACCTGGCCGACAACGTCCTGCTGACCTTCGGCAGCAGCTACAACGACACCGAGATCAAGGACAAGAACCTTGCGGTGGCGATCTGCGGCGGTGGCTGCACCATCAACGACCCGACCACGGTCATCAACGGCGGCACCTATGCGCTGGTGAACGGCAACCCGCTGCCGCAGGCGCCGAAATGGATCCACAACGCGACCCTGCGCGTGGGCTTCCCGCTCAGCGATGGCAGCGAGCTGTACGCCTACACCGACTGGGCCTACCGCAGCGCGGTGAACTTCTTCATCTACGAGTCGCCGGAATTCCGCGGCCGCAGTTCGCTGGAAGGCGGCCTGCGCCTGGGCTACAACTGGGATTACGGCCAGTACGACGTGGCGGTGTTCGGTCGCAACCTGACCAACCAGACCCGCGTGGTCGGCGCGATCGACTTCAACAACCTGACCGGCTTCCTCAACGAGCCGCGTACCTGGGGCGTGGAGTTCACCGCGAAGTTCTGATGCGGTGGCTGCGTTGATGCAATGAAGAAGGGCCGGCGCACTGCCGGCCCTTCTGTTTCCTGCTTCGTGTAGAGCCGAGCCTGCGCTCGGCTGCTCTGAGCCGAGCATGGCTCGGCTCTACAGAGGCGTGGCCTACAGCGCGCTCTGCGGGCGCACCTTCAGCACCGCATTCTCGGTGGCGCAGTCGCGGCTGGAGTGCAGGCCGGCCTTGCGCGCCGCTTCGATCTCCTTGCGTGCGGCCAGCAGGTCCTTGTTGAAGGCCGCGTTGTCGTGCAGGCGGGCCACGGCGGCCGCGCCCATGAAGCGGCCTTCGAGGATGTCGCTCTGCCAATGCACGTTGCACACCAGGCGGCTCTCGCCGTAGTTGCGGCCGCGGGCCTGGATGGCATCGGCGCGGTCCGGCGCGATCTCCGACAGGATCAGTGCCCAGGCCCAGCCGATCGAGGTGTGGCCGGACGGGTACGAGCCGTTCTTGCGCAGGCCGTCTTCGTCCTTCGGCGAGCAGGTCGGTTCACCGTTGACCATGAACGGACGCGGGCGCTGGTAGTGGTTCTTGGCCGCCTTGGTCGCCGCACTGGCGTCGATCCGGCTGCGCTCCAGCAGGCGATACAGCGCCGGGGTCTTCACCGCATCGACGTCGATGTCGGCGGCGCAGGAGAAGTGGTTGGCGCCTTCGGGGAAACCGAGTTCCGCATCGACGCCGGCCTGGGCGAAGCGCGGGCTGCCACGCAGCGCGCGGGCCTCACGGCTGACCTGCTCGTCCAGGGCGAACGCGGCCGAACCGGCCACCGGTGGTGCCGGTACCAGGTCGAGGCTGGCCGGAACCGCGCTCTTGTCCAGATAACCCACCGCCTTGGTGGTGATGTTGGCTTCGACGGCGGTCGGCTTGGCGGCGGTGGCGGCACAACCGGCCAGGGCAGCGGCCACGGCAAGGCCGAGCAGCGGGCGGGCAGGGTGGGAGATCAGCGACATGGACGGGCTCCGGAGAAAGAACATCGCGTCATGATCGCAGTCCCAGTGCGGCACCGCAGTGGCCATCGGTCATACGGCCAGAACCGGCATGGTCATCGAAACAAGATGAAAAACGTCATCAAGTGACGCCAGTCTCCTGAATCCGGGCGCAGCGCACGGACTTTCACGCGCCCGCGCCGTGAGCATCGGCACATCGGCAGGCACCAGAGGCCGTCCAGTTCCAGCCGGGTCGGGGGGATCCGAAGACAGAGGGAGAGACGCGATGCGCAGCACCGCAACAGGAAGTACCGTCCTGGCCCTGCTCCTGGGGCTTGCAACAGCGCCGGCGCAGGCCGCCGACGTGGTCGGCGTGGCCTTCGTGCATGGCACCGGCGCGCAGACCAACGCCACCCAGGACTACTGGCAGCCGACCATCATCGACACCGTGCGCCAGGGCCTGCCCAACAGCAGCAATTACGTGGTCATCAACTGCGATTTCACCCAGTACATGTGGAAACCGGAAGCGGCCGGCTGCCTGGCCAACCAGCTGACCCGTTTCATCGACAGCCGTGGCATCACCCAGCTGGTGGTGATCACCCACTCCAACGGCGGCAACGTGGTGCGCTGGATCCTGTCCAACCCGACCTACGACAGCCGCTATCCGAAGATCATCCGCACGGTGCGCAAGGTCACCGCGCTGGCGCCGTCTTCGGCGGGCACGCCGCTGGCCGATGCGGTGCTCAACGGCAATACCTTCGAAACCTCGCTGGGCTGGCTGCTGGGCTACAAGAACGACGCGGTGCGCCAGCAGCAGGTGGCGAGCATGGCCACCTACAACGCGCAGAACCTGTACGGCACCGCAGGCCGTCCCGCCCTGCCCAAGCCGTTCCGTGCGGTGGTCGGCAGCGACGTGGAATCGGCGGTATGGGACAGCAACAGCTACTGCGGTGGCTACGCCGCCAATGTCGGCCTGGAGTTCACCCAGAACTGGCTGTCCTCCTGCTCCGATGGCTTCCTGGAGTGCAGCAGCCAGAAGGCCGCCGGCACCACCTGGTTCACCGACACGCAGCGCACCCAGGGGGCAGAGCCGCTCAGCCACAACCAGAGCCGCCGCGAGTGCTTCGGCCTCGGCACCCTGCTGCGCAACGACCTGACCCAGTGAGGGAGACGACCATGACGATTCATTCCACCCTGCTGGCCAGTGCGGTGCTGGCAGTCCTGTCCCTTTCCGCCGCGCAGGCCGCGCAGCCTCTGCAGGCGGCCCGCGTGGGCGACCAGGTGCCTGCGGCGCTGGTTGCCGCGCCATTGCCGGCCGATGACAGCGAACGTGCACCGCTGTCCTTCGCCTGGGCGTTGGACCCGGCACAACCGCTGCAGGCGGCCACGCCGTATGCCTCGGTCAGCCGCAGCTACTGGCAGCAGGTCGATGGCTCGCAGCTGCAACGCGGCCTGGACCTGCCGCTGACGGCGCCCGATGCGGTGATCCAGCTGAGCCCGGCCGCAGGTGCCCGCGCGCTGCCTGCCAACACCCTGCAGATGCGCGACCCGGCTGGCCGCAGCAGCGTGGCCCGCAGTGTCGATGCGCGCGCGCTGC
Source organism: Stenotrophomonas sp. CASM101 (assembly GCF_049384845.1). Classification (NCBI taxonomy): domain Bacteria; kingdom Pseudomonadati; phylum Pseudomonadota; class Gammaproteobacteria; order Lysobacterales; family Lysobacteraceae; genus Stenotrophomonas; species Stenotrophomonas sp. CASM101. The sequence goes on along the minus strand of NZ_JBMRFR010000005.1, from coordinate 146,427 downwards.
AGGATGCCGGCATGCCGGTGGGTGATGGCAGCAGCATGCTGCGCACCGGCGCGACCAGTTCGGCCGGTGCGTACACGCTGCAGAGCACGCAGGCGCAGGGCCGCTATGTGGTGCAGGTGCTTGAGCCGAACAGCCCGCTGCGGCTGGAAGTGCAGGCCAACCAGGCGCAGGTGCTGGCCGGTGGCAACGTGCAGCTGCAGGCACGCTTGCTGGAAGACGGCGCCACCACCGCGCAGCTGGCCTCGCGCCGTGGCAGCCTGGGCGGTGAAGCCCTGCTGGTCGCACCGGATGGCCGCAGCTGGCCGCAGCGGTTGCTGCGCACCACTGATGGCAGCCTGCGCGCGCAGGTGCGGATCCCGGCCGACGTCGGCACCGTGCAGGGGCTGTGGGAACTGCAGGTGTTCGCCCAGGCCGATGGCGTGCTGCGCGATGGCAAGGTGGCCTTCGCGGTGGCACGGCCCACTGCTCGCTTCAGTGGCCAGGCGGCACCCGACCCGGCCAGCCGCCAGGTCGCGCTGCCGCTGCAGGTGGCCGCCGCCGGTCGCTACGAGGCGCGTGGCACGTTGTATGCCACCGGCCGCGATGGCCAGCTGAAGCCGGTTGCACAGGCGCACGCGGCGGCGTGGTTCGATGGCCCGGGCGCAGGCCAGCTGGTGCTGCCGTTCGACCAGGCCGCGTTGCCGGCCGGTTTTGGCGCACCGTACGAGCTGCGCGACCTGCAGCTGCAGGACCAGAGCCGGATGGCACCGATCGAGTCGCGCGCGCTGGCGTTGAGGTTCTGAGCAAGGGTGCAGCGGGCCGGGTTCCGGCCCGCTGCACCGTTTTCTGTAGAGCCGAGCCTATGCTCGGCTGCCGTTCCCCGCGGCCAGAAGCAGCCGAGCATAGGCTCGGCTCTACAGTGGCATGTCGATTATCCCGCGTACGCGGTCAGCCGGCCTTCCTGCTCGCATACCGTGATCGCGCCACCGAACACCGCCGACAGCGGTTCGTTGCGCAGCAGCTCGGCGCGGGTACCGTCAGCCAGTACGCGGCCGTCACGCAGCAGCACCACGCGTTCGATCTCGGGAATGATCTCTTCGATGTGGTGGGTCACCAGCACCAGGGTGATGCCCTGCTGGGCCAGCACGCGCATGGTCGCCACCAGCTGCTCGCGGGCGACCAGGTCCAGCCCGGTGGAGGGTTCGTCCAGCAGCAGCGCCTGCGGCCGGTTGACCAGCGCGCGCGCGATCAGCACGCGGCGCGTTTCGCCGGCCGACAGCTCGGCGTAGGCACGTTCACGCAGGGACAGCGCGCCGGTCATCGCCAGTGTCTCGCCGACACGGGCGCGCATGTCGGCGGTCACCTCGCGGAAGGCCGGCACCACGTAGCTGGCGAAGAAGCCGGACAGCACCGCCTGTTCCACGGTCAGGCCGGGCATGTCGGCCAGGTTGCTGCTGAGGTCGCCGGTGACGATGCCCAGCTGCGAGCGCAGCCGGTCCACCTGCCAGCGGTTCTGGCCCAGCACCTTCACCGCCACCGTGCCGTCGCCCTGCGCCAGTGGATACAGTTCGCGGGTGATCAGCTTGATGAAGGTCGATTTGCCACAGCCGTTGGGGCCGAGCAGGGCGGTGTGCTGGCCCTGCGCGATGCGCAGGCTGAGCCCATGAAGCACCTTCACCTGGCCACGCACCACGGTGGCGCGGTCCAGTTCGATCAAGGGGGGCAGCTCCGCGACGGGCGGGGCGGCGGAAATGCGGCTGGCGCGTGGATCAAGGCTCGACAACTCAGGTCCCCAACTGTGAACGGTGCCACGGATGGCGATGCGATACATCGCCGCAGGGATGCAGTTTGCAACGCAAGCGCCCATCATGTCTGCCATCCCCGCGTGGATCCGGAGAGCTGCCATGCCTGATGCCCTGATGTCCCTGTTGACTGGTGGTGTTCTCGGCCTGGGGTGGTGGGCCATGCTGGCCGTGCTGCTGGTCTTCACCCAGATCACCATCTTCTCGGTGACCCTGTACCTGCACCGCAGCCAGGCCCATCGCGGGGTCGATTTCCACCCGGCGCTGGCCCACCTGTTCCGCTTCTGGCTGTGGTTGACCACCTCGATGATCACCCGGGAATGGGTGGCCATCCACCGCAAGCACCACGCCAAGGTGGAGACCGAGGACGACCCGCACAGCCCGGTTACCCGCGGCATCGGCAAGGTGTTCTGGCATGGCGTGGAGCTGTATCGGGAAGCGCGTGGCATGCGCGCGGACATTGAGCAGTACGGGCGCGGCACCCCGGACGATGCGATCGAGCGCCACCTGTACACTCCGCACGCCACGCTGGGCCCGGTGCTGCTGCTGGCAATCAACAGCGTGCTGTTCGGCCTGCCCGGCGTGGCCCTGTGGGCGATCCAGATGGCATGGATCCCGTTCTGGGCGGCCGGCGTGGTCAACGGCCTGGGCCACTGGTGGGGCTACCGCAACTACGAGTCTGCCGATACCTCCACCAATCTCACGCCGTGGGGGTGCTGGATCGGTGGCGAGGAGCTGCACAACAACCACCATGCCTTCCCCAGCTCGGCGCGCTTCGCGATGCGGCGCTGGGAATTCGACATCGGCTGGAGTGCGATCCGCCTGCTGCAGGCGCTGCGCCTGGCCAAGGTGCTGCGGGTGGCACCGGCCATGGACGTACGCCCGAACATCGCCGTGCCCGATGCCGAGACCCTTAAGGCGCTGCTGTCGCACCGCTTCCAGGCGATGACCGACTACCAGCGCAACGTGTTCATGCCGGCCCTGCGCGAGGAAGCCGCGCAGGCCGGGGCCAAACTGCGTCGCCTGCTGCCGCGCCGGCTGCGCCGCGGTCTGGTCAACGATGGCCGCTGGCTGAAGCCGGACAGCCGTGCCCAGCTGAGCGCCTGGGTGGCACAGCGCCCGCGCATCCGCACCCTGGTCGAGTACCGCGCGCGGTTGGCGGCACTGCTGGAGGCGCGCGGCCACGATGCTGCCGAGCGCCTGCATCAGCTGCAGGCGTGGTGCCGCGAGGCCGAGGGAAGCGGTATCGCGGCGTTGCAGGCCTACGCCGCACGCTTGAAGGGCTACAGCCTGGTGGGCGCGTGAGGGCAGGGTACGGGCTTCTGCTGGCGGCACTGCTGCCGGGCGCGGCGCTGGCCCAGGTCACCGACACCGCCAGCTATCTGCAGCGGATGGACCGCGATGGGGACGGCAGGGTCAGCGAAGCCGAGTACGTGCAGTGGATGCTGTATGCCTTCGACCGCATGGACCGCAACGGTAATGGTGTGCTGACGGCCGAGGAGCTGCCCGGTGGCAAGGGCAGGGCGATCAGCCGCGAGCAGCAGCGGCAGGTGATCGTGCAGCGCTTCCACAAGCAGGATGCCAACGGTGATGGCTTCCTCGACGCCCGTGAGCTGTCCGCGCCGCCGCGTTGAGCGGGCGTAGAATCACCCCATGCCCGAACTGCCCGAAGTCGAAACCACCCGCCGCGGCCTGGCGCCGCACCTGCAGGGCCGCCGTGTGCATGGCGTGATCCTGCGCCGCGCCGATCTGCGCTGGCCGATTCCACCGGAAGTGGCCGAGCTGCTGCCGGGGCAGCGCATCGAGGACATCCGCCGGCGCGCCAAATACCTGCTGCTGGATACCGCCGTCGGCAGCGTGGTGCTGCACCTGGGCATGTCCGGCAGCCTGCGCGTGCTGCCCGGTGATACCCCGCTGCGGGCGCATGACCACGTCGACATCAGCCTGGACAACGGCCGCCTGCTGCGGTTCAACGATCCGCGCCGCTTCGGCAGCCTGCTCTGGCAGCCGGCCGGCGAGGTCCACCCGCTGCTGCAGGGGCTGGGTCCGGAGCCGCTGGACGAGGCCTTCGACGGCGACTACCTGTTCGCCCGCAGCCGGGGCCGCAGTGCGCCGGTGAAGACCTTCCTGATGGACCAGGCGGTGGTGGTGGGCGTCGGCAACATCTATGCCGCCGAGAGCCTGTTCAAGGCCGGCATCAGCCCGCTGCGCGAGGCGGGCAAGATCTCGCGCGAACGCTACCAGCGGCTGGCCGGGGCGGTGAAGGAAATCCTCGGCTATGCGATCACCCGGGGCGGCACCACGCTGCGCGATTTCATCAGCCCTGACGGCGCACCGGGCTACTTCGAGCAGGAACTGCTGGTGTACGGCCGCGACGGCCTGCCATGCCCGAACTGTGGCCGCGCGCTGAAGCACGCCACCATCGGCCAGCGCGCCAGCGTCTGGTGCAACCACTGCCAGCGCTGAGCCGGGCGGCCAGCGGCAGCTGAACGGGCAGGAGACGTCTCCGCTGCCCGTTAACGTTTGTCTGCCTATCATGGCCGACCTTCCCTTCGTGCCTGACGCGCCTGCATGCAACGACGCGACTTCATCCGCAATGCCTCCCTCGCCCTGGCAGCATTCGGCCTGCCGTCCCTGCCCGCGTGCGCGGCCAGCAGGAGCGGCCAGATGGGCCTGCGCCGCCTCGGCCAGCCGCAGCCGTTCGACTTCGCTACCCTCAAGGGCCAGGCGCGCGCGCTGGCACAGGCGCCCTACAAGAGCCACAAGCGGGTGCTGCCGGGCCGCCTGGAAGGCTTGGACTGGGACCAGTACCAGTCGATCGGTTACCGCCAGGACCATGCGCTGTGGGCTGACCAGCCAGGCAAGTTCCAGGCCAAGTTCTTCCATCTGGGCCTGTACTTCCATTCGCCGGTGCGCATGTTCGACGTGGTCGACGGCAAGGCGCAGGAGCTGGCCTATGACGGCGCGGCATTCAACTACGGCAAGAGCGGCATCAAGGACGGCGAGCTGCCGGCCGACCTGGGGTTCGCCGGTTTCCGCTTGAACACCCGCAAGGACACCGACCGCGATTTCGCCGCCTTCCTCGGCGCCAGTTACTTCCGCGCGGTCGGCAAGGAGGGTCAGTACGGCCAGTCCGCGCGTGGCCTGGCGATCGATACCGGCATGGGCAAGCCGGAGGAATTCCCGGATTTCATCGCCTACTACCTGGAACAGCCGTCGGCCGATTCGGAGACGATCGTGGTCTACGGCCTGCTGGATTCGCCCAGCGTGGCCGGTGCCTATCGCTTCGCGATCACCAACGGTGACGTGCTGCTGATGGACATCGACAGCGCGCTGTACCCGCGCAAGGCGATCGAGCGGTTGGGTATCGCGCCGTGCACCAGCATGTACCAGGTGGGCGAGAACGACCGCCGCATGGGCTGGGACTGGCGCCCGGAGATCCACGATACCGACGGCCTGTCGCTGTGGACCGGTGCCGGCGAATGGATCTGGCGCCCGCTGCTGAACCCGCGCAACCTGCGCTTCAACATGTTCGTGGACCGCAACCCGCGCGGTTTCGGCCTGCTGCAGCGCGACCGCAACTTCGACCACTACCAGGACGACGGCGTGTTCTACGAGAAGCGGCCGTGCCTGTGGGTGGAGCCGAAGGGCGAATGGGGCGAGGGCTCGGTGCAGCTGGTGGAGATCCCCACCGTGGACGAGACCTTCGACAACATCGTGGCGTTCTGGAATCCCAAGGAAAAGCCGCAGCCGGGCCAGGAGCTGCTGGTCGGTTACCGCCTGTACTGGGGCGCCGAGCCGCCGGCACGGCCGCCGATGGCGCACTGCGTGGCCAGCCGCACCGGCCTGGGCGGTGTGGTCGGCAAGAAGCGCGAGTACTTCAGCTGGCGCTTCGCGGTGGACTTCGAAGGTGGCGAACTGGCCAGGCTGATCGACAAGGGCGAGGTCGAGGCGGTGGTGGAAGCCAGCCGGGGCCGGGTCGAGATCGTGTCGGCGCGGCCGCTGCGCGAGATCAACGGCTACCGCGCGATGTTCGACCTGGTGCCGCCGGAAGGCAGTACCGAGCAGATCGACATCCGCCTGTTCCTGCGCAGTGGTGGCAAGACCCTCACCGAGACTTGGCTGTACCAGTACACCCCGCCGCCGGCCGGAGCGCCGGAGCGCACGCTGTACTAAGAGGGGGTTGGGTTTGCAGGGCTTGCAGCCCTGCACCCGCTTCAAGCCAAGGCAACGTCAAATGCGTGCATTCCGTGGGATGGCGGGGTGGGTCCGGTTGCGGGGGACGGCGTAAATACGTCCATGTAGCCTCGGTCGCGCCATCCATGGCGCTCACGCCCCCTCAACCGGACCCACCCCGCCTTCGACAGATCGCCGCGATCTGTCGGAGCACGGGGTCGGATCCCGTTGCTGCGCAACGGGCTCTGACCCCCAGATGAATTTCGATAGATGAATTTCGATATCTGACAGATGTGCCGACCAACGGTCGGCACCCACCAACAGCCGCGTGAAATTGTCAGAGGTGGGGCGGTGTGGGTGGGCAGGACCGTTGGCGCCATGGATGGCGCCATCGAGCCCCCAGGGACGGGTTTACGGCGTGTCCTGCCCACCCACACCGCCCCGCCATCCCGCGGAATGCCGCTTTGGCTTTGGCCGTTGCCGTTGCGTTGAGCAGGTGCAGGGCTGCAAGCCCTGCAAAAGCACACCCCTTACAGCGGCAGCGGCGCCTGCGCCGGATCGATACGCCCTTCACCGCGGGTGATCTTCTTGAACTCGGCGCGGCTGACCGACACGTAGCGGTCGTTGCCGCCGATCTCCACCTGCGGGCCGTCCTGTACTGCGTGGCCATGCTCATCCACGCGTACCGTCATCGTTGCCTTCTTGCCGCTGTGGCAGATGGTCTTGATCTCCTGCATCTCGTCGGCCCAGGCCAGCAGGTACTGGCTGCCCTCGAACAGTTCGCCGCGGAAGTCGGTGCGCAGCCCGTAGCACAGCACCGGAATGCGCAGCTGGTCGACCACCTCGCTGAGCTGCCAGACCTGGGCGCGGGTGAGGAACTGGGCTTCGTCCACCAGCACGCAGCCCATCGGACCGTTCGCCGCCAGGTCCTGCTCTACCCAGCGCTGCAGGTCGGTATCACGGTCGAAGGCCATGCCCTCGGCGCGCAGGCCGATCCGCGAGGCAACCACGCCGGCGCCGGCGCGATCGTCCAGGCGCGGGGTCAGGATCGCCACCCGCATGCCGCGCTCGCGGTAGTTGTGGGCGCTCTGCAGCAGGGTGGTGGTCTTGCCGGCGTTCATCGCCGAATAGTAGAAGTAGAGCTTGGCCATCGACGGATTGTACGCCGCGGCCCCGCTTCGCCGAAGCCGTTCAGCAACCCCGCCGGCAGGCCGCTGTGGTCGTCACCCCGCCCCGCTACAATCCCCATCCCATGCACGGTCTCAATCCCCCCCAAGCCGCCGCCGTCCTGCACATCGAAGGTCCGCTGCTGGTGCTCGCCGGCGCGGGCAGCGGCAAGACGCGCGTGATCGTGGAAAAGATCGCCCACCTGATCAGCTGTGGCCGCTACCCGGCACGCCGCATCGCGGCGATCACCTTCACCAACAAGTCGGCCAAGGAAATGCGCGAGCGTGTGGCCAAGCGCCTGCGCGAGCAGGATGCCGACGAGGTGACGATCTGCACCTTCCATGCGCTGGGCCTGAAGTTCCTGCAGATCGAGCACGCGGCGGTGGGCCTGAAGCGTGGATTCTCGATCTTCGACGCCGACGATGCCGCTGCGCAGATCAAGGACCTGATGCACGGGGCCAAGCCCGACGACATCGAGGACATGAAGAACCTGGTGTCGCGCGCGAAGAACGCCGGCCTGTCGCCCGAACAGGCGATGGCCGCCGCACGCAGCAACCGCGAGAAGGAAGCGGCCAGCGTCTACGAGCGATACCAGCTGAGGCTGACCGCGTTCAATGCGGTCGACTTCGATGACCTGATCCGTCTGCCGGTGCAGATCCTGGAAGAGAATCCGGACATCGCCCTGGCCTGGCGCGAGCGCATCGGCTACCTGCTGGTGGACGAATGCCAGGACACCAACGACGCGCAGTACCGCCTGCTCAAGCAGCTGGCCGGCGAGAAGGGCAACTTCACCTGCGTCGGCGACGATGACCAGTCGATCTACGCCTGGCGTGGCGCCAATCCCGAAAACCTGCAGCAGATGGGGCGCGATTACCCCACGCTGGAAATCATCAAGCTGGAGCAGAACTACCGCTGCTCCAACCGCGTGCTGCGCGCCGCCAACGCGCTGATCGCCAACAATCCGCATGAGCACCTGAAGAAGCTGTGGAGCGACCAGGCCGACGGCGAACGCATCCGTGTTTGGGAATGCCGCAACAGCGAACATGAAGCGGAGAAGGTCGCCGCCGAGATCGCCTTCGTGGCGCAATCGCGCAACGTGCCGTGGAGTGACTTCTGCATCCTGTTCCGTGGCAACTTCCAGTCGCGCCCGCTGGAAAAGGCGATGCAGCTGCTGCGCATTCCCTATCACCTGACCGGCGGCACCATGTTCCTGGAACGCCAGGAAGTGAAAGACACCCTGGCCTGGCTGCGCCTGCTGGTGAACCCGGATGACGACACCGCGTTCATGCGTGCGGTGCAGTCGCCCAAGCGCGACGTCGGTGCCGGCACGCTGGCCAAGCTGGCCGAGCTGGCCCAGGAAAAGGACATGCCGATGGCGCATGTGGCAGAAACCATCGGTGCCCTGCAGCAGCTCCCACCGCGCGCGGCCAACAGCCTGGCGCGCTTCACCGACATCCTGCGCGACCTGCGTGCACAGATGCGCCAGGTGACGTCCGGCGACATGATCCGCAAGGTGGCCAAGGAATCCGGGTTGCTGAGCGAGCTGCGCCAGCAGGCCAAGGAAGAGGCCAGCTACCAGCGCCGCGCAAACAACATCGAGGAACTGGCGCAGTGGTTCGAGGGCGGCCCGCGCGGTGCAACCGCCGCCGACCTGGCCGGCCAGCTGGCGCTGCTGTCGCGCAGCGACAAGGACGAGGGCGGCAACCAGGTGCGCATGATGACCCTGCACGCTTCCAAGGGCCTGGAATTCCCGTACGTGTTCATCGTCGGCTGCGAGGACGGCGTGCTGCCGCACCAGGTCAGCTTGGACGAGGGCAACCTGCAGGAAGAACGGCGCCTGCTGTACGTGGGCATCACCCGCGCCAAGATCCAGCTGTGGATGAGCTACAGCAAGCTGACGCGCAAGTTCGGCGAACACGTACGCCTGAAGCCGAGCCGGTTCTTCGAGGAGATTCCGGCCGAGGAGATCCAGCGCGATGGCGCCGATCCGGTGGCGGATGCGGCGCGGAAGAAGGAACGGGCGAGCGCGGGGTTGGCGGCGATTGAGGCGCTGTTCGACTAGGGCGCTCCAACGGCGCCGCCCCTCCGTGGTGGAGCGCGCGTTGGTTCCGCAGTGTGGCCGGTCGGGGTGGGTTCGCGGGGGACGCCGTGAACCCGTCCTTGGGGGCTTAGCCGCGCCATCCATGGCGCGGATACCCCCGCGAACCCACCCCGACCGGCCTCTGACAGATTCCGGGCGCTTCCTTCCACGGCAATGCAGAGGAAATCAAAAGCAACAGCCGGGGGTTGAGGCAGAATCGGGGTTTCGGCTGGAGGTCTGCCTGTGCAACCGATCGAGAGTGAGCGCCTGCGGCTGCGGGCCATTGAACCTGACCGTGATGCGGCACCGATGCTGGCGCTGTTGAATGATCCGGGCTTCTTGCGTTTCATCGGTGACCGCAACGTGCGCGACGAAGAACAGGCACGCGAGTACATTGCGCTGCGGGTGCTGCACAGCTATGCGTTGAATGGCTTCGGCATGTATGCCATCGAGCGGTTGTCCGATGGTGCCTGGGTGGGTAATGCCGGGCTGGTGCGGCGGGATGGCCTGCCGGGGCCGGATATCGGCTATGCGGTGCTTTCGCAATTCGCCGGGCAGGGCTATGCCGGTGAGGCGGCGCGGGCGGTGTTCGCGCATGCACGCGGAGCGCTGGGCCTGCACGATCTGTATGGCATCACCGACCTGGACAACGTGGTGTCCGGGAAGATCCTGCTGGGCTTGGGCATGCAGGAGCGCGGGGTGATCCAGTTGCCGGGCGTGGACAGCCCGAGCCGGTTGTATGCCACGCCGGGTGCGGCTGACGTCGGGTAGTGCCGGCCGCTGGCCGGCACTACCGGATGTGGACGTTCAACCGCGCAGTTCGTCCAGCTGCGCCTGCAGCTCGGCCACGGCCGCTTCCAGCCGGGCGACGCGCTCGGCCAATCCCGGATCGGCCGCCTCGCTGCCACCACCACCACTGCTGGCGTACTTCGCTGCCAGCGCCGCACCGTCCACTTCACCGCACAGCAGGTGCATGTAGCGGTCTTCGCGCTGGCCGCTGGCGCGCGGCAGCACCACCAGCAAGGCGCGCTGCTGCAGGCGCTCGATGGCGTGGCGGGCTTCGTCCACATCGGCGAAGCGGTACAGGCGTTCGCTGCGCGTGATCAGTTCACCCAGCGTCTGCGGCCCACGCAGCAGCAGCAGCGCCAGCAGCACGGTCTGCTGCCGGGTCAGGTCCAGCGCGGCCTGCAGGCGGTGCTCGTAGCGGTCCGCGCGCGAGGAGTAGTGCTGGCGGGCCAGGCCCAGCGCCTCCAGCTGGCGCAGCGCATGTTGCACGCTGCCGGCATCGACGTTCATCACCGGCTCGCGGGCGGTCTTCTGGTTGGCGGCCGATTGGGCGGCATTGACGGTCAGCGGATAGGTGTCCGGTGTGGTCGCCTCCTTTTCCACCAGGCAGCCCAGCAGGCGTGCCTGCACGGCGTCGAGCAGGGGGACGTCGGGGGTCTGGGTGGAATCGGTCATGGCGGCCTCCGGAAGGGCAACGGGTCAACCGCCAAGCATAGCCGTCCCGGGGCCGCCTTTGCCGGTAAAATGCGCCGGTATATCTGATTGCCGGTGAATCCATGCGTCGTCCTGTTTCCCTGTCCCTGACCCTGCTCGCTACCGCGGCGCTGGGCCTGTCCGCCTGCAAGCGCGTGGAGGCGCCTGCCGCCGAAGCCGCGGCCCCGCAGGCGCCCGCTGCCGCTGCCAAGGCCGATGGCGTGCTCGATGCCACGGCCAACGACAATCTCAATGCGGTGCTGTGGATGCAGCGCGCGCAGGAGTACAAGGCCATCACCGAGCAGACCTACCGTGCCGCCGCCGACCAGCTGGACGCCGCGCTGAAGGAAGCGCACTGGGATGCGCTGGTGCCGGAGGAACGCGGCAACGAGGCCAAGGGCCTGAAGCCGGCCGTGGTGCTGGACGTGGATGAGACCGTGCTGGACAACTCGCCCTACCAGGCGCGCCTGGTGCGCGACGGCAAGGAATACGACGAGCTGAGCTGGGACCAGTGGGTGGCCGAGAAGAAGGCCAAGGCCATTCCGGGCGTGGTGGATTTCGCCAAGGCTGCCAACGCCAAGGGCGTGACCCTGCTGTACATCTCCAACCGCGCCGTGCACCTGAAGGACGCGACCCTGGCCAACCTGCGCGAGCAGGGCCTGCCGGTGGCCGATGACAGCGTGTTCCTGGGCCTGGGCACCGTGGTCGAAGGGTGCGAGCAGGCCGGTAGCGAGAAGAACTGCCGCCGCCGCCTGGCCGGGCAGAAGTACCGCGTGCTGATGCAGTTCGGCGACCAGCTGGGCGATTTCGTGGAAGTGACCGCCAACACCAACGAAGGCCGTGACGCACTGCTGCAGCAGTACCACGACTGGTTCGGCGAGCGCTGGTGGATGCTGCCCAACCCGACCTACGGTGGCTTCGAGCCGGCGCAGTTCAACAACGATTACAGCCAGTCGCGCCAGGCCCGCCACGACGCCAAGCGCGCTGCCCTGGACTACGCACCATGAGCCGCGCGCCACTGCCGCTGCGCGACGACGAGCGCCTGATCTTCGCGCTGGACGTGCCTGATCGCGCGCAGGCGCTGGAGTGGGTCGACCGCCTCGGCGACAGCGTGGCGTTCTACAAGATCGGCATGGAACTGCTGGCGTCGGGCGAGTACTTCCAGGTGCTGGACGAGCTGGCCCGCCGCGACAAGCGCGTGTTCGTCGACCTGAAGTTCTTCGATATCCCGGCCACCGCCGCGGCGGTGATCAAGCGCCTTTCGCAGTGGCCGGTCAGCTACGCCACCATCCACGGCTGGCACCCGGCGATGATGGAAGCCTGCGCCGCCGCCAACAGCAGTGACATGCGCCTGCTGGCGGTGACCGTGCTGACCTCGATGGGCCGCCCGGACCTGGCGCAGATGGGCATCGACCGTGAACCGGTGGAGGTGGTGGTCGAACGCGCGCTGGCCGCGCAGGCGGCCGGCATCGATGGCGTGATCGCCTCGGGCCAGGAGGCCGGCCCGATTCGCGCCGCGACCGGCGCCGGGTTCTCGATCGTCTGCCCGGGCATCCGCCCCGGTGGCCCGGTCGGCGATGACCAGAAGCGTACCGTTGGCGTGGCCCAGGCGTTTGCCGATGGTGCCGATGCCATCGTGGTTGGCCGTCCGATCCGCCTGGCCACCGATCCGCAGGCCGCGGCCCGGGCCATCCAGCAGGAAATCGCGTCGGCACTGGGTGCGCGCTGAGGTTCCGTTGCGAAGGCTGCAGGCCCGAACGCCATCCCGGCCCGCGCGGGATGGCGTTTTTGCATCTGTCTACCGAGCGGTTGTGCCCGAATCGCCGCAAAACCTGCCGTAGATTTCATTGCTTCCACCCCCATCATCAGGTGAATCAATAAAATCAATAGTTTAAGGCGAACTACGTGAAGTGTTGCCTTAACTTGAGCGGCAGCGTAGGATCGCCGCCATCCGGTCCTCGGACCGGACATGTGCCACAACACTGTCCACCGGCCCTGCGCCGGTTTGAAGAGCCTGTGATCCCCGTGATCCCGGCTCTTTTTTTATTCCCGTCAGTGACTTGCACAGGCAACAGCGGAAACCGTGACGTCCCGGCTTGCCGCTGTCACGTCGCAGGCCGCAAGATGCGGACCGGTCCGGGGAGTCCGATTGCATGAGCGTGGCGGTGCGAGGAAGGTCTGCGCGTGGATGGGGGCTGGCAGCCATGCTGCTGCTGGCGGCGGTCGCGTGCCGCGAATCAGCCGATGATCCGGCCAAGCCGGCAGCCGAACCGGTCGCGGCGGTGCAGGCGATGGCCCTGCGCCTGGCCGAGGACGATCTGGTCGGCTACGCGAAGCTGTCGGTGCCGCCCAGCCAGTACCAGCGCCTGCAACAGGCCTGGACCGAAGGCCACAGCCAGTGGCCGCTGACCGAACTGCCGCTGGGTGACCAGCTGCTGCCGATGCTGGCCGCGCTGCGCAAGCCCAACGCCAGCGCCGAACTGCAGCGCAGCTTCGATCGCCAGCTGGCCGGACAGGCCGGCGCCGTTCGCCAGGCCGCGCAGTCGATGGGCAACTTCGGCGTGCAGTATCTGCGCCACCAGAAGGGCTATACGCCCGGCCAACAGGCGCACTACATCGCCCTGGTGGAAACCCTCGCCAGCTGGGCGCAGGGCGCACCGATCAGTGACCGCGCCCGCGCGCGCAGCACCATCGCCGCACTGGTTGGCGCGGCCGGCAAGGTTGGGTTCGATGATGAGGCCGGCCTGCAGGCCGCCGGCATGGAAGGCAGCCTGCAGCAGCTGGCGCCGTTCATCCACACCCTCAAGGCCGTGTTGGGCAGCTACGGGCTGGGCGTGGACGATGCGCTGCGCAGCGTGCGCGGTGAGCTGCTCTCGGTGGAGGGTGACAATGCGCTGGTACGCCTGCACTACGACCTGGCTGGCCGCGAAATGATCCTGCAGCTGCCGCTGAGCCGCCGCGAGGGCCACTGGTACCTGACCCGCACCCTGGCCGACACCGATGCGCTGCTGCGCAAGGCCGACGCGGCCCGCGCCGCGGCCTCGCCATCACCGGCTGAAGCCCCTGCTGGGGGTGGGGAAGCAGCAACGCCGCCGCCTAAGCCATAATGGCGCCGATGTCGAAACAGAACCCGCTGCCGTTTCCCGGCGAAGAATCCCAGTCGACGCCCGCCGATACGGTGCCGGCGTCCCCCTCGACCGGCACCGGCCCGAACCCGGTACCGCCGCCCGTGCACGCGCGTCCGGCCGGCCGCCGCCCGCTGTGGGCTCGCCTGCTGGGCCGCCTGGTCGAGCCGTGGCTGTCGCTGAAGATCGAGCCGGAAGACCCAGGCCAGTACAACGATGGCCGTCCGGTCGTGTACGTGCTGGAAGACTACGGCCTGTCCAACGCGCTGATCCTGGACAAGGCCTGCCGCCAGGCCGGGCTGCCCTCGCCGCTGGTGCCGCTGGCCGGTGACCCGACCGGGCGCAAGCGCGCCTACCTGGCGCTGTCGCGGCGCAGCTCCAGCAACTCGCTGATTCCCGAGCAGCGCGGCGCCAAGACCCACTCCGATTCGCTGGCCAAGGTCCTGCAGGCGCACCGCGTGCGCGACGACCTGGATGTGCACCTGGTGCCGGTGTCTATCTTCGTCGGCCGCGCGCCGGACAAGCAGAGCGGCTGGTTCGCGGTGCTGTTCTCGGAAAACTGGGCGCTGGTCGGTCGCTTCCGCCGCCTGCTGGGCCTGCTGCTTAACGGGCGCAATACCATCGTGCGCTTCGCCCCGCCGATCTCGCTGCGCAGCACCGTGGACGAAGGCCTGGAGCCGGAGCGCACGGTGCGCAAGCTGCAGCGCGTGCTGCGTACGCACTTCCGGCGCATCCGTGAATCGGTGATCGGCCCGGACCTGTCGACGCGGCGCCTGCTGGTGGACCAGGTATTGGCTGCCGAACCGGTGCGCGAGGCGATCGCCGCACAGGCCAAGCGCGACAATTCGAAGCCGGCCGATGCCTGGAAGAAGGCACACGCCTACGCCTGGGAAATCGCCGCGGACTATTCCAGCCCGGTCGTGCGCTCGGCCAGCTTCATGCTCAGCCACGTGTGGAACCGCATCTATGCGGGCGTGCTGGTGCACCACCTGGACAAGTTCAAGGCTGCCGCGCCGGGCCACGAAGTGGTGTACGTGCCCAGCCACCGCAGCCACATGGACTACCTGCTGCTGTCCTACCTGCTGTACGACCGTGGCATCGTGCCGCCGCACATCGTGGCCGGCATCAACCTGAACCTGCCGGTGGTGGGTACCCTGCTGCGCAAGGGCGGTGCGTTCTTCATCCGTCGCTCGATCCGCGGCAACGCGCTGTACTCGGCGGTGCTCAGCGAGTACGTCGCGCAGCTGGTGGCCGGTGGCTACTCGCTGGAGTATTTCGTTGAGGGTGGCCGGTCGCGCACCGGCCGCCTGCTGCAGCCCAAGGGCGGCATGATCTCGATGACGCTGCGTGCGTTCCTGCGCCAGCCGCGCAAGCCGGTGCTGTTCCAGCCCGTCTACATCGGCTACGAGAAACTGATGGAAGGCGGCAGCTATCTGGACGAACTGTCCGGCCGGCCGAAGGAAAAGGAATCGATCTGGTCGCTGCTGTGGGGCATCCCCAAGGTGCTCAAGCAGAACTACGGCCAGGTGGTGGTGAACTTTGGCGAACCGATCGCACTGAACGACGTGCTGGCCGAGAAGGCGCCGGAGTGGAAGGGCGAGGCGGTGTCCGAGGACGAGAAGCCGGCCTGGCTGTCGACCACGGTGGATACGCTGGCCGAACGCATCCAGGTGCGCATCAACGGCGCCGCCGACGTCAACCCGATCAACCTGCTGGCGCTGGCCCTGCTGTCCACGCCGAAGCACGCGATGGGCGAGGCCGACCTGATCGCGCAGATCGAGCTGTGCAAGACGCTGCTGGTCGAGATGCCGTACTCGGACCGGGTGACGGTGACCCCGCACTCGCCGGAGCGGATCATCGCCCATGCCGAGGAGATCAACGTCCTCACCCGCATCAAGCACCCGCTGGGCGATGTGCTCAGCGTCAGCGGCGATACCGCGGTCCTGCTGAGCTACTTCCGCAACAATGTGCTGCACCTGTTCACCGCCTCGTCGTGGGTGGCCTGCTGCTTCCAGAACAACCGCCGCATGAGCCGCGCCGGCCTGGTCCAGCTGGGCCGTACGGTGTACCCGTTCCTGCAGGCCGAGCTGTTCCTGCCGTGGAGCGAGGACGAGTTCGCCCAGCGCATCGACCAGACCATCAACGTGTTCGTGCGTGAGGGGTTGCTGCAGAACGTCAATGACGACGACGGCGGTATTCTGGCGCGCAACACCGGGCAGACCGACGAGGTCTTCCGCCTGCGCGCCATCGGGCACTCGCTGCAGCAGGCGTTCGAGCGCTACTACATCGCCATTTCGGTGCTGGTCAAGAACGGCCCCGGCGTGCTTGGCGCCGCCGAACTGGAAAGCCTGTGCCAGCAGGCCGCGCAACGCCTGAGCCTGCTCTATGCGCCGGCGGCGCCGGAGTTCTTCGACAAGGCCCTGTTCCGAGGCTTCATCCAGAAGCTGCGCGAGCTGCGCCTGGTGTGGCCGGACGAGAACAGCAAGCTGCTGTTCGACGAGCGCCTGGATGCCTGGGCCAAGGATGCCAAGTTCATCCTCGGCCGCGAGCTGCGCCACACCATCGAGCGGGTCAGCCCGGAAGCGGCGCGCCCGGACGAGCCGGCGCCGCAGGATTGAACTGAATCCTGCGGTGGGTGTGGACCTTGGTACGCACACCTTCCCGTCGTGCCGACCAGGGTTGGCACGTACCGGAGCAGGAGGCCAACCCGGGTTGGCACCCACCTGAACCCGGCTCAGGCCGGCTCGTCGGGAATCTGCAGGCTCTCCAGCCTGGCGATGCAATCCTTCAACTGCAGCTTGCGCCGCTTCAGGCGCTTGGCTTCCAGTTCGTCCTCGCCGTTGGCCGCCATGCGGGTGATCTGTTCATCCAGCAGGCGGTGCTCGGCGCGCAGGGCGGCGAGGCGTTCGACGATCTCGGCGGGGTCGTAGGTGTCCACAGGTTCCGAGCATACACAGCGATGATGACCGCCGGGAGAGGGGAATACCGACCCCCGGCCGGGGCCGCTCCGAGCCGTTAGAATGGAGCCCATGAGTGCCGTGATTTCCCTTCCCGATCCCCAGCCGCGCGCCGCCCGCGATCCACGCGTGGCCGAGCGCGAGCAGCACAAGCTGGCCAAGCGCCTGCGCCGCCAGGTCGGCGAGGCGATCGCCGACTTCGGCATGATCGAGGCCGGCGACAAGGTCATGGTCTGCCTGTCCGGCGGCAAGGACAGCTACACCCTGCTGGACGTGCTGCTTCAGCTGCAGAAGAAGGCACCGGTGCCGTTCGAGCTGGTGGCGGTGAACCTGGACCAGAAACAGCCGGGCTTCCCTGAGCACATCCTGCCGGAGTACCTGGCTGGGCTGGGCGTGCCGTACCACATCATCGAGCAGGACACCTACTCGGTGGTCAGCCGGGTTATTCCGGAAGGCAAGACCATGTGCTCGCTGTGCTCGCGCCTGCGTCGTGGCGCGCTTTACAACTACGCCGAAACCCACGGTTTCACCAAGATCGCGCTGGGCCATCACCGCGACGACATGGTGGCCACCTTCTTCATGAACCTGTTCCACCACGCCAAGCTGGCGGGGATGCCGCCGAAACTGCGCAGCGATGACGGCAGGCACGTGGTGATCCGGCCGTTGGCCTACGTGCGCGAAAGCGACATCGTCGACTACGCGCAGGCACGCCGGTTCCCGATCATTCCCTGCAACCTGTGCGGCAGCCAGGAGAACCTGCAGCGCCGCCAGGTCGGCCTGATGCTGAAGCAGTGGGAAAAGGACCATCCCGGCCGCATCGAGCAGATCGCGCGCGCCATGGGTGACGTCCGGCCCTCGCAGCTGGCCGACACTACCCTGTTCGACTTCATGGCGCTGGGCCGTCGCGACGATGCGCCGCTGCCCGATGCCCATGCCTGGCTGGCCGGTTCCCCGGCCGACGCCGACGCAGATCCCGAGACGCCCACCGTTTAAGGTCGGTCGCCCTTCCTCTTTGCCATCCGGAATTCCATGTTCTTTCGCAACCTGACGTTCTTCCGTTTTCCGACCGCCACCGATTTTTCCGAAGTCGATAGCCTGCTGCCGCACGCCGTGCTCAAGCCTGTTGGCGCGCTGGAAATGAACTCGCGCGGCTTCATCTCGCCGTTCGGCCGCGAGGAAAAGGAGCAGCTCTCCCACCGCATCGCCGAACACCTGTGGCTGACCGTGGGCGGCGAGGACAAGATCCTGCCGGCAGCGGTGGTCAACGACCTGCTCGAGCGCAAGCTGGAGGAGATCGAGGAGAAGGAAGGCCGCCGCCCAGGTGGCCGCGAGCGCAAGCGCATGAAGGACGACCTGCTGCATGAACTGCTGCCGCGCGCCTTCGTGAAGTCCTCGCGCAACGACGCCTTCATCGACCTGCAGCACGGCTATGTGGCGGTGGATACCTCCAGCCGCAAGACCGGCGAGTACTTCATGTCCGACATCCGCGGCCTGCTCGGCAGCTTCCCGGCGATGCCGCTGAACGCCGAAGTCGCGCCGCGCTCGATCCTGACCGGCTGGATCGCCGGCGAGCCGCTGCCGACCGGACTGAGCCTGGGCGAAGAGTGCGAGATGAAGGACCCGGTGGAAGGCGGCGCGGTGGTCAAGTGCCAGCACCAGGAACTGCGCTGCGACGAGATCGACAAGCACCTGGACGCCGGCAAGCAGGTGACCAAGCTGGCGCTGATCTTCGAGGACAACCTGTCCTTCGTCATCGGCGACGACCTGATCGTGCGCAAGCTGAAGTTCCTCGACGGCGCCCTGGACCAGCTGGAGCATGCCGACGAAGACGGACGCCGCGCCGAGTTCGACGCCCGCTTTGCCCTGCAGAGCGCCGAGATCCGCCGCCTGTTCCTGTTGCTGGAAGAAGCCTTCAAGCTCAGCAAGGCTGACTGAACAGGCAGCGCGACGGCCGCCGGTCATCCGGCGGCCCGAAGCGGCGCTATGCTGGGCGCATGAGCCGTCTGCTGCGCCGCCTGATCAGCCCGACCCCGCCCGCCACCGTACAGCGCGACACCGTTCGCCTGCGCCTGGAGGATGCCGAGATCGAGGTCCTGCGCGTGCGTGATCCGCGTGCGCGGCGCATCAAGCTGAGCGTGGACGAACGCGGCGCACGCCTGACCCTGCCGCCGCGCGCGAGCCTGGTGATGGGCGAACGCTTCCTGGAACAGCACCGCGAATGGTTGGCGCTGCAGCTGCGGCAGTACCAGGGCCAGGGCCTGCCGCCACCGTTGCAGCCGGGCGAAGACGGTGTGCTGCCCCTGCGCGGCGAACTGCTGCCGCTGCGCTGGCAGGAAGGCCGCTACGCGCGCCTGGAGATCGACGCGCACGGCGCCTGCGTGCAGTGGCCGACCCGCGGCGGCGACGCCACCCTGCGCCGTCTGCTGCGCGAATTCTACGAAGCCCAGACCCGCGCCGACGTCGGCCGCTGGCTGCCGAAGTACCTGCCCACTCTGCCGCGCGCCCCCAGCCGCCTGCGGCTGAAGGTGATGTCCTCGCAATGGGGCTCGCTGGCCCCCGACGGCAGCATGGCACTGGACCTGGCCCTGGTGCTCGGTCGTCCGGAAGCGTTCGAGTATGTGCTGGTGCACGAGCTCTGCCACCTGATCCAGCCCAATCACTCGCCTGCGTTCTGGCACGAAGTGGAACAACGCTTCCCCGCCTGGCGCGAGCAGCGCGACTACTTCCAGCTGGAAGGGCGACGCCTCAAAGCGATGCTGCACCAGCTGCTGTGACCGCACCCCGCACCCTGTAGAGCCGAGCCCACGCTCGGCTGACGCGCGCAGCGCGGGGTTCCAGTCATCACGTTGAAGAGCAGCCGAGCATGGCTCGGCTCTACAGAAGAGCGCGCACAGCGCGCGACCCGCTTTGCTCCTGCTCTTCCTTCCTTCTTCCGTGGTGGGCACACAGGAAACTGTCCGTGGCCGGGCGGGGTGGGTTGCGCAGGGGCGTGAGCCGCATGGATGCGGCGACCGAGCTTACAAGGACGTACTTGCAGCGACCCCTGCGCAATCCACCCCGGCCGGCCGAGCACGGCTTCTGATTTGAACGACCCGCCACGAGGGCGCAGCCGTTGGCCGAAACCCTCACCCCGCCCGCAACGCCGCGGCCGCCGCCCACCGCGCCGCCACCCGCGGCGCCGTAATGCACACTGCCTGGTCGGTCACCGTCGTCACCGCACGCTCCAGCAGCTGGATATCCGCCTCATGCTGGCGCGCCACATGCGGGTCCTCGAAGAAGATCGCACGCTGGCAACGCCCCTCCAGTACCCGGTCGGCAATCTGCGCATCACCGCCCATCGGGCCGCTCTGGTAGCGCGTCACCCACGGCGTATCACGCGGCCAGCCCCGGCTCCAGGCCAGTTCGTTCAAACGCTGGCCGGTGGTGCCGGTCGCCACCCGCTCGCCGAACCGGGCCAGCACATCGAAATGCTCATCGGCGAAGGCCAGCATCGCCGGCTTCATCGCATCATGCGCGATCAGTGCCAGCGTCTGGCTTTCGAACGCATGCAGGTCGTCAGCGCCGCGGTCTGCCGGCAGCCCGGCGTGGACGCGCTCCACTTCGACCCAGTCGCGTGCGGTGGCCACGGTCGAAATGAACGGCTTGCCGTGAATCACGCACTGCCGTTTCAGCGCCGTGGCTTCTGGAAACACCGAGGATGGGTCGACCGGATCGATCAGGTAGATCGCGCCATCCAGTGTCCGATCCGGACCCATGCCGACGACTTCGGCGACCAGCTTCATCAGGCCACCCTCGCGTCCGTACGGGTAACGGTGCAGGCCCGCGTACCCGGTCAGGAAGCCCTGTCGTTCGATCGCGTCATGGGTGCGACCGACCGCATGCAGCGACACGCCCAGCTCGCGCAGGCCGGGCTCGCTGCTGCGCAGCCAACGGAACAGCGCGGCGCGCGCGTCGTGGTGATGAAGACGGTTGGCAGCCAGGCCGATGCGCATCGAACGCTCCGCAGTTACGGGTGAAGGCGGCAGTGTATGTCGGCATTCCCCTATCTGGATGCTTTTACAACTTTCTTCATTGCCGTCGGTCCGCACGTCGATAGCGTGGCAGGCAGCGGTACCGCAGCGCGGCCGTTCCTTCCGCCCGCGAGATGAGGATGCCTACCGTGAATGTCGCCGGCCTCCCGGCAGCCATTGCTGTCATGGCCAGCCTGCTGCTGCCTGCCACGGCCTCCGCCACGGGCTGCAGGACACCGCTGCGCATTGCCTGGCCTTCCGACCGCGCACCCTTGTCGTCCAGCGAACAGGGTGAGGCACGGGGGCTCGGCGCGGTGTACCTGGAGCTGTTGGGGCGGCAACGGCCACTGCAGCTGCTGCCCGTGCCGGCCGCCAGCGTGGACCGGGATGAGCTGCCGGCCGGCACCCAGGCGCTGCTGGGGTGGCCACGCTCGCAGCTGCCCGCCGGGTGGGTGGCCAGCACGCCCTACCTGCAGCTGCCACAGGTGATCGTCCGCCGGGAGGGTACGCCGCCGGTGCTGGGCCTGGAAGATCTGCGTGGACGCACCGTGGCCAGCCCCAGCCGGATGCCGCTGCAGGGGCTGCTGGCCGAGCAGGCAACGGGTGCGCAGCTGCTGCCACCGGCAGCGCTGGACGATGCGCTCCCGCTGCTGGGCACCGGCCTGATCGATGCCGTGGTTGCCAACCTCGGCGAAGTCGAGGCCGCGTTGCGCCGCTACCAGGGCGATGCACTGCTGATCGCTGCGCCGGCCGGTTTCGATGATGCCCTGGTGCTGGCGACCACGCCCGCCTGCGCCGATGTCATCGCCGGCTTCGAGCAGGCGCTGTCGCAGCTGACCGATCCCGAGCGCGATCAGATCCGCGCGGCCTGGCTGCCGGACCGGCCGCGCAATTGGCCGTCATCGTCACCCCTGCGCTGGCTGGTGCCGGCCTCGTTGATCCTGCTCGCACTGGCGCTGGTACATGCCTACGGTTACTGGCGGGTGCATCGCGAAAGCGTGCGGCGCCGAGTCGTGGAGCAGCGCCTGCAGGAGGTGACTGCGAACCTGCCGGCGGTGGTCTACCAGGCGCGCCGTTCGGCGTGCGGTCACTACAGCTTTCCGCAGATCGCCGGCGACGTGCAGTCCCTGTTCGGAATCAGCGTGGAGAGCGCGCGCATCGATCACCAGTGGCTGCTGGCTGCGGTCCACCCCGAGGACCGCAGCAGGGTGATGGCCTGTATCGAGACAGCCGCATTGGCGCGTGGCCCGATCGATGTCACTTTCCGTACCCGTTCACCACAGGGCTGGCGATGGGTGCGTTCGCATGGGCGACCGTTGTCCTGCGACGATAGCTACGTCGAGTGGAGCGGCTACTGGATCGACGTCAGCGAGGTGCAGTCACGTACCCGCGCGCTGGCCGACGCGCGCCGCGAGGCCGAGCAGGTGGCACAGGCCAAGGCGCACTTCCTGGCCACGATGAGCCATGAGATCCGCACGCCGATGAGCACGCTGCTGGGCATGCTCGAACGGCTGGCGGGCAGCAGGCTGGAGCCACGCCAGCAGCAGGTGCTGGCCACGGTGGATGATGCGGCGCGGATGCTGCGGCAGATCCTC
This sequence comes from Stenotrophomonas sp. CASM101, assembly GCF_049384845.1. Classification (NCBI taxonomy): domain Bacteria; kingdom Pseudomonadati; phylum Pseudomonadota; class Gammaproteobacteria; order Lysobacterales; family Lysobacteraceae; genus Stenotrophomonas; species Stenotrophomonas sp. CASM101. The sequence goes on along the minus strand of NZ_JBMRFR010000005.1, from coordinate 124,057 downwards.
GACGATGTACTGCACAGCCAGCGCCTGCAGGGCGCACCGCTGCAGTTGCGGCCCACCGATCTGGCGGCACTGGTGCGCGCGGTGCAGCAGCTGCTGATGCCGGTGGCCGCCAGCCGCGGCCTGCACCTGCAGGTGGTGCTTGATCCGGAGATGCAGCCGGGATCGCTGGCCGATGGCCTGCGCCTGCGCCAGATCCTGTTCAACCTGGCCGGTAACGCACTGAAGTTCACCCGGCACGGCCACGTGGAACTGCGGTTGCAGGTACTGCAGCAGCACGCCCGCGGGCAGCGGCTGCGCCTGCAGGTAAGCGACAGCGGCGTGGGCATCAGCGAGGAACGACAGCAGGCGGTGTTCGCCGCCTATGCCCAGGCGGAGCGCTCGACCACGCGGCGCTTCGGCGGCAGTGGGCTGGGCCTGGCGATCTGCCGCGAGCTGGCAACCTCGATGGGGGCGGAGCTGCAGCTGCGCAGCTCCCCTGGGGAGGGCACCACGGTATGGATGGATCTGGACCTGGAGGCCTGCGAGGCACCCATGGCCGCACCTTCGGCGGCATCAGCGGATGAGCATCCATTGCCGGCGGCGTGCGTACTGGTGGCTGAAGACCATCCTACCAACCTGCAGCTGCTGGAGCAGCGCCTGTGCGCGCTAGGGCTGCGGGTCCACGCCTGTACCGATGGGCAGTCGGCGCTTGAAGCATGGCAGGCGCAGCCGTTCGAGCTGGTGATCACTGACTGCCACATGCCGGGCATGGACGGCTTCGCACTGGCGCGGGCGATCCGCGCTGATGCCTGCCCGGCACGTGCGCAGGTGCCGATCATCGCGCTCACGGCCAGCGTGATGGAAAGCACCCGCGAAGCCTGTCGCGCGGCTGGCATCGACCACTTCCTGGCCAAGCCGGTGGAGCCGCACGTGCTGCGGGCGCTGCTGGCGGTACTGCTGGCGCCGGACTCAGTGGGCCAGTAGCCGGACGATGCTGGCGGCGGCATCGCGGCCCTGGGCCACGGCGGTCACCACCAGGTCGGCACCGCGTACCGCATCACCACCGGCGAACAGGCGCGGATGCGCGGTCTGGAACGGCAGGCGATCCTTGCCTCCGGCCACGATACGGCCGTTGGACCGGCCTTCCACGCCGTGCTCGGCCAGCCATGCCGGAACGGTCGGCGAGAAGCCGAAGGCGATGATCACCACGTCGGCCTCCAGCAGCGATTCGCTGCCATCGATCGGCACCGCGTTCTGGCGGCCGTTCGCATCCGGCTCACCCAACCGGGTCTCGACCACGGTTACGCCGATTACTTCGTCATCGGCGCCGGCTTCGATCGACAGCGGCTGCCGGTTGAACAGGAAGCGCACACCTTCCTCGCGTGCATTGGCGACCTCGCGCGCGCTGCCGGGCATGTTGGCTTCGTCGCGGCGGTAGGCGCAGGTGACCTTGGCCGCGCCCAGCCGTATCGCGCTGCGCACGCAGTCCATGCCGGTATCGCCACCGCCGAGCACCACCACGCGCTTGCCGTTGAGATCGGGCAGGGCGATGGTGTCTTCCCAGCCGGCAATCGGCCGGCCCTTCGGATCATCACCACCGACGATGCGGCTGTTCTGCACCAGGAACGGCAACGCCGGCAGCACGCCTTTCAGGTCCTGGCCGTCGAGGCCGCCATCGGTGTAGCGGTAGGCGCCGGTGCCGACGAACACCGCATCGTGGGTATCCAGCAGCTGCTGCAGGCTGATGTCGCGGCCGATCTCCACGCCGAGGCGGAACTGCACCCCCATGCCCTCCAGCACGTCGCGGCGGCGACGGATCACGTCCTTGTCCAGCTTGAAGCTGGGGATGCCGAACTGCAGCAGGCCGCCGATCTGCTCGTAGCGGTCATAGACCACGGCGGCAATGCCGGCGCGAGCCAGGCGGTCGGCACAGGCCAGCCCCGCCGGACCGGCGCCGATCACCGCCACGCTGTGGCCGGTCGGCTGCACCGCGGCCAGATCCGGGCGCCAGCCACTGGCCAATGCGGTATCGACGATGTACTTCTCCACCGCGCCGATGGTGACCGCACCGAACTCCTCCAGCGTGCAGCTGCCTTCGCACAGCCGGTCCTGCGGGCACACCCGGCCGCACACTTCCGGCAGCGGGTTGGTGCTGTGGCACAGCGTGGCCGCCTCGTGGATGCGGTTCTCCTGCACCAGCTGAAGCCACTGCGGAATGGCGTTGTGCACCGGGCACTTCCAGCTGCAGTACGGGTTGCCGCAGTCCAGGCAGCGGCCGGCCTGGTACTGCGCGTCTTCCTTGCCGAACCTGCCGTACAGCTCACCCCAGTCGCCGGAGGTGCGCAGTTCCACCGGAATGCGCTGCGGCATGGTGCGGGGCAGGTCGAGGAACTGGAAAGCGTGCTTGCGGCTCATGGCGGGCTCTGTAATGCGAGGGGGAACGTTGCCGGCCAGCGGCCGGCACTACCGGAAAACATCACGCGGCGCGTCGCAGGGTTTCGGTCAGCGACTCGATGCTGGCGGCCTTCGGTTTGACCAGCCAGAACTTGCCGATGTAATCGCGGAACTCGTCCAGGATCTGCTGCGCCCAGATGCTGCCGGTCAGCTCGCGGTGGCGGCCGATCAGGCGGTGCAGGTGCTGGCGATAGTTCTCGAAGCCCTCGGCGGACACGCGATGGATGTCGATCAGCTCGTGGTTGTAGCGGTCGACGAAATCGCGATCAACGTCCAGCACGTAGGCCAGGCCGCCGGTGAAACCGGCACCGAAGTTCAGCCCGACCTTGCCCAGCACCAGTACCACGCCATCGGTCATGTACTCGCAGCAGTGGTCGCCGGCACCCTCCACTACCGCCAGCGCGCCGGAGTTGCGTACCGCGAAGCGCTCGCCCGCCCTGCCCGCGGCGAACAGCTCGCCGCCGGTGGCGCCGTACAGGCAGGTGTTGCCGATGATGGCGGTGCTGCGTGCCTCGAAGCGGGCACCGCGCGGCGGTCGCACCACCAGGCGGCCACCGGCCATGCCCTTGCCGACGTAGTCGTTGGCTTCGCCTTCCACCTCCAGGTGCAGGCCACCCACGTTGAACGCGCCGAAGCTCTGCCCGGCGCTGCCGCGAAAGCGCAGTTCCAGCGGCGTGTCGGCCATGCCCTGGTTGCCGTGCGCACGCGCCACCGCGCCGGCCAGGCGGGTGCCGATGCTGCGGTCGGTGTTGTGGATCAGGAAGCGATGCTCGCCGCCGCGCTTGTGTTCAATGGCGGAGGCAAGCAGGCCATCCATCTGCGTGGCCAGGCTGTCCGGCGATTCGTACAGCCGCTGCGCGGCGCAATGGCTGCCCTCGTAGCGGCTGTCGGCCAGCAGGCGTGACAGGTCCACGCGCACGCCATCACGGGGCGCTGCCTCGATCTGCCGCAGCAGGTCGGTGCGGCCGACGATCTCTTCCAGCGAACGCGCGCCCAGGTAGGACAGCCAGCCACGCACTTCTTCGGCCAGCAGCCGGAAGAAGTTCTCCACGCGCTCCGGCTGGCCGGTGAAGTGGTTCTCGCGCAGGCGTTCGTCCTGGGTGGCCACGCCGGTGGCGCAGTTGTTGAGGTGGCAGATGCGCAGGTACTTGCAGCCCAGCACGATCATCGGCGCCGTGCCGAAGCCGAAGCTGTCCGCGCCCAGCAGCGCGGCCTTGACCACGTCCAGGCCGGTCTTCAGCCCGCCATCGGTCTGCAGCAGGGTGCGCCCGCGCAGGTCGTTGGCCAGCAGCGCCTGGTGCGCTTCGGCCACGCCCAGTTCCCACGGCACGCCGGCATAGCGGATCGAGCTGACCGGCGACGCACCGGTGCCGCCGTCATGGCCGGAGATGGTGATCAGGTCCGCACCGGCCTTGACCACACCGGCGGCGATGGTACCAACGCCGGCATGGCTGACCAGCTTCACCGATACCAGCGCGGTCGGGTTGACCTGCTTGAGGTCGTAGATCAGCTGCGCCAGGTCTTCGATCGAATAGATGTCGTGGTGCGGCGGCGGCGAGATCAGGCCGATGCCCGGCCGCGCGTAGCGCAGACGTGCGATCAGTTCGTTGACCTTGTGGCCGGGCAGCTGGCCGCCCTCGCCGGGCTTGGCGCCCTGCGCGACCTTGATCTGCAGCACTTCGGCATTGACCAGGTACTCGGCGGTAACGCCGAAGCGGCCCGAGGCGACCTGCTTGATCTTGCTGCGCTTCGCGGTGCCATAGCGCGCGGGATCCTCACCGCCTTCGCCGGAATTGCTGCGGCCGCCGAGGCGGTTCATGGCGATGGCCAATGCTTCATGTGCTTCCGGCGACAGTGCGCCCAGGCTGATCGCCGCAGTATCGAAGCGCGGGAACAGGGTACTGGCTGGAGCGACCTCGTCCAGCGGCACGGGCGCGGCCGCCGGCACCAGCTCCAGCAGGTCACGCAGCGCCGATGGCGGGCGCGCATGCACCGCATCGCAGTACTGCTGCCACGCACGCGGGTCACCGCTGCGCGCCGCGCGCTGCAGGGTGGTCACCACGTCCGGGTTGTACATGTGGTATTCGCCGCCGTGCACGTACTTCAGCAGGCCGCCGACATCCACGCCCTGCTGCGCGTCCCAGGCCTGCGCGCACAGTTCGCGCGCGTCGGCATCCAGGCGGGCAAAGCCGGCGCCGCCGATGCGCGAGGCGGTATCGGGGAAGCACAGGTCCACCACTTCCGCTTCCAGGCCGATGATCTCGAACAGCTGCGCGCCGCGGTAGCTGGCCACCGTACAGATGCCCATCTTCGAGATGATCTTCGACAGGCCCTTGTAGATACCCTTGCGGTAGCGGCGGCCGATCTGCGATTGCTCGCCGCCCTTGCTGAGCTTGAGGATGCCGCGACGGCCCAGGTCGAACAGGGTCTGGTAGGCCAGGTACGGGTAAACCGCCGTGGCACCGAAACCGAGCAGGCAGGCCATGTGGTGCGGGTCACGCGCGGTGCCGGTTTCGACGATGAGGTTCACGTCGCAGCGCAGCCCCAGCCGCGAGAGGTGGTGGTGGATGGCACTGGTGGCCAGCAGCGCATGCACCATCGGCCGCCCGGCCACCGGGTAGCGGTCGGACAGCAGCAGCATCACCATGCCATCGCGCGCGGCCTGTTCCGCTTCGCTGCAGATGCGTTCGATGCCGGCGCGCAGGCCTTCGTCTTCGCTGTAGGAAAGGTCGAGCAGGCGGTTGGCCTGCACGTACTGGTCCATCTTCAACAGCTGGCGCAGCTTGCGCTGGCTCAGTACCGGCGAATTGAGGATGACGTGGTTCACCGTCTCCGGGCCGGCATGGAAGATGTTGGTTTCCTTGCCGAGCTGGGTGGACAGGGACATCGCGCAGTCCTCGCGCAGCGGGTCGATCGGCGGGTTGGTGACCTGCGCGAAGGCCTGGCGGAAATAGTCGTACAGCGGTCGGCTGCGCTGGCTCAGCACCGCCATTGGCGTGTCGTCGCCCATCGAGCCGGTGGCTTCCTGCTCGGTCTCGGCCAGCGGCCGCAGCACCTGTTCCACTTCCTCGCTGCTGAGCTGGTACAGCTTGTGGTAGCTGCGCAGGGTGCCTTCGTCGAAGGGTTCTTCCACCAGCGAGGGGTCGATCAGTTCGGTCTGCAGGTAGGTCACGCCCTGCTGCAGCCACTGCTTGTAGGGCGCGCGGCCGCGGTTGATGCGGTCGACCGCATCGGAGTCGAGCAGGTCGCCGCGCTTGAGGTCGATCGCGATCATCTCGCCGGGGCCGAGCTTGCCCTTGCGCACCACGCGCTCGGTCGGCACTTCCCACACGCCGGCTTCGGAGGCGACCAGGAAGTGGCGGTCGGCGGTGAGCATCCAGCGCGCCGGTCGCAGGCCGTTGCGGTCCAGCGTACACACCGCATAGCGGCTGTCGCAGGCGACGATGCCGGCCGGGCCGTCCCACGGCTCGCTGTTGAGGCCGTGGAACTCGTAGAAGGCCGCCAGGTCCGGATCCTTGAATTCCAGCGACTGCGTGGCAGGCGGTACCAGGATGCGCAGCGCCTGGATCAACTCCATGCCACCGGCGACCATCAGCTCCAGCATGTTGTCCAGGCTCTGCGAATCCGAACCGTGCATGGAGATGACCGGGTCGAATTCACCAATATCGAAGCGCGGCGTCTTCCACACCTTGCTGCGTGCCTGCGCCCAGCGACGGTTGCCTTCGATGGTGTTGATCTCGCCGTTGTGGGCGAGCATGCGGAACGGGTGCGCCAGTGGCCAGCGCGGCAGCGTGTTGGTGGAGAATCGCTGGTGGAACACGATCGCGCTGGAGGCCAGCTCGCGGCGCTGCAGGTCCGGGAAGAAGCGGCTGAGCTTGTCCGGCAGCACCATGCCCTTGTAGCTGATCGCATCCGGGGTGAGCGTGGTGACGTAGAAGTCGGCGTGATCGCGCAGCTGCTGTTCGCTGCGGCGGCGGGCCAGGAACAACGCCAGCGCGAAGCCGGCATCATCCTGGCCAACCCCCGCATCGACGAACACCTGCTCGATGCGCGGCAGCGTGTCGCGCGCCAGTTGGCCGCAGACGCTGTCGTCGGTCGGTACCTCGCGCCAGCCAGCGACCTTGCAGCCCACCGCTTCCACCTGCGCCTGCAGCTGCGCGCGGCAGGCCTGCGCCGCGTCGGCGTCGTGCGGCAGGAATACCAGGCCGGCGGCGAAACGCGCGGCGGTGGCGATGCCGGCTTCGCTGGCCAGCAGTTTCAGAAACGCATCGGGGCGGCGCAGCAGCAGGCCGCAGCCATCACCGGTCAGGCCATCGGCGGCAACACCGCCACGGTGGGTCATGCGCGAAAGCGCGGCGATGGCGGTATCAACCAACAGGCGCGATGGTTGATCGTCGAGCTGGGCGACCATGCCAAATCCACAGGCATCGCGCTCGGAGCGCGGGCCGTAAAGCCCTTGGCGGTTGCGGGGGGCCATCTCTACCTCGATGCGTATAGGGTTGGCGGCGACACTCGTCCCCGCTCATTCCCTGGAGCGCATCGTGAGGCCACCGGATGCCTCGACTAGATCACAGGTTGCTGCAACGCCGCAATACACGGTTGCAGGTGCAACAGAACGCGCCGGCAACCCCGTGCCGGCGCGGGGCGGGACTCAGCCGCAGCGCACGCCGCTGATGGCGCCCTTGGCGTCCACCTCGATGTTCAGGCGGTCGCCGAGGAACTCCATCGTGGCCACATCATTGGGCTTGAGCACGCGTACCTGGCTGGCGCCTGCATCTTCCTGCGCCTGCTTGCCCAGCCCATCGGTGTAGGCCTGGCCGACCAGGCTCTGCACCTGGCTGGCATCGCAGGTGCCGACCGGCGGCGCCTCGATGGCCTTGCCGGCTTCGTCGGCCGGTGCCTTGGCGGCTTCGGCCGCCTGCTGGGCGTGGGCCGTGGCCGAATCCTGTTCATCCAGCGCCGGTGCCTGGCAGGCGGTCAAGGCCAGCACGGCCGGCAGCAGCAGGGCGGAGAGCGAACGGGCGCGAATCGGGAACGACATCATGACTCCGGAAGGGGTTGTGAAGACCCGAGCATAGCGGCGAACCGGCCCTCACGTGTTTGTCTTGTGTTATCGACAGGATCGCGGCACGGCGACCGCGACACTACTGGCATGCCGACCGCCTCCACTCCCGAACGACAGGCCGCGCGCGCGGCCGGCCTGCGCTATGTCGACGACACCCAGCCGGGCATCAGCCGGCGCCGCGCCGGAAAAGGTTTCAGTTACCGCGATGCTGATGGCCACGCGATACGCGACGCCACCACCCTGCAACGCATCCGCGCACTGGCGATTCCACCGGCCTACACCGCGGTGTGGATCTGCGCCCACGCCAACGGCCACCTGCAGGCCACAGGCCGCGATGCGCGCGGGCGCAAGCAGTACCGTTACCACCCCGACTGGGCGAAGGAGCGCGACGCCGGCAAGTTCGACCGCATCATCGCCTTTGGCGAGGCCTTGCCCACGCTGCGGCGGCGGTTGTCGCGGGATCTGAAACGGCCGGGTTTCCCTAAGGAAAAGGTGCTGGCCATGGTGGTCGCGTTGCTGGCCGACACCCTGGTGCGGGTCGGCAATGAGACCTATGCGCAGCAGAACCGGTCATTCGGACTGACCACACTGCGTAACCGTCATCTGGAGCTGCTGCGTGGCGGCCGGGTGCGCATGCGTTTCCGCGGCAAGTCCGGGCAGCTGCAGGAGGTGACCGTGGGCGATCGCAGGCTGGGGCTGCTGGTGCGGCGCCTGCAGCAGCTGCCGGGGCAGGCGTTGTTCCAGTACCGCGATGACGACGGTGCGCTGCAGCCGGTCGACTCCGGTGCGGTGAACGACTACCTGCGCGAGGTGATGGGCGAGGACTTCACTGCCAAGGATTTCCGCACCTGGGGCGGGACCGTCGCGGCGGTGCAGGCGTTTGCTGCCACCGAGCTGCCGGAACCGGCCAGCCAGCGTGCGCTGGCGCAGGCACAGCGCAGCGTGGTGTGCCAGGTGGCGGCCCGGTTGGGCAACACGCCGGCGGTGTGCCGCAAGGCCTATATCGACCCGTGCGTGTTCGTCGGCTGGGAGCGCGGTGAACTGGCCACGCTGGCCGGCCTGCGCGGGCCGCGCCAGTGGGAGCAGGCCACCCTGCGCGTGCTGCGCAGGGCACGCCGGCTCAGCCGCAGTCGTCAGCCGCAGTAGATCGCGACGATATTGTTGGTGCGGCCCTTCTCGATGGTCAGGCGGTCGCCGCCTTCGCTGGCCGGTGGCACCCGCGGGCCGTCGTGGCGCAGGACCCGCACGTGCAGGCTGTCGCTGTCCACGCGTGCACGGGCCACAGTGGCGTCCGAGGCGGCCAGGCCCACCGCGCCGCGCACCCTGTCGCTGTGGCACTGGCCGGAAATCACGCCGTCGATCGGCTGCACCTGGGCCATCGGTGTGCTGCTGCAGGCGGCGAGGGCAAAGCAGACGGCGGCGGTGGCGATGGCATGTTTCATGGAGGCGTTCCCTGTGTGGTTGCGTGCAGGGTGCGACGGCGCACGTGGTGGCGGAATGAATGCCGTGCACATCGTGGACACGGCGCGCTCACTGCCGCCAACAGCGTGCGTAGAGAGACTGCAGGTGCGGCGCGCGCCGCCCCCCCGGTAGTGTCGGCCGCTGGCCGGCAGCCCCGTTCCCTCCCGAGGAGACCTGCATGGCCACCACCAAGAAGACACCGGCCCGCCGAAAGGCATCGCCGAAAGTGCGTAAAGGCAGCACCCCGGCCAAGGCGGTCGCCGACCCCGATCGCCCGCGAGTAGTGAAGACCGCGACCCGCAAGGCGGCCGCCAGCGATCCGCGGGCAGCACGCGTCGCGGCCCGGCAGCGGCGCCTGCAGGACCAGGAGAAGGCCAAGGACGCCCGGGCGGCCAGCAAGGCCACGAAGAAGACCGCGACCCAGGCCGGCGCACGGCGCCAGCCGGAGGCGATGCCGGCGCAGCAGCTGGCCAAGCCCGGGCATGAGCACGAACTGGAGCTGGCGCCCCGCTTCCTTGCACCCGACTACGCGGGCAGCGGCAAGCTGCAGGGCATGCGTGCGATCGTCACCGGTGGCGACTCCGGCATTGGCCGTGCGGTGGCGGTGCTGTTCGCACGCGAAGGCGCGGACGTGGCCGTGCTGCACCTGGACGAGGCCGAGGACGCGGACATCACCCGCCAGCACGTGGAGCGCGAAGGCGGCCGTTGCATCGTGATCGCCGGTGACGTGCGCGATCCGCGCTTCTGCGACAAAGCGGTGAAGCAGGTGGCCAAGGCGTTCGGCGGCATCGACATCCTGGTCAACAACGCCGCGTTCCAGCTGCACTGCGAGCGGCTGGAAGACCTGGAAGACGCGCACCTGCAGGAGACCCTGCAGACCAACATCGGCGGTTACATCCAGATGGCGCGCGCGGTGCTGCCGCATCTGGGCGAGGGCGCCAGCATCATCAACACCGGTTCGGAAACGGGCATCTTCGGCAGCAAGGCGCTGATCGACTACTCGGCCACCAAGGGCGCGATCCATGCGTTCACCAAGTCGCTGGCCAGCCAGCTGCTGCCACGTGGCATCCGGGTGAACTGCGTGGCGCCGGGGCCGGTGTGGACGCCGCTGAACCCGGCCGACAAGCAGGCCGAGGACGTCGCCCAGTTCGGCAAGGACAGCGACATGGGCCGGCCCGCACAGCCCGAGGAACTGTCGCCCGCCTATGTGTTCCTGGCCTCTCCGGCCTGTGCCAGTTACATCAGCGGGGTGATCCTGCCGGTGATGGGCGGTCCACGTGGGTGAGACGGGGCTGCCGGCCGCTGGCCGGCAGCCTCAGGGCACGGTCACCGCAGGCGCATAGAGATCGGCAATGCGTGGAATGAACTGCTGCGGATTGGCACCGACCAGGTTGGTCAGCACCACCACCGCCACGCCGCGCTCGGGATAGACCACGAACGCCGCACGCGCACCGCCGATACCTGCCACCTGCAGGTCGGGCGATGCGCGCAGTACCGGCCAGCCCTCCGCCCACGGGCCGGCACGGCCATCCGCCAAGCGCTCTGCGCTCCACATCCGCCGCAGGGCCGCCTCCGGCAGCAGGCGGCCTTCGGTCAGCGCGGCCAGCCAGCGCGCGGTGTCGTCGGCGGTGGTGAGGATGCCGCCACCGGCCCACAGCGAAGGCGGTATGTCGTAGAACCAATGCGACAGGCGTGGCGGTGCATCGGCCGCGTCGGTGGCACGCGGGGCCAGGCTGTACATCGTCGCCGCATCCGGAATCAGGTCGTAGCTGTCGCCGAAGGTGGTGCGGGCCATGCGCGCGCTGCTGAACTGGCCGGTGGCGAGGAAACGTTCGTAGGGCATGCCGGATTGCTTCGCGATGATCCGTGCCAGAAGAACGTAGTTGGTCTGGTTGTAGGCGAAGCGCTGCCCGGGTTCGGCTTCGACCGGCTGCGCAGTGACGGCCGCCCACGCCTGCGCTTCTGAGCCAGCGCCCAACAGCCCGTTCGCATCAAGGATGTCCGGAAGGCCGGAGGTATGCGCCAGCAGCTGGTGTACGCGTACGTCTCTCCACGCTGGTGGAAGATCATCCAGGTAACGCGAGGCCGGCGCGTCCAGATCCAATCGCCCCTCCTGCGCCAGCTGCGCGGCGGCCACGCCGGTGAACGCCTTGGTGGCCGAGTTGAGCGGGAAGCGGGTGTGGCGCGAAGCAAGCACGCCGTTCTCGACGTTGGCCAGGCCGTAGGCCTCGGACAGCACGATCTGCCCGTCCTTGACCACCGCGACCTGCAGCCCGGGGATGCGCTGCTGCATCATGATCTGGCGGATCAGGCGGCGGGTCTGGTCGTTGGCATGGTCCTGGCTGGCAGAGACGGCGGTGAAGGGCAGGGCACTGATGAGCATGAGCACGACTCGGAGCATTGGACGGAACATGCGGAATTCCAGCGGGCGTTGCGAATCGGATGCGGACAGCGCGCCAAAGGTTTAAGTGCTCGGCGCCGCTACCGTTCGTCGGCCCATGACTTCCGGGGGGTTGACTACAGCTGTCGTCAAGCTGACAGTGGCGACACGTGTAGTCAAGGGAGTGGTGTCATGCGTGGCAAGACCATCGGGGACCAGGAGCTGGCCCTGCTGCAGTACATCGATGAACATGCGCCGGCCAGCGTCGGCGAGGTCGCCAGTGGGTATGGAGAGGCCCGAGGCCTGGCCCGTTCCACCGTGCTGACGATGATGGAGCGGCTGCGGGCGAAGGGGTATCTTCAGCGCCGGCAGCAGGACGGCGTCTACCGCTACCAGGCCACCCGTGGCCCGCAGAGCGTGCTGCAGGGTGCCGTGGCCCAGTTCGTCGACAACACCCTGCAGGGCTCGGTGTCGCCGTTCGTGGCCTACCTGTCGCAGCGCCAGCAGGTCAGCGACAACGAGCTGGCCGAGCTGGAAGCGCTGGTCGCCCAACTCCAATCGCGTCGCCACGAGGGCTGAGCCATGGACACCACGATGCTGATCCCGATGCTGGAACGGCTGGGCTGGACGAGCCTGCAGACCGTACTGCTGGTGGCGCTGGTGTACGGCCTGTGCCGCGTGCTGCCGTCGCTGTCGGCGGCCACCCGCTGCCGCCTGTGGTGGCTGGTCTCGCTGCAGGCCGTGCTCGGCCTGTTCTGGAGCCAGCCGTTGCAGTTGCCCTGGCTGCCGGCCCCGCAGGCGGTGGCGATGACCGCAACCGACGTGGCCGCTGACATGGTCTACCCGCTGGCCCCGGAGGCCTCGGCACAGTTGCTGGCCGCGATGCCGATGCCTGCAGCGGACGTGCCGGCAGTGGCGTGGTGGGCCGTTGCACTGGCTGCGCTGTGGGCATCCGGCGTGCTGCTGATGGCGCTGCGCACCTTGGGTGAGTGGCGCCGCTGCCGCGCACTGCTGGCTGCGGCCTATCCCTGCGAGGTCGAGGCGCTGGTACAGGCGCTGCAGCTGGCCTCCGATGCGCACGGCGTGCGTCCTGCGCCGCGGTTGTGGATGAGCACGCAGGTGGACGCACCGCAGCTGGTCGGGCCGTTCCGCCCGGTGCTGCTGCTGCCGGCCGGCGACAATGCCCTGCAGGGCGATGCGCTGGACCTGGCCCTGACCCACGAACTGCAGCACCTGCAGCGGCGTGACCTGCAATGGGGCCTGCTGCCTGCACTGGCCCAGCACCTGTTCTTCTTCCACCCGCTGCTGCGCCTGTCGGTGCGTGAATATGCACAGGCGCGCGAGGAAGCGGTGGATGCAGCGGTGGTTGGCCAACATGGCGCCAGCCGCCAGGCCTATGGCCGCCTGTTGCTGCAGTTGGGCGTGGCCCCGCAGCCGCATCTGGGCGTGGCCAGCGCCGCACCGAGCACCACCAGCCTCAAGCGTCGCCTGCTTTCGCTGCAGTCGCCCCGGTCCTGCCCGCGTCTGCTGGCGGTGGCGCTGACCGCTGCGGTGGTGGTGGTGGGCGTGGCGCCGATGCGGCTGGTCGCAGCGCCGGTGCCGCCCGCCCCGCCCGCCCCTCCGGCCGCGCCGAAGGCCGTGGCGCCGCCACCGCCTAAGGCCCCGGAAGCACCGTCCGCACCGCCGGCGGCCGCGGCTGCCCCAGCGGCACCTGCCGCACCGGCAGCCCCGGCCGAACCTGCTGACGCGACCGGGCCCGACGATGCCGACGTGGCCGACGTCGACGATTCCACCGGCATGGCCGAAGACGATGAAGGCACGGTGTCGGCCGCCCGCTCCATCACCACCTACGGCCGCCTGGACCTGGGCAAGTCGCCCCGGGAGGCTTTTGTGCTGGTCGATGGTGATTCGACTTTCGCCAACGGCGGCATGGACGACGTGACGGTGGCCCGCAGGCAGCTCGGCAAGGGCCCGGCGCTGTGGTTCCGCCAGGGCGACAAGCGCTATGTGGTGCGCGACCCGATGCTGATCCAGAGCCTGCAGCGTGCCTACAGTGGTGCCGCAGAGCTGGGTCGCCAGCAGAGCGAACTGGGCCGCCAGCAGAGTGCGCTGGGTCGCCAGCAGGGCGAACTCGGCAGGCAGATGGGTGAGATGAGCCGCCTGCAGGGCGAGGAGTCGCGCCGCATCGCACTGATTGCCGCCGAGGCTGCACGCAATGCGATGGCCGCCCACGACATCAACCGTGAGGCCGCCGCGGAAGCGGCGAAGGCAGCGCGCGGTGCAACCGGCGATATGGCCGTTGCGCGTGAGGCTGCACGCGAGGCCGCCGCCGAGGCACGTCGTGCGATGCAGGAAGCCCGCAGCGAGGCCACGCAGTCCGGCCGCACCCGTGACATGCGGCGTCTGGCCAACCAGCAGTCTGAACTGGCCAGCCGCCAGACGGCACTGGGCAGCCAGCAGGCCGCGCTGGGCGAGCGCCAGGCACGCGTGCATGCGCAGGCATCGCAGCAGGCACAGCAGGTGATCGCGCGTGCACTGGCCAGCGGCAAGGCCGAGCAACTCTGATCGGTAGTGCCGGCCGCTGGCCGGCACCACCCCGGGTCGATCAACCGCAGCTGGCGCGCTCGATGCGGTTCTGCGCATCCACCTGCACGGTCACGCGGTCCTGGCGGAAGTCCATGGTCACCGCCATGCCAGGCTTGACCACCCGTGCATTGCGCGCGCCGCTGGCGGCCACCAGCTTCTTGATGGTGGCTTCGTCAGCCGTCTTGCCGGTGAAGGCCTCGAGCGCCTCCGGCCTGCATTCGTGCGCGGCGTCGGCCACGGGCGCTGGCGCGGGATCGGGGGCGGTGCTGCTGCCGGCGTGGCTGCAGGCGGCCAGTGGCAGGATGGCAAGCAGGGCAAGCGGATTGAGGCGCATCGTCGAGCTCCAGGCGTGGATGGTGGCGGCAGTGTCACCGCTGCCACCGTCAGGGCATGTCAACGCTGCCCCGTGTCATTACTGCCCGACCAGCGCCAGTGTCTCGCGCTCGCGCTGTTCCTCGCGCACCAGCCGCTGCAGCAGCAAGGCCAGCGTCACCACGTCCTGATGATTGTGATCGGCCACCCGGCGCAGGTTCACGGCGTCGCCGCCACGCAGGAAGCGCAACCATGCTCCCGGTGCCTCCGAGCCCGGCAGGTCGTCCTCGCGCACCACGCGCAGCAGCTGGCGCTCGATGGTGGACAGCCTGCAGTTCTCCCAGGTGCCGCGATAGCGGCGACGGGTGGGGTAGAGCAGGTCGACGTGGTCCAGCGCGGTGATCGGATCGCGTTGGCGCGCCAGCCGGTAGCGCGCCTTCAGCAGCGGCGCATCGTAGCTGCGGCCGTTGTAGCTGCAGAACACGGTGGAGGGCTGCAGCCAGCTGGCGAAGGTGGCCAGCATCGCTTCTTCCGCAGCCATGGTGGACATCAGCAGCTGGCGGATGCGCAGGCCTTCGCCACGCTGCGGGCACACGTACCAGTCGGCCGCGCCGATCATGAAGGCACGCGTGCCGGTGCCACCGGCCAGGCCGGTGGTCTCGGTATCGAAGAACAGCAGGTCGCGCGCAGCTACGTGCTGGTCCTCGCGCTTGGCGAAGGCCAATGACAGCGGGGTGGTCGGGATTGGTTGCGGCTGCAGCGATTCGATCAGGAACAGGCCCGGTGCGATCTCCTCGCCGGGCAGCTGACGATCCTGTGCGCTGGCGCGTGCCGGCGTGGCACTGCCGCGGGAGCGCAGGCCGAGCAGGCGATGCAGGCTGCCTACTTCCGGCCGACGCAGCGGTACGGGTGCCGGTGCGGAGGCCGCAGCGCCGGTCGGCTTGTGGCGGATTTCCTGTTCGACCCAGGCGAACACCGAACGTTCGGCCGGTGGTTGCCGCGCATCGTTGGCGGCCACGGGCGCCGGTGGCGCAGGGGGCGCGTCCGGCGCGGCCGGTGTGATCGCCTTCGGGTCGCCGGCCTGCTTCCGCAGCAGGCGCAGCTTGTCCAGGCTCAGGCTCACGGTGCCAGCAACTCCATCGGCTCGCGCGTGGTGATCACCACGTCGGGCACATGCTGGCAGGCGTCGGCATCGAACAGGTCGAGCACGCGCAGCGCCAGCGTGCGCGGCGAAGTCTCATCGTCTTCCTGCGCGGCCAGCACCGGACCTACGCAGGCCGGGCAGCCAGCCTTGCAGTCGCAGCGCTGCACCAGTTCACGCGCGCGCTGCACCAGCTCCGCCTGGCGTTGCCACAACGGCTCGCTGAGGCCGACGCCACCGGGGAAGTTGTCATACAGATACACAGTGGGCACGAATTCCTGCAGCAGTTCGACAACGCCAGGATCACCCCCGCTGCCGCGCAACTGGCCACGGCCGCTCTGGTCGGCGATCGCAAACCAGGAACCATCGCCGTTGCCGACCGACTTCTGCAGGTCGCGCGCATCGGCCATCACCGCCACGGTGGCGACGATGTGCAGCGCATACGCCGCACCGAGGAAGCCATCGAGCGCATCCTGCCTGCTGGCGAACGCGCGCAGCAGCAGTGCCTGCGGCAGCTGCCACCACACTGCGGTGGTGTGCAGTTCCTGGTCGGGCAGGTTCACCGGGCCGTAGCCGATGTTTTCGTGGGTGTAGTAGCGGATCTTCTTGTAGCCGGCCACGCGCCGCACTACATGCACTTCGCCATGGTGCGAATCGCCACGGCCGGCCACGCCGCCGTCGAAACGGTCCAGCACCTTGAGCTTGGTGAAGTCGATGCTGTCGGTGTAGTAGTCCACGTGGGTACGGGTGACGTAGGCCTTGCGGCCCTCCCAGTCCAGCGTCTCCACCTGGTACGGGGTGGACTGCACCATGTGGATCGCCCCTTCGTACAGGGTGAGTGCGGCGGCGGAGTAATCGACCTCGGCGATGATCTGCTGGCGGCCATCGCTGCGGTCGACCACCACGAAGTTACCGTCGGCCACCGCGCGCAGGCTGACCGCATTGGCGGGATAACTGTCGGCAATCCATTCCCAGCGCTCGCCTTCGCGGTGGATCACTTCGGTCTCTGCCAGCGCTTCCAGGAATACCTCCGGATCGATCGGGCCGAAGCCATCGCCGACCCGGAACGGCAGCTCGAAGGCCGCGCACCGGATATGGTCGAACAGGATCAGCGGCTGGTCCGGCGCGATACGCGCGTGCTCGGGCGAGGCCTCGGCGAAGAAGTCCGGATGCCGCACCACGTACTGGTCCAGCGGCTGCGAACTGGCCACCATCACCCCCAGCGCGGGCTGCTGGCGGCGACCGGCACGGCCAAAGCGCTGCCAGGTGGCGGCCACGCTGCCGGGGTAACCATTGAGGATGACCACGTCCAGGCTGCCGATATCCACGCCCAGTTCCAGCGCCGACGTGCTGACGATGCCGTCGATGTTGCCGGCACGCATCGCGCGCTCGGTCTCACGCCGCTCGGTGGGCAGGTAGCCACCGCGGTAGGCGCGGACGCGCGGCGGCTTGCGCGGGTCGTGGTCGAAAATGTCCTTCAGGTACTTGGTCAGCACTTCCACCATCAGGCGTGTCTGCGCGAACACCAGGGTCTTCAGCCCGGACTTGATCGCGATGCGCGCGATGCGGTTGCTCTGCGACCGCGCCGAGGCGCGCAGGCCCAGGTCCGGATTGATCACCGGCGGGTTCCACAGCAGCACCTGTTTCGGCCCGCTGGGCGCGCCGGATTCGGTGATGGCGGTGACCGGCGCCTCGATCAGCGCCTCGGCATGTGCCTGCGGGTTGCCGATGGTGGCCGAGCACAGGATGAACTGCGGTTGCACGCCGTAGAACGCGCAGATGCGCTTGAGCCGGCGCAGCACGTTGGTGACGTGGCTGCCGAACACGCCGCGGTAGGTGTGTACTTCGTCGATGACGATGTAGCGCAGGTTCTCGAAGAACTGCGCCCACTTGGTGTGATGCGGCAGGATCGCCTGGTGCAGCATGTCCGGATTGGACACCACGATGTCGCCATGCAGGCGGATCGCCTGGCGCGCATCACCCGGGGTATCGCCATCGAAGGTGAAGGCCTTGACGCCCAGATCGCCAGCACGGTTGAGTTCCAGCAGCTCGGCCACCTGGTCCTGTGCCAGCGCCTTGGTCGGGAACAGGTACAGCGCCTTGGCCTTGTCCTGCATCGCCGCGCTGACCACGGGCAGGGTGTAGCACAGCGACTTGCCGCTGGCGGTGGGGGTGACGATGGCCACGTGCTCACCACGCTGGCTGGCCTCCCAGGCCTCGGCCTGGTGGCTGTAGAGCTGCTCGATGCCGCGTGCCTTCAGGGCCGCGGCCAGGGCCGGCGGCACCGACCTGGGAATGGGCGCGTAGCGGCCTTCGCGGCCGGGAATGGCGAAGCTGCCGGTGATGCGGTCCTGGTAGCGGCGCTGCAGGCGCGCGCTGAGCAGGGCGCCGTCGCGGGCGGGCAGGCCGTCGCGGGTGGCGAGCTTCTGCTCGGCGTCAGCGGTGCGCTTGGCGAGTTCGTAGGCCATGGAAGAGGAAGCGGGGACGGATTGCGAGGGATCACATGGCACCACATCCACGTCTCAGGATGTGAGACATCGCACACGGAGGGCGTGAACCGTTCAGTGCTCGCGTCCCGTGGCGCCGCCGCATCCCCCTGGCTGAACAGCTGCCAGTGCAGCAACGAAATCTGAAGCCGGCATCCGTATGCTTGGGCGCTGGACGCAACCAACAGGGTGGATGGCTGTGGCACGACGTGGAACGCAGGGAGCACTCCTGGCCGGCATGCTGCTGGCCGGCATCGCACAGGCGCAGCAGGCCGCGCCGGTGGCGGTATCCGATCCTGCACCCGTTCCCCCTGCAGATGCGCCGCCCGCCCCCACCGCACCGATCTCCACCACCTTGCCGCAGGACAACGTCACCACCCTTGGCGAAGTGCGTGCGCTCAAGCCCGATGACGAGCCGCTGGACCTGTACCGCTTCAAGAACCCCGTGAAGTTCGGCGATAACCGCTTCAGCCGCGACTGGAGCGAACCGCCATCGCCGGAGCAGGTCAGCATGGGCGGTGGCTACATCATGATGGGCGTGGTCAAGGGTGTGATGGCGGCAGCCAAAGGCATCAACAAACTCACCGGCGGGCCGGACCAGATCCAGGCGGCCGTGGCGCGGCCACCGCCAGAGCTCAGCGCCGAACAGCAGCAGCGCGCGCTGCGGTTCTCACAGGAGCAGGATGCCGGCGACACAGCGCCAGTGAAGTAGGCCGGTATATGCTGCTGGCCCCCCACCGGTAATGCTGTCATGTCCCTGCGTTCGTTCTGCCTGCTGGCCGCGTTGCTGCCGGCCTCCGCCTTCGCGTCCGATATCGCCGATGGCGGCGCCTGCCGCAATGGCGCATTCCCCTCCGAACAGAGCCGGTTCGCGCTGGCGCGGGTGGTCGACGTACCGCGCCTGTACCTGCTCGGCGACATGGATGGCTGCCCCGCCAAGGGCGAACCGGCCTGCCGCCAGCGCAGCTATGTGGTCAACGGCGATACGGTGGTGACCGGTCGCGACCTGGGCCGTTACCGCTGCGCGTTCTTCCCGAACAAGGTGGGCGGCAGCGCCGGCTGGGTGGACCGCAGCAAGCTGCAACCGTTGCCGGTAGCCGTGCCCACGCTGCAGGACTGGGCGGGCAACTGGAAGGACGGCGACAACGGCCTGCGCATCACCGTGCAGGGTGGGCAACTGCATGTGGAGGGGGACGCCTACTGGCCCTCCGCCAACCCCACGCCGGAGCAGCGCCCGTATGGGCCGAACCTGGGCCAGGTGGAAGCGCGTGCCATACCGCAGGGTGCCGATGTCGAGTTCGCCGAGGACACGTGCCGGGTTCGCGTGCACTCGCTGGGTGAGGTGCTGATCGTGGCCGACAACAGCGAATGCGGTGGCATGAACGTGCGTTTCAACGGTGTGTACCGGCGCGCCGGAAAACGTTGAATGGCGCATGAGGATTGGGGCCAGTAGATCCACGCCACGCGTGGGTGCTGCCCGCGATTCAATCGATGCGGTCAGCGCCGCCGCTCCAGCCACCACAGCAGCGAGGCGCACAGCACGAACGCCAGCCACCACGGCCAGCGCGAGCCCGGCACGGGTTGCACCACCGACGCGTCTGCCAGCGTGCTGGCAGCCAACGCCCGCGTGGTCGCATCGATCATCACCTGTCGATGCAGCGTCGGTGCATCCTTCGGGTCGAACACGTAGCGCCAGACAACGCTGTCGCCATGCTGCAGGCGTTGCCAGCCTGCCTCACGGGGCCACCAGCCGGCGCAGCGCAGCGCCGACGCCGTGCCATCGACGATCAGGGGCACGTCGTCGCCGCGTTTGTTGAAGGCCTGCAGTGGTGCCTGCACACCGCACAGCGCCTGTCGTTCACCTGCCCAGGCGATCGGCTGCGGTGACCACAGTGCATCAGCGCTGTCCTGCGCGCGTGCCAACGTGGCCACCGCGTCGCTCCAGAGTTCGCCGTGGTGGTCATCGCGGCCGGCCAGCACCCAACGCCAGCTGTCGGTGATGGGCAGCAGGCCGATGCGGCCCTTGCCGACCGCGCGCCAGCCACCGATGGCATTGCCGGCACGATCGTGCAGCAGCGCGTTGCTGCCCGGCGGCTGCAACGCCAGTGCTTCCAGCGAAGGCAGCGCGGCACTGTGCGAGCTGCGATCGGCCTCTTCGCCGTAGCCGGTCGGCAACGTGCCGGCGGCAAGTGGGCCACGGCGTGCGGCGAGGATCGCGCTTTCGCCATCGCCGGGAAGTTCAAGGGTGCGGCTGCTGCCATCGCCCTGCACGGGCAGGCCCAGATCGCGGAGGCGCTGGCGCGCACTGGCCGAAGGTGCGCCCGCACTGCGTACCAGCACGCCCAGTCCATCGCGCAGTGCCTGGCGCACGGTGGCCAGCTGGCCTGCACTCAATGCCGCGAGGCTGCGCTCGTCCAGCAGCAGCAGATCGCTGCGCGTGAGCGATGCTGCATCAATCGCCACCGCGCCATCGCCGATGCTGAGTCCGGCCCCGGCATCCGCCTGCACCTGCACACGGATGCCGGCATCGGCCGCCCAGCGGCGCAGGTACTTCAGCTCTGGGCCCGGCGCACTGGCGCGCACCAGCAGGCGCAGCGGTGCGGCCGGCAGGGTCTGCTGCGGCACCGGGACGCTGTCCACCACATGGCCGTCGGCATCGAGCAGGCGCAGCTTGAACACGCTGCGGCCTTCGGCGCGGGCGATGCCGCTCAGCTGCACGCGGCCGTCGTCGGCAACGTCCGTGCGATCGACTACGCTGTCGGCCGGGTCGAGCAGTTCTGCTTTGGCCTTTGCCGCGCCACGCGCCTGGGCCAGTACTTCGAAGCGTGCACCGGGGGCCACATCGGCCGGTGCTTGCAGCGCGATCCAGCCGCGCGGCTCCGGTGCAGCCTGCCAACGTATATCCGGTGGCAGCAGCGCGTCGCGGTCACGTGCGGCCAGGCCTGCACCGACCAGCGTCAGCGTGGCGGCCGGATGCTGGCGCAGCGCGGTGGCCAGGTCGGGAACGCGCTGTGCGCCGGGCACATCGGCAGCTTCGGGCAACAGCAACAGCTGGCCTTCGCTGGCCGGGGGTGCGCCGGCCTTGCCGGCATCGACGCCAAGCACGACCAGCCCGCCTGCGGGCTGCTGGCGGGTGGGCGGCATCAGGCAGAAGTACAGCAGCGTGGCGACGATGACCTGCAGTGCGATCACGCTCCACCGGCGGCCAGGGTGCATTGTGCTTCCACGCAACTGGCGCACGCTGGCGATGACCACGACCAGAGTGAGTGCCAGCGCAATCCACAGGTTCAGGCTGGTGGCGGTCATGGCTGCGCCTCCAGCGCATCGAGGTAGCGCTGGCCCATCGCATCGGCCGCACTGCGCCGCATCGCCTGCGGCAGTGGACGCTGCAGCGCGCGCCACAGCTGCGCACGCAGGCGCTGGCGACAGTCGATGCAGTCGGGCTCGATGCGCAGCTGCTCGATGGCCGCAGCCAGATCCAATGCATCGGGCAGGTAGGCCGCGTTGCGCTGCTGCCAGGCCGCGAGCGCATCGAGATCCGGTGCGCCGTTGTCATCACCGAGGCGCTGCCAGGCTTCAACGATGACCGGATCGGGCGGGGTGCGCGCGGCCAATGGCAGTTCGCGACTGGCCAGTCCGGCGCGATCACCGCCCAGCCGGCGGCTTTCATCGATGGGTGGCAGCTCCGGCCCGATCCGGGCCAGGTAGATGCGCTCGGCCTGCTGCACCTGCTTGATGAAGCCCAGCGCCTTGTAGGCAAATGGCAGCGCCTGCTGCGGGCGGCCCTGGCGCAGCTCACCTTCGGCCGACCACATCTGGTCCAGCGCGGCCTTCAACGTGGCGCGGGTCTGCGGGTCGAGCAGGGTCGCCGCCTCGGCGTGGTCGTGGGTGTGGCCATACTCGGAGAGAACGTCGGTGTCGCTGCCGAACACCGGTGGCGTATCGGCATTGGTCGGCTTGCCGCCGTGATCATGGTCATGCGCGTCGTGCGCGCCGGCCTCGGCGCCATGGTCGTGATCGTCGTCGTGGTCGCCGGCGGACGGCGTATCGCTGGTGGGCAGGTCGCTGGTCGGCGGTGGCTTCGGTGCACCTTCGCTTTCCTCGCCCAGGAACTGGCCGTAGCGCAGGCGCAGGATGCGCTGGTCGACACCGATCGCATCGCTGCGCTTCACGAAGTCCTCGTCGGCCAGGCTGCGTCGCTGCCGGATCAGCGCTTCGGCATCGATGATGATCTGCCGCTGGCTGCGGAAATACGCAGGCAGGGTCTTCTTGATGCGGCCCTCGAGCTCTGCACCGAGCGCGACTTCGGCGCTGGGCAGGCGCAGGATCACACTGCTGCTGCGCCCGGTCTGCGGCGTGGGCGCGTGATTGTCGCGCACCTCCAGCTGGGCGATCACATCGTTGCCGGGCTGCGCGCCCAGCGCAGCCAGATCCAGGGTATGGGCGAAACGTCGCGCGGTGGCTTCGCCGCTGCCGGCAAGCGTGATGCCGCGCTTCACGAAGGTGATGTTCTCCCCGCTGCCCTGGGTGGTGGTGATCGACAGCGTTGCCTGCGCCGCGACACCGTAATCGTCGTTGGCTTCGAAGCGCAGTGCCCACTGTCGTTGCCCCGGCGTGCCCAGCACCAGGCTGGCCGTGGGCTCCAGTACGCGCACGCTGGGTGCACGGTCGGCCACCACGTCCAGCCGATGCAGGCGGGTCTCTGCCAGTGCCGGTTCGCTCACCACGCGGTACAGCACCGGCGCGCGTGCCACATCCTGCGCCTGCCACTGTCCTTCGTGCTCGCTCAGCGGCAACCTGCGACCATCGTGGAACTGCAGCCATGCCTTGTCCGGTGCGCGGTCGAAGCGCAGCGACCAGGACAGTCGGCTGTCGGCGGCGACCTTGGCGTCCAGCGCATTCTGGGTAAGCGTGGCCTGGCCGGTATAGGCCGGTGCGTCGATGCGCAGGCGGGTGGACTGCAGGCGTAGCGGGTCTGCGGCGGCCGTGCTGCCTGGCGCTGAGGTGCGGACTGGCGCGGAACCGGGGTTCGAACGTGGCCAGCCGACTGCCAGAACAACAATGGCCAGGCCCGCGATCCAGCACAGCGCCAATGCCCCAGGCGGCCAGTGTGGACGCAGCTCCGGCATCGCGCATTCCAGCGTGGCCAGCACATGCGCACGCTGGCGCTGCTGCAGCGGATTGAGCGTGGCGGCATCGGCGAACAGCAGATCGGCACTGTCCTCGCTGGCACCGCTGCCATCAAGGTGGCGTTGCAGCCACTGCCGGTCCAGTTGGCGGGCATGCGCAGTGGCGAAGCCCGCACACGCGAGCAGGCTGATCGTACCGACGACGCAGGCGATATCGAAACCTGCCAGACGCAGGGCCAGCCCCGCCGCAGCCAGCGCCCATGGCAGGCCCAGCAGCAGGGTGATGAGCGCACGGCGCCGGCGCGCACGTTGCCAGGCGTGCTGCAAGGTATTCATGCGGCCATCCTGCGGCGGGCGCTGCTGGCCATCCAGCGTTCCAGGGCGAACAGCAGCACGATAGCCAGCAACAGCCAAGGCGTCGGCTCACGCAGCGGTGGTGTTGCAGCAGGCAATGCGGCCCGCTGCGGTGCCTGGTCACGTGCATCGCCCAGGCGCGGAGCCGTGGGTGGCTGCAGCGCCAGCAGCAGGGCACGCGGCAACTTCGGATCGCGCAGCGCGGCGTTGCTCGTGGTATTCCAGTCGCCCGGCAGCGCCAGCAGATAGCCGTGGCCGACGCGTTGTTGCCACAGCAGCGGTGCGCCCTCCGCGTCGCGCAGCAGGATGCGGGCGTCGGCAGCGGGCTTGCCGGCGGTGATGACACGACCGCCGTCGCGCAGCCACGCCTGCCAGTTCGCCGGCAGTGCATCGCTGCGGCTCCACACGCCGATCTCGCCGCGTTCGGGCAGGGCATCCACCGACAGCGGAGCGAGCGTTGCCTGCACGCCCCACGCGCGCCGCAGTGCGTTCAACCAGTGCTGGGCAGTGGCGGATGCCCCGCCGTGCGCGCGCAGCTGCGGCAATGCCGCTGCAGTCTGCGGCGGTGTGACCGGCATCGGCTGCGTGTGCCATTGCACGTCGCGCGACAGCTGCAGGCGGGCGCCATCCAGGCCGGGCAGGGGATCGGGAACGTGCACGGTCAACGCGGTGCCCGCGGGCAGCTGTGCGTCCAGTTCGCGCAACAGGCTGGGCAGGGATGCGCTGGATGCCGGTGGTGCCTGATCGATGGCGGGGAAGCCAGGTGCCAGCCAGTGCCAGTTGCCCTCTTCGGCGGTGCCGCGCAGTGCGGCGGCGTCCATCCCAGGTGCCACTACCGTCCAGGCAGCGGGGACAGGGGCAGGGCCGGTCAACGCAGGTCGTGCCAGCAGAAAGGCCAATGCAGCCAGCAACATCAGCCGCACCAGAAGCAACGGCCAGTCATCGAAGCGGATGCGCTGGCGCGGCCGGATCTGTGCACGCAGCCAGCGCAGTGCAGCGAAATCCAGTGGCGTGTACGGATGGCGCCGGGCCAGGTGGATCAGCAGCGGCAGCAGCCCTGCGGCGAGCGCGGCCAGCCCGAGCGGGAACAGCAGGGTCATGCAGCGCCCCCACGGCCGAACAGCGCTTGCAGCGGCTGGTCCAACGGTTGGTCGAGCCAGCCGGTGGCACTGGCGATGCCGCCGGCCTGCAGGCGCGCACGTAATGCGCTGCGTGCGTCAGCGAAGCGCTGCAGGTAATCGGCGCGGATCGCCGCGCCGTCGCCCAGCAGTTCCTCGCCGGTTTCCGGGTCGCGGAAGCGGTGGCCGGCGTCGAACGGGAAGTCACGCTCGTCGGCGGTGAGGATCTGCAGCAGTGCCACTTCGCGGCGTGCGCTGGCCAGCTGTTCCAGCAGCACAATGCCGGCCTCGTCAAAACCGTCGCCGATCGCCAGCAGCAGGTCGCCCGGGCGCACGCGTTCCCACAGCGGGCGCAGGCGATCAGGCGCGGGCCAGGCGCCGCGCGCCTGCAAGGCATGCAGTTGCAGATGCACGCGATCACGCTGGCGTGCGCCGTTCGCCGCGGGAACCAGCCGCAGGCCATCGCCATTGATCGCCAGCAGGCCGAAACGGTCGCCCTGCTGCAGCGCCAGTTCCACCACGCAGGCGGCCACGCCGCGCATGTGGTCCAGGCGCGTGCGCTGCGGTGCCGCGCGATCGGCCTGGCCGGCCGAGGCGGTGGCATCGAGCAGCAGCCAGACCGTGATCGGGCTTTCGCGTTCGGATTCGCGCACGAAAAAGCGGTCCGAGCGCGCGTACAGCTTCCAGTCGATCTGGCGCAGTTCGTCCCCGGGCTCGTAGGCTCGGTACTGAGCGAATTCGAGACCGGCACCGCGGCTGCGGCTGGCGTGCTGGCCGATGCCGCTCGCCCCGCTGGCCAGGCGCGGCCGCAACCGCAGTAGGCGCAGGCGCGCACGCAGTTCCGGTGGCAGGGTCAACGGCGTACCTGCGTTCACGCGTGGCTCAACCCGGGAACGGCACGGCCTGCAGCAGCGCAGCGACCACGTCGTCGGCACGCTTCTGCTCGGCCTCGGCGGCGAACGACAGCAGCAGGCGATGGCGCATCACCGGTGCGGCCAGCGCCTGCACATCCTCACGGGTGGCGGCAAACCGGCCCTGCAGCAGCGCACGGGCCTTGGCGGCCAGCACCAGCGATTGGCCGGCGCGCGGACCGGCGCCCCACTTCACCCACTGGTTGATCGCTGCCGGTGCGCCTTCGCCCGGCCGGCTGGCACGCACCAGGCGGGTGATCCAGGCCAGCACATCGGGGCTGACATGCACCTGGCGCACGGCCGCCTGCAGTGCGGTCACCGCTTCGGCATCCATCACCTTCGGCACCGCGTCGGTGGTACCGCCGGTGGTCTGTTCCAGGATCTGCCGCTCCTCGTCTTCGCTGGGGTAATCCACCAGCACGTGCAGCAGGAAGCGGTCCAGCTGTGCCTCCGGCAGCGGGTAGGTGCCGGCCTGCTCGATCGGGTTCTGCGTGGCCAGCACGAAGAACGGCGCGGGCAGCGCGTAGGTGGTGCCGGCGTAGCTGACCGTGCGCTCCTGCATCGCTTCCAGCAGTGCGGCCTGGGTCTTGGGCGGGGTACGGTTGAGTTCGTCGGCCAGCAGCAGGTGGGTGAAGATCGGGCCCTGCTGGAAGCGGAAATGGCGATGGCCGGTGCCGTGGTCTTCTTCCAGCAGCTCGGTGCCGAGGATGTCGCTGGGCATCAGGTCGGGGGTGAACTGCACGCGCCGGAACTGCAGCTCCAGCGCCTGCCCGAGCGAGCGCACCAGCAGGGTCTTGCCGAGCCCGGGCGCGCCTTCCAGCAGGCAGTGGCCGCCGGCCAGCAGGCCGATCAGCAGCTGCTCGACCACGGTGTTCTGGCCCACCACTGCGCGTGCAAGCGCGGCGCGCAGCGCATCCAGGCGCGGCAGCAGGGAATCGAGGTCGGGGGAGGTCATGGGCGTGCAGGTCCTATCAGTTGTTCAACGCGTACATCACGATGTTGACGCCGAAGCGGGTGTTGTCTTCGGCCAGGAAACGCTTGTTGCGCCAGTCGTAGTCCCACTCGCAGCCGTAGTCCTTGTTGCTGTAGAGCAGCCCCAGGCGACCATCGACCTCGATGCCCTTCAGGTAGTCGTGCACCAGGTCGTCGCCCCAGCCGTTGAGTTCGAAACTGGTGGCGGGCGGGCCGTCGGGGAAGCGGAAGAAGCTGCGGTACAGCGGGTGGCTGTTGGGCAGCTTCTGCAGTGCCTTCGGGCCGAACAGGCGACCCATCTGCGCCTCGAACGAGGTGGCGAACAGGCCATCGATGTCGTGGTTGCAGTCGTCCACGAAGACGAAGCCGCCATTGCGCACATAGCGCACGAAGTTCTGCCGCTCGGCGCCATTGAACTCCACCAGCGTGTGGCCGGCCAGGTAGCAGAACGGCGCTTCCAGCATGCGCGGGTCGGCCAGTGCCACCACGTGCTCCTGCGGGTCCACGCGCAGCGAGGTGTAGTCGATCAGCGAGGTGATCAGGTTGGACGGCATGCGCGCGTCCACGTCCCAGTCACCGGAGTCGTACTGCAGGCGGGTGAACCAGAAGTCGTAGCGCGAACTGCGCGGGCCTGCCTGTGCCCAGGCCGGCAGCGCCGCCGCCGAAGCGGCAGCAGCCAACCAGCGCAGGCAGGCCCGGCGATCCATCAGACCGCGTCGGACAGCGAGGTGAAGGTGAAATCGCGCAGCTTCATTGGCGGGATCATCATCACGAAGCTGGATTCATCACCGGCCACGCGCACCGGCCTGCCCAGCTCTTCGATGTTGTTGAGCATGATCACCGGCGATTCGTTGAAGCGGAAGTTCTTCACCGGATGCTTGATCTGGCCGTTCTCGATGTAGAAGGTACCGTCGCGGGTCAGGCCGGTCAGCAGCACGGTCTGCGGATCGACCATGCGGATGTACCACGTGCGGGTGACCAGGATACCCTTCTGGGTGCCGCGTACCAGCTCGGCGGTGCTCTTGTCGCCACCACTCATCAGCAGGTTGCCCGGCGAGGCCTTGGCGGTCTTGCCCTGCTTCTGCGCCCAGAAACGCGAGTAGTCCAGGTTGGCGATCCTGCCGTTCTCGATGATCGCCATGCGTTCGCGCGGCAGGCCTTCGTTGTCCCACGGCAGCACCGGCGCCTCCGGATGCCACGGGTCGGCGATCATGGTCACGCGCGGGTCGTAGACCTGCTCGCCCAGCTTGTTGCCGCCACCCTTTTTTGACAGGAAGCTGCGGCCTTCATCGGCCGAGCGTGCGCTGAAGAAGTTCATCATGAAGCTGATCAGGCCTGCCGCCGCGGCCGGCTCCAGGATCACCGTGTACTTGCCCGGTTCCAGCGCCTTGGCTTCGGCCGATTCAGTGGCCTTGCGCATGGCGATGCGGATGTCCTGGTCGGCCTTGAAGTCGGCAGCATCCTTCAGGTTGCGGCCGACCCAACCCGAACCGCGGCCATCTTCGGTACGCACGGTGCAGGTGTAATCGAAGTTGGTGGTGCGCTGGTAGGCGAAGTTGCCGTTGCTGTTGGCGGTCGCCTGGAAGCCCTGGCCGTCCTCGAGGAAGCCGGCGGCAATGAGCCCGTTGCCACGGCACGGGGCGATCGAATCGGCGGCAACCTTCGCGCGGAAGGCCGGATCGATCGCGGCGGTGGATTCGCTGAAGGTCGGGCTGGGACGGTAGCTCTGCTTGCCGATGGCCGGCATGAACTCCGGGTTCTCCGGGGCCAGGCGCGCCAGGTCTTCAGCACGGCGCACCACGCGTTCCAGCGCGGCGTCGTCGAACTCGTTGATCGAGGCGGTGCCGACGCGCTTGCCGAAGGCGACGGTGACCGCCAGCTCGGTGTTGTCGACGATGCCGCTGGTGGAGACATTGTTCAGCGCGAAACGGATGTTGCCGCTGATCGTGCCGGACAGCACGGCGGTGCACTCGTCGGCCTTGGACAGGGCGATGACCTTGTCGAGGATGGCCTTGGCCTGGGCTTCGGTGAAGATACTCATGGTGTAAGGGCTCCTGACCGATCAGCCGAGGCTGCGTGCGGTGTTGATGACGTTGATGCCGTTGAAGCGCGCGGTGGACGAACCGTGCGAGACCGCCGAGACCTGGCCCGGCTGGCCCTTGCCGTCGAAGAACGAACCGCCCAGGCGGTAGTCGCGCTCGTCGGCCACGGCGGTGCAGGCATTCCAGAACTCCGGCGTGCGGATCTGGTAGGCCACGTCTTCCAGCATGCGGGTGATCTGGCCGTTCTTGATCTCGTAGAACAGCTGGCCGCCGAACTGCGCGTTGTAGCGCTGCTGGTCGATCGAGAACGAACCGTCACCGATGATGTAGATGCCGTTCTCCACGTCCTTGATCAGGTCGGGCACGCTCAGCGGCTTCTTGCCCGGTGCCATCGACACGTTGGCCATGCGCTGGAACTGCACGCTGGACCACGAGTCGGCATAGCAGCAGCCGTCGGACTCGCTCTTGCCGAGGATGTGGGCCTGGTCGCGGATGGTCTGGTAATCCACCAGCTTGCCGTTGCTGATCAGGTCCCAGCGCTTGCACTTCACGCCTTCATCGTCGTACGCCACCGCGCCCAGACTGCCCGGCTGGGTCTTGTCGGCGAAGATGTTGACCAGCTCGCTGCCGTACTGGAACTGCTGTTCGCGCTTGTCCAGGGTGGCGAAGCTGGTGCCGGCGTAGTTGGCTTCGTAGCCGAGCACACGGTCCAGCTCCAGCGGGTGGCCGATCGACTCGTGGATGGTCAGCCAGGTGTGTGACGGGTCGAGCACCAGATCGTACTTGCCCGGCTTCACCGACGGTGCCTTCAGCTTTTCCTGCGCCTGCCTGGCGGCGGCGACGGCGTCCTCCTTCATGTCGTAGGAGGTGCTGTAGTTGACCACGCCATTGGGGCTGTGCACCTTGCCGGCGGCGGCGCCATCGAGGTACTCGTAGCCCAGCCCCATCGGCGAGGACAGGCCCTCGCGGGTGCGGAACTTGCCGCTGGACTTGTCGATGGCGGTGACCGTCATCGGCGCCCAGATGCGGTGCACGTCCTGGTCGATGTAGGAGCCGTCGGTGGAGGCGAAGTACTTCTGCTCGTTCACCAGGAACAGCATCGAATTGACGAAGCTGGCGCCGGCGCCCATCGCCGCGGCGTTGACGTCCAGCAGCAGATCGACCTTTTCCTTGATCGGCACCTCCATCGCATTCTTGCGGATCGGCGTGCGCCAGCTCACCTCACCCACACCCGGCGCCTTGGCCAGCTGCACCGGCGCGGTCTGCACGCCGGCGTTGGCCTTGGCGATCGCTGCGGCCTGCTGCGCGGCCCTGGCCACCTCGGCGGTGCCCAGCGCATTGGTGGCGGCGAAGCCCCAGGCACCGTTGACGATCACGCGGATGCCGACGCCGGTGGACTCGGTGTTCACCACGTTCTGCACCTTGTCCTCGCGGGTGATCACGAACTGCCGCAGGTAGCGGCCGATGCGCACATCGCAGTAGGTGGCGCCGGCGCTGCGTGCGGCCTGCAGTGCGGCGTCGGCCAGGCGCTTCTTCAACGCCGGGTCCAGGCTGGACTGCAGCTGCTCGGCGGCGATCACCTTGCCGAAGAAGGAGGGCACGATCAGCCCGCCCGCGGTAAGCCCGGTCAGGGCCAGGAAGTCACGTCTTTGCAAGGCTGCTCTCCACGTCGAAGGATGGGGGGGCTCATGCGCCGAGACTGCGCGCGGTGTTGATGATGTTGATGCCGTTGAAGCGGGTGGTGGACGACCCGTGCGAGACCGCCGAGACCTGGCCGGGCTGGCCCTTGCCGTCGAAGAACGAACCGCCCAGGCGGAAATCGCGCTCATCGCAAATGGCGGTACAAGCGTTCCAGAACTCCGGCGTGCGGATCTGGTAGGCCGCATCCTCGACCATGCCGGCGATCTTTCCGTCCTTGATCTGGTAGTACAGCTGGCCGCCGAACTGCGCGTTGTAGCGCTGCTGGTCGATCGAATACGAGCCACGGCCGTGGATCCAGATGCCGTTCTCCACGTCCTTGATCATGTCCTCGACGCTGAGCGGCTGCTTGCCGGGCGCCAGCGAGACATTGGCCATGCGCTGGAACTGCACGCTGGACCAGGAATCGGCGTAGCTGCAGCCGTGCGAGGCGTTGCGGCCGAGGATATGGGCCTCGTCACGGGTGGCCTGGTAGTCGACCAGGATGCCGTCGCGCACCAGGTCCCAGCGCTGGGTCTTGACGCCTTCATCGTCGTAGCCAACCGCACCGAGGCTGCCCGGCTGGGTCTTGTCGGCGAAGAAGGTGACGATGTCACTGCCCCAGCGGAAACCGGCATCGCGCTTGTCCAGCGTGGCGAAGCTGGTACCGGCATAGTTGGCTTCGTAGCCAAGCACGCGGTCCAGCTCCAGCGGGTGGCCGACATTCTCGTGGATGGTCAGGAACAGGTTGGACGGATCCAGCACCAGGTCGTACTTGCCGGGCTTCACCGACGGTGCTTTCAGCTTCTCGCGTGCGTGGCGGGCAGCGGCGATGGCGTCTTCGACCGGGTCGTAGGAATCGCGGTAGGCGGTGATGCCGCCGGGCAGCTGGACCTTTCCACGCGCATCGCCATCGAGGAACTCGTAGCCCATGCCCATCGGCGAGGAGAGGCCGGCGCGGGTACGGAACCTGCCGCTGGCCTTGTCGATGGCGGTGGCGGTAAACGGCAGCCAGATGCGGTGAATGTCCTGGTCGATGAACGAGCCGTCGCTGGAGGCGAAGTACTTCTGTTCGTTGACCAGGAACAACGTGGAATTGATGTAGTCGGCGCCCGCATCCAGCGCGGCGGCGTTGAGCGCCAGCAGCAGTTCGACCTTGTCCTGGATCGGCACCGCCATGGCGTTCTTCCGCACTGGCGTCTGCCAGCGCACTTCGCCGACCGACGGCGTCGGCGCCAGCTGTACCGGCCGGGTCTGGATGCCGGCATTGGCGCGGGCGATTGCCGCTGCCTGCTCGACCGCGGCGCGCACGGCGGCCTCGGTCTGCTGATGGGTTGCAGCGAAGCCCCACGCGCCGTTGACGATCACCCGCACGCCCACACCGGATGATTCGCGGTTGGTCACATTGCCGACCTGGTGTTCGCGGGTGATGACCGACTGGTTGAGATAGCGGCCGATGCGGACATCGCAGTAGCTGGCCTTGGCGGTGCGTGCGGCGGCCAGCGCGACCTCGGCCAGGCGCCTGCGCTGGGCGGTGTCGACCGGGGCCAGCAACTGCTCGGCGGCGATGGCACGGGAATGCGGCAGCAGCAGGCCCGCCAGGCCCAGACCGGAAAAAGCCAGGAACTCACGTCGTTGCACAGCGTTTCTCTCTCTCGCTTGCGTGCGGCCGACAATGGGTCGAGCCGATCACGTCAACTTCTCGACTTTCGCCAGCGCGGCGCGTGCGGGCAAGTGACTGCAGTCATGGTTGGGAGGGTTTCGGCAGGGCTTGCAGTCCTGCACCTGCTCAATGCAACGGCCAAAGCCAGAGCCAGAGCCAGAGCGGCATTCCGTGGGATGGCGGGGCGGTGTGGGTGGGCAGGACACGCCGTGAACCCATCCATGGGGGCTCGATGGCGCCATCCATGGCGCCAACGGTCCTGCCCACCCACACCGCCCCACCTCTGACAGATCTTCGCGACTGTTGGTAGGTGTCGACCTTGGTCGACACATCTGTCAGATATCGAAATCGATCTGGAGTCAGATCCGTTTCCTCCGGAAAACGGATCTGACCCCAGGAGCCGTTCCAACAGACCGCAGAAAACTGTCGAAGGCGGGGTGGCTCCGGTTGCGGGGGTGTCCGCGGCATGGATGCCGCGGCCAAGCCCCCACGGACGGGTTTACGGCGTCCCCCGCAACCGGACCCACCCCGCCATCCCTCAGGAAGCCCGCTGTTGCTGTTGCTGTTGCTTTGGCTGTTGCCGTTGCTCCGGCTTCTGCGGGTGCAGGGCGCAGCCCTGCCGAGCAACACCCCCTCGTGCACAATGGGGCCGACCCCGCCTGGCCCCCGTCCTGATGTCGAGCAAGCCGTATTCAGAAGCCTGCGAACGCAACCGCGAACCCATCGCCGCCGCGCTCGACCCGTGGATGGGCGACCGCCACCGGGTGCTGGAGATCGGCAGCGGCACCGGCCAGCATGCTGCCTTCTTTGCCGAGCGCTGGCCCTGGCTGCGCTGGCAGCCCAGTGATCATCCGGACCACCTGCCAGGCATCGAGGCATGGCGTGCCGAAACGGCATTGCTGAATCTGCTGCCGCCGGTAGCGCTGCAGGTGGAACTGCCGCCAGCGCCCGGCCTGAACCTGGCACCGGGCAGTACGTTCGATGCCGCATTCAGCGCCAACACCCTGCACATCATGAGCTGGGCACACGTCCAGTCATTGTTCGCGGCGCTGCCGCCCCTGTTGCGCCACGGTGCGCTGCTGGCGGTGTATGGCCCGTTCAACTACGGTGGCCGCTACACCAGCGACAGCAATGCGCAGTTCGATGCCTGGCTGAAGGCACGTGATCCGCGCAGCGGCATCCGCGACAGCGAAGCGGTGCAGGCGCTGGCGGCCGACAACGGATTCACCCGGTTGGGCGATGTGGCGATGCCGGCCAACAATCGCCTGCTGCTGTGGCGGCTGGGGTAATCCATCGGTAGTGCCGGCCGCTGGCCGGCAACCGATTGCCGGGATGAATGCCGGGATGAATGCCGGCCAGCGGCCGGCACTACCATCAAGCCACCTGCACGATATGCAGCGCCTTCGGATTGCGCCACTGCGCCAGCAGGGCCGCTTCGCGCGCCTTGGCCTGCTCGAAATGCGCTTCCTTGACGTGGCCGAAGCCGCGGATGTGTTCGGGAATGCTGGCGATCTCCACCGCCAGCGCCAGGCGGTCGTCATCCAGGCCATCCAGCAGCACCTGCACAGTGGCCTCGTAATCACTGATCAGCTTGCGCTCCATGCGCCGCTCTTCGGTGCGGCCGAACACGTCGAAGCGGCCGCCACGCAGGAACTTCAGCTTCGCCAGCAAGCCAAACGCCTTGAACATCCACGGGCCGTATTCCTTCTTCAGCAACCGGCCCTGCTCGTCCTTCCTGGCGAACAGCGGCGGCGCCAGGTGGAAGCGCAGCTGATAGTCGCCCTCGAACTGCTGCTGCAGGCGTCGCTGGAAGTCGCCGCTGGTGTACAGGCGGGCCACTTCGTACTCGTCCTTGTAGGCCATCAGCTTGAACAGGTAGCGGGCCACCGTCTCGGTCAACGCGGTGGAGCCGCCGATACGCTCGGCTTCGGTAGCGCGCACGCGTGCCACCAGATCACGGTAACGCGTGGCGTAGGCAGCATCCTGGTACTCGACCAGGAAGGCGGCGCGGCGCTCGATCATTTCATCCAGCGAGCGCGACAGGCGCGCGTCGTCCAGCGGCAGGAATGCCACGTCGCCACCGTGCGAGGGCAGGCCGCGCAGCTCGCGTTCGTCGCCGGTGTTGCGCGGTGCAGCGGTGGCGCCCCATTCGTTGCCCTCCCATTCGCCCGGCGGCAGCGGATGCAGCGGGCCCGGGGTGGATTCGGTATCGGTGTGGCGGTTGCGCACCAAGCCGGCTGCCTGCTGCACTGCCTGCGGATCGACCGCGGCCAGGCGGCCCCAGGCGAAGGCCTGCTGGTTCATCGCCACGGCGGCGCCGTTCAGCTCGATGGCGCGCATCAGCGACTCGAACGACAGCGGCACCAGGCCCTGCTGCCAGGCATAGCCGAGGATGAACAGGTTGGCGGCGATGGCATCGCCCAGAAGCGCCGTGGCCAGCTGGGTGGCATCGAGCAGCAGCGGCTCCTGGCCGCCCAGTGCCACGCGCACGCCGGCGATGATGTCGGCGGCGGGGAACTGCATGTCCGGGCGGGTGGTGAACGTACCCGGCATCGCTTCATAGGTGTTCAGTACCACCTGCGAGCGGCCGGCGCGGACCTTTGACAGCGCCCAGTAATCATTGACCACCACCATGTCGCAGCCCAGCACCAGGTCGGCTTCGCCAGCGGCAATGCGCACGGCGTGGATGTCGTCCGGGCGGCGCGCGATGCGGATGTGCGTGGTCACCGCGCCGCCTTTCTGCGCCAGTCCGGTCTGGTCGAGCACGGTCGCGCCCTTGCCCTCCAGGTGGCCGGCCATGCCCAGCAGCGCACCGATGGTCACCACGCCGGTACCGCCGACGCCGGTGATCAGGATGTTCCAGGGCTGCTCAAGCGTGCCGCGGATCGTCGGCGCCGGCAGGTTGTCCAGCAGCGTGGAGGCATCGCGCTTGCTGCCCTTGCGCGGCTGGCCGCCGTGCACGGTGACGAAGCTCGGGCAGAAGCCATTCACGCAGGAATAGTCCTTGTTGCAGTTGGACTGGTCGATCTCGCGCTTGCGGCCGAATTCGGTTTCCTTCGGCAGCACCGACACGCAGAAGCTCTTCTTGCCGCAGTCGCCGCAACCTTCGCAGACCAGCGAGTTGATCATCACCCGCTTGGCCGGATCTTCCAGCTTGCCGCGCTTGCGGCGCCGGCGCTTCTCGGTGGCGCAGGTCTGTTCGTAGATCAGGATCGAAACACCTTTCACTTCGCGCAGGCGCTTCTGCACTTCATCCAGCGCGCTGCGGTCATGGAACTCCACATCGCTGGGGAAATGCTCGCGCTGGGCGGTCCACTTGCCGATGTTGTCCGACAGCACCACGATGGTGTGGATGCCTTCGGCGCGCATCTGCCTTGCGATGTCCGGCACGCTCAACGGGCCGTCCACCGGCTGGCCGCCGGTCATCGCCACCGCATCGTTGTAGAGGATCTTGTAGGTGATGTTGACGCCGGCGGCGACCGCCTGGCGGATCGCCAGCGAGCCGCTGTGGAAATAGGTGCCGTCGCCCAGGTTCTGGAACACGTGCGGGGTATCGGTGAACGGCGCCTGCCCGGCCCAGGTCACGCCTTCACCGCCCATGTGGGTGAACGTGTCGGTGCTGCGGTCCATCCAGGTCACCATGTAATGGCAACCGATGCCGGCCAGCGCGCGCGAGCCTTCCGGCACCGTGGTGGAGGTGTTGTGCGGGCAGCCCGAGCAGTAATGCGGCACGCGCGGGAAGCTGGCGCGCGGCAGCGCAAGCTCGGCTTCCTTCTCCTGCATCCACTGCAGGCGCTGCTCGATCGATTCGTTGTTGAAGAACCTCTGGATGCGGCGACCGATCACGCCGGCGATGGTGGCCGGGGTCAGTTCACCGGTGGACGGCAGGATCCATTCGCCGCTTTCATCGTACTTGCCGACGATGGACGGGCGGTGGCCCCAGCTGGCCGGCCAGTTGAAGAACTGTTCCTTCATCTGGCGCTCGATGAAGGCACGCTTCTCCTCCACCACGATGATGTCTTCCAGGCCCTGCGCGAAGCGCGCGATGCCCTGCGGTTCCAGCGGCCAGGTCATGCCGACCTTGTACACGCGGATGCCGATGTCGGCGCACGCGGCTTCATCCAGGCCAAGGTATTCCAGCGCCTGCAGCACGTCCAGGTAGCTCTTGCCGGTGGTGACGATGCCCAGCCGCGCGCGCGGCGCGTCCATCACCACCTTGTCGATGCCGTTGGCGCGGGCGAACGCCTGTGCGGCCTTCACCGCATAGCGGTGCAGGCGCATCTCCTGGTCCAGCGGCGGGTCCGGCCAGCGGATGTTGAGGCCACCCGGGGGCATTTCGAAGTCTTCCGGCAGCACGATGCGGCGCGCCATCGGATCGACCTGCACCGAGGCCGACGATTCCACCGTCTCGGCAATGGTCTTGAAGCCGACCCAGCGGCCGGTGTAACGGCTCATCGCCCAGCCCAGCAGGCCCATGTCGAGGATGTCCTGCACGCCGGCGGGGTTGAGAACCGGCATCATCGCGCTGACGAATTCGTCTTCGCTGCCGTGCGGCAGGGTCGAACTGCGGCAGGCATGGTCATCGGCGGCCAGCGCCAGCACGCCGCCGTAGCGCGAGGTGCCGGCGGCATTGGCATGCTTGAACACGTCGCCGCAGCGGTCCACGCCAGGGCCCTTGCCGTACCACATGCCGAACACGCCCTGCACGTTGGCGCCGGGGAACAGGTTGGTCTGCTGCGTGCCCCACACCATGGTGGCGCCCAGGTCCTCGTTCAGGCCCGGGGTGAACTTCACCTTCGCCGCTTCAAGATGCTTGCGCGCGCGCCACAGTTCCAGGTCGAAGCCACCCAGCGGGCTGCCACGATAGCCGCTGACGAAGCCGGCGCTGTCGATGCCTTCGGCGGCATCGCGCAGGCGCTGCATCAGCGGCAGCCGCACCAGCGCCTGCACGCCACTCAGGTAGATCCGCCCCTCGTTGCGGGTGTACTTGTGGTCGAGCGTGTAGTCACGGTCGAGCAGGTCGGCGGAAGAGGGCGAAGTGAGTTGCGCGGTACTGGTCATGGCTGGCCCGGTAGGATCGGCTGGCACCGGCCGCGTGCACGCACGCAGCGGGAAAGGCGCGAATTGTAGCAGCGGGGCCGCGCAGGCCCCGGCACTCGCGCCCGTGGCGGTGCTGGGGTTAGGATCGGGGAGAGAGAGGGAGGCTGCAGTCGCGGCCTGGGGAGAAGGGATGTCAGTTCCAGGAAAGATCCTGGCCAGCGTGCTGCTGGCCTCGGGAGCGGCCACGGCGTGGGCCGCGCCGGCCATGCCGGCACCACAGGAGTTCTACTTCGACAATGACCCGGCGGCCACGCCGATGGTGGCGGTGCAGGGCGGGGGCGATGATCTGGTCGCCCAGCTGGTCAAGCTGCGTGAACGCGGCCGCCGTGCGGTCGAGGCCACGGTACAACTGGCCTCGGTGGCCGGTGCGCAGGGCCGTGGCGAGCTGGCCGAGCAGTTGTATGCCGAGGCGATGAAAGAGGCCCCGGCACAGAGCAGCAGTGGCCGCAGCGTGCGCTGGAACTACGGCTGGGACCTGCTGCGCCAGGGCAAGCCAGAGGCGGCGCTGGAACAGTGGCTGGCCTCGGCCGCCAATGCGCGTACCAAGCCGAGCTGGGTGCCGCCGACCTATGCGCTGGCATTGTGGCGGATGGGGCAGAAGCAGGAGGCGGTGCAGTGGTATGCGGCTGCGGTACGCACCGAGCCGACGCAGTGGAATACCACGGCCAACTATGCGCAGCTGCTGCCGCAGTGGCGCGAGGATGAGCGTGCGTCGCTGGCCGAAGTGCAGCAGGCCTGGGCGGCCGCACCGCCTGCCTGGCCCTGAGGGAGGGGTTCGGCCGGGTTGCACCCGGCACCCGCAGAGGCAACAGCCAAAGCCAAAGCAACAGCAACAGCGGTCTTCCGGTGGGATGGCGGGGCACTGTGGGTTTGCGGGGACGCCGTAAACCCATCCATGGGGGCTTGGTCGCCGCATCCATGCGGCTCACACCCCGCAAACCCACAGTGCCCCGCCTTCGACAGATTTTCGCGGCTGTGGGTAGGTGTCGACCTTGGTCGACACGGTAGATCCACGCCATGCGTGGATGAATCTGTATCGGAATCGACTATTCGATATCTGATCGAAGAGCAGCCGAGCGTGGGCTCGGCTCTACAGAAGGCGGCCAACCAACCGGCTTTTGCTTTTGCTTCTGCTTCTGCTTTTCTTTTTTCTTTTCCGTGGCGGACGCACTCGGAAATTGTCAGAGGCCGGGCGGGGTGGGTTCGCGGGGGTGTCCGCGGCATGGATGCCGCGGCCAAGCCCCCATGGACGGGTTGACGGCGTCCCCCGCGAATCCATCCCGCCCGGCCAAGCGCGGCTTTTGATGTTCACGGTCAACCAGCCGCCACGAGGGGCTGCGCCGTTCGCGGGAAACCTCAGTCGTCTGCGGAAACCGTCCGTCCCGACGCCCACGCCCGCAATGCCTCCACCTGCTCGGCCATCAGCACCGACAGCGGCCGCGTGGCGCGGATCTCGTTCATCAGCAGCTCGGTGTCCAGCGGCCGGCCTTCGGCGTGCGCTGCATACAGCCCGGCCACGATCGCCTGCTCGATCTCCGCGCCGGAGAAACCATTGGCCGCGGCCGCCAGCGCCGGCAGCGCGAAGTCGTCGCCATTGAGCTGGCGCCGGCCCAGGTGCAGCCGCAGCAGTTCCACGCGCACGTCAGGCGAAGGCAGGTCAACGAAGAAGATCTCGTCGAAGCGGCCCTTGCGCAGCAGCTCGGCCGGCAGCTCGTGCACCTGGTTGGCGGTGGCGACGATGAACACCGGCGCCTTGCGCTCGGCCATCCAGGTCAGCAGGTAGCCGAGTACACGGCGTGATACGCCACCGTCCTCGCCACCACTGGCCAGGCCCTTCTCGATCTCGTCCATCCACAGCACGCAGGGTGCCAGCTGCTCGGCCGAGGCCAGTGCCTGGCGCAGGTTGGCCTCGGTCTCGCCGTGGTACTTGTTGTACAGCGCGCCCACGTCCAGGCGCAGCAGCGGTACACCGAAGCCGGCGGCGGTGGCCTTGGCCAGCATCGACTTGCCGCAGCCCTGCACGCCCAGCAGCAACATGCCGCGCGGCGGGTCCAGCCCGGCCGGCGCCGAGCCGGCGATGAAGGCCACGCGCCGCTGGCTGATCCAGCGCTTGAGCCGGTTGGCGCCGGCCACATCGCCGAAGCGCGCGCTGTCATGCTCGAAGAACAGGTGGCCGCTGCGGTTGAGCAGCTCGAACTTCAGCCGTGCCAGCTGCGGCAGGTCGTCGTCGCGCAGCGCGCCATCGGCGTAGATCAGCTGGCGCGCGATGCGCCGGGCATCGACCAGGCTCAGGCCCTGCAGGTTCTTCAGGATCTTCTTCACCGCCTCGCTGTCGACTTCGACCCGGCGGCCGCCGTGCTCGCGCGCATAGGCGTCGGCCTCTTCGCGCAGCATCTTCAACAGGGCGTTGGCATCAGGCAGGCGCGGGTTGAAGCGCACCGCCAACGCTTCCAGCTCGGCCGGCAGCTCCACCTTGGCACCGATCAGCACCAGCACATGCGGCTCGCTGTGGCGGCGCTGGATCAGGTCGCGCAGGGCGCGCTGATGGCTGGCATAGCCCAGGTACGGGTGGAAATCGAGCAGCAGGTAGACCCCGCGCTGGTCGGCCTGGCGGATCATCTGCAGGGCCGCGCTGGCATCGGGTGGCCCGACCGGCGGGTCTTCACTGTCCAGGTCGATGCGGCGCAGGCCCTCGGTGATCGACCAGCGGTGCAGCGCCCGCCATACGTGCATCAGCGTCTGCCGGAACAGCTCGACGATGCGACCCTCGTCCTGGGTCTCGATCACGATCAGTGGGGTATTGGCGCGGATCAACGCGCTCAGGTCCTGCAGTTCGCTCATGCCGGTTCGATCCTTCGGGAGCGCCACGATAGCAAAGGCGATGGCCGCTGGTTCAGCACGACGCTACCTCCCGTCACCATCGCCGGTGTACGCTCGGGGAACGTACCCGGAAGCGAGGCTGGCATGAAGACGATCCTGGTGGCCGGTTCCAAGGGCGGGGTGGGCAAGACCACCGTCGCCACCCACCTGGCCGCGTACGCGGCATTGCAGGGCAAGGCCACGGTGATTGCCGATGCCGACCCGCAGGGCTCCAGCACCCGCTGGGCACAACGCCGTGCCGGGCTGGAAAGTGCGGTGCTGCCGATCGACGTATATCGGAAGAAGCAGTGGGTGCAGAAGCTGCCCGACGGTACCGACACCGTCATCATCGATGCGCCGGCCGGCGCCCTGGCCGACGATATTCCCCATTTCCTCGACGCTGCCGATGCGGTGGTGGTGCCGGTGCTGCCCTCGGCGCTGGATATCGAAGCCATCGTCGGTTTCCTCAACAGCCTGGCCCAGAACCCGCGCGTGCACAGCCGCAAGCTGCCAGTGGGTCTGGTGCTCAACCGTACCAAGCCCTGGACCCAGACCTCGCAGCAGGCGCTGCAGATGCTGGGTGAATGGCCGTACCCGGTGGTCGCGCAGCTGCGCGACAGCCAGAGCTATGTGGTCATGACCGGCCTTGGCCGCAGCCTGTTCGACTACCGCTCGGCCCAGGTGCGCGAGCACCAGGCCGATTGGGAGCCGCTGCTGTCCTGGCTGAAGCTTTGATGCCTGCATCACCCTTCCTGCTGCATCCTCTTCTTCATGGAAACCCGCGATGCGTGAATTGATCCTGCTGCGCCATGCCCATGCCGAGCCGGCGACCCCCGGCCAGGCCGACCTCGACCGGCCGTTGTCACCGGTGGGGCTGGCCGAAGCCGAAGCCGCCGGCAAGTGGCTGAAGGAGAACAACCTGCTGCCGGACTGCGTGCTGTGCTCGCCGGCGCGACGTACCCGTGAGACCCTGGAAGCGGTGATGACGGCCATCGGCTATGTCGAGAAGCGCCTGGAAGACCGGATCTACGAAGCCACCCCGGGCACCCTGGCGGCGCTGGTGGACGAGCGTCGCGACCTGGACCGGGTGCTGATCGTGGGCCACAACCCGGGCCTGGAGCAGCTGGTGGCCCTGATGACCGACGGCACCAGCAGCGACTACCGCGGCATGCCGCCGGCCGGCATTGCCGTGCTCGGCTTCCCGCGCGAGGCTTCGATCGAGCCGGGCGTGGCCAGCCTGAACGCGTTCTGGTGGCCGTGATCCAATGAGCCTGGCGCGGCGCAGCCGCTTTCTGCTGCCCGTGCTGCTGGCTTCCGGCGCGGCCTGGCCTGCCGCGCCTCCTCCGCCAACGCCAACGCCCCTGCCGCCGGTGGTCGCCGAAGCGCATCGGGTCCTGCGCCTGGACACCCAACGCTCGCAGATCGGTTTCGAGGTGCGCACCCGCTTCGGCCAGCGCATCGAAGGCGTGTTCCCGCACTTCGAGGGCCGCATCGAGATCCTCTCCGATGGCCGCCACCAGGTGCACCTCAAGATGTTCACGCGCTCGGTCGAGATCCCCGGCAAGGCGCGCTATACCGGCTGGATGCGCGGCGAGGAATTCTTCGACGCGGGCCGCCACCCGGTGGTCGAGTTCGACTCGCTGCCGTACTGGCCGGAGACCGTGGAAGAGGGGGGTGACATCAACGGCCGGCTGACCCTGCGCGGGGTCAGCCATCCCGAGAAGCTGAGGGTGGAGAAGGCGGAGTGCGCCCGACCCGGCTATGATTGCGACGTCGTCAGCCGCGGTACCGTGCAGCGAGGCCGGTATGGAATGGACAGCTGGCAGCTTGCCTTGAGTGATCGTGTGACCTTCGTATTGCGAGCGCGCCTGAGCGAGGCGCCGAAACCGTGAACCTCCTGCTGCGTGTACTGGCGCTGGCAACCGTGTTGCTGGGCAGCGGTTGTGCATCGCTGTCCAATACCGAGCGCGACCGCGCCGAAGCGATCGCCGTGCAGGCGCGCTCGACCCAGGTCGACTGCCAGCGCGCCGACCGCTGCGCACAGGACTCGCCGCTGCGGGCGCTGGCCGGCCGGGCGTTCACCGAATCCACCCCGGAGCAGCCGCGCCACTACGCCACCCTGCTGGACGAGGGAGAAGGCGCCCTGGTGGCGCGGCTGAACCTGTTGCGCAGCGCCACCCGCAGCATCGACCTGCAGACCTACATCTTCGACAAGGACGACAGCGCCCGGCTGGTCATCGACGAACTGCTG
Organism: Stenotrophomonas sp. CASM101; assembly: GCF_049384845.1. Classification (NCBI taxonomy): domain Bacteria; kingdom Pseudomonadati; phylum Pseudomonadota; class Gammaproteobacteria; order Lysobacterales; family Lysobacteraceae; genus Stenotrophomonas; species Stenotrophomonas sp. CASM101. The sequence continues at coordinate 82,117 of NZ_JBMRFR010000005.1, read as the reverse complement.
GCTGCATCGCGGCGCGGGGTGAAGGTGCGGGTGCTGATCGACCAGCTCTCGGCGATCTCCGACCTGCAGATCCTCGGCGCGCTGTCCGGCGCCCACCAGAACTTCCAGCTGCGGGTCTACAACCCGACGTTCGGCAAGGCCCGGCTGAATTACTTCGACTATGCCGGCAGCGTGCTGTGCTGCTTCCGGCGCTTCAACCAGCGCATGCACAACAAGCTGCTGGTGATCGACGACGCAATCGGCGTGGTCGGAGGCCGCAACTACCAGGACGACTACTACGACTGGGACCGCGAGTACAACTTCCGCGACCGCGACGTGCTGATTGCCGGCCCCGAGGCGCGTGCGATGGCGGCCAACTTCGATGCCTTCTGGCGTGCCCAGCGCAGCGTGCCGGCCGAGCGCCTGAATGATGTCGGCCGCACCCTGCTGCGCGAGGGCGTGCCGGCGCTGCCCCCCGCCACGTTCCGCCGCCCGGAACGGGTGCAGCGGGTCAGTGCCGAAGCCAATGACATGGACTTCGTCACCCGTTCCTTCGTGGATACCGCGCTGCCGGTGGCCTCGGTGCGCTATGTCGCCGACCTGCCGCGCAAGCATCGGCGCGAGAAGGCCGATGCCCCGCTGGCTGGCCAGCACGTGACCGAGCCCCAGCTGGATGCGCTCATTGCCGGTGCGCAGAAGGAAGTGATCCTGCAGACGCCGTACCTGGTGCTGTCCAAGCCCGCGCAGAAGCTGTTCCGCGAGCTGCGCAAGCGCCCGCAGCCACCGCGCGTGGTGGTGTCGAGCAACAGCCTGGCGGCCACCGACAATCCCATCGTGTATGCGCTGTCGTACAAGTACAAGCGGCGCAACATGCGCGAACTGGGCTTCAACATCTTCGAATACAAGCCGTTCCCGCTGGATGCGCCGGTTGATTACCGCAACCTGCTGCCCGACCCGATCGCCGCCCCCGGGGCAGACGACGACGGCGGCCGCAACCCGCTGATCGGCGGCAGCGCCGCCGGCAGCAATGCCGGGGGGGGCAGCGAGGGGGACCGGGCAACAACGCGCAGGCAGGCAGTGGTGAATCATCCGCGTACCGGCAGTGCCTACCAGAACGCGCGCGAACGCCGCCGCGCGGCCGGCAGCGAGGTGGAAACGCGCCTGCTGCGCACCGAAACGCGGCCCTCGTTCCTGGGCAGCAAGGCGGTCAACAAGCCATTGCCGGTCACCCGCAAGGGCGCGCGCATGGGCCTGCACGCCAAGTCGCTGGTGGTCGACCGCCGCATCGGCGTGGTCGGCACCCACAACTTCGATCCGCGCAGCGAGAACTACAACACCGAAGGCGCGGTGATCATCGATGATCCGGTGTTTGCCGAGCAGCTGGCCGAGAGCATCCTGCGCGATACCCATCCGCAGAACTCCTGGACGGTGGCGCCGCGGGCCAAGCCGCCGGTGCTGTCGGGGCTGAACTACAGCGTCGGCAAAGCCTCCGAAGCGCTGCCGATCCTCGACTTCTGGCCATGGCGCTATGCCACCGACTACGAGTTCAAGCCCGGCCCGGACTGCCCGCAGCCGCTGCCACGGCAGGACCCGGAGTTCCATCGCTGCTACGTTGCCGTCGGCGACTTCCCCGAAGTCAACGTCGGCCCGAAGTGGCTGCTGGTGCGCATGCTGACCGCATTCGGTGCCGGCCTCGTTCCCATTCTCTGAAGGTGACCGCATGACCCAGGTGTTCCGCGAAGCCGTTTCCCTCGAGCAGCTCAATGCGCTCAGCCGCAACACGGCGATCGAATCCCTGGGCATCGTCTTCAGCGCAGCGGGCGAAGACTGGCTGCAGGCCACCATGCCGGTGGACCAGCGCACCCGCCAGCCCTACGGCATCCTGCACGGCGGGGCCTCGGTGGTGCTGGCCGAGACGCTGGGCAGCAGCGCCGGCAACCTGTGCGTGGATACCGCAAAGCAGGTCTGCGTGGGCCTGGAGATCAATGCCAACCACGTGCGGGCGGTGCGCTCGGGGATTGTCACCGGCACCGCCCGCGCACTGCATGTGGGCCGCAGCACCCAGCTGTGGGAGATCCGCATCGAGGACGAGCAGGGTCGCCTGGTATGCATTTCGCGGCTGACCCTGGCGGTGGTGGCGGCCGGCCACGGTTGAGCCCCCGGTCGGGCGTGTTGACGACGGCAGAACCCAGCGTTCCCCACCGATTGCCCCGGTCAATGGCGGTTATGGCCTAAATCGGCTGGCAGCTGCTGCGACGCTCCGGTATCGTGCGCGGATGACTTCCCCCACTCCGGCCCCCCGTGGCGGCGTGGCGCGTGTGTGCCGTTACCTGTACCGCGTACCGCTGCTGTTGGTCCACATCACCGTGTTCCTGCCGCTGATCCTGATCGGCATGCTTCCGCCGTGGGGCGAGCTGCGCGTGGGCGAGGATACCTTCGGGGCGAAGGTGGTGAACTGGTGGCAGGGGGGCCTGATGTGGATCTTCGGCTTCCGCCTGGTGCAGATGGGCGCGCCGCTGCCCGGTGCCGTGCTGTTCGTGGCCAACCATGTCAGCTGGGTGGACATCTGCATCCTGCACAGCCAGCGCATGATGGGCTTCGTCGCCAAGCGCGAAATCGCCAGCTGGCCCCTGGTCGGCTGGCTCGCTGCGCGCGGGCAGACCATCTTCCACCAGCGTGGCAACACCGAGTCGCTGGGCGGGGTGATGCAGGTGATGGCCGATCGCCTGCGTGGCGGCAAGGCAGTGGGCGTGTTCCCGGAAGGGCGCACCCGCGGTGGCCACGAAGTGGGGCCGTTCCATGCCCGCATCTTCCAGGCCGCGGTTGAAACCGGCGTTCCGGTGCAGCCGGTGGCGCTGGTCTATGGGCTCAAGGGTGACGCACAGACCATCGTGGCATTCGGCCCCGGCGAGAGCTTCTTCGCCAATTTCCTGCGCCTGCTCGGTGAGCCGGCGCGGCGTGCGGAAGTGCACTTCCTGGCACCGATCGGTGCACAGGACCTGGAAGGCCGTCGGCGCATCGCGGAGACCTCGCGCGCGCGCATCGTGGCGGCCATGAGCACCGGTTGAGGGCACGGTGGCCCTGGTTCCGCCACCTGTCCTGGACGCCGGTACGCCGACGTTGCATGCGGCTGACTACCAGCCGCCGCGCTGGCTGCGCAACCCGCACCTGCAGTCGATGCTCAGCTCCAGCCGCATGCGCCTGCAGCGCGGCCTGCTGCTGCTGGCGGCCACCGGCGCGGTCAGCGAAGAGCTGATCCTCGACGGCGGCGATGGCGTGCGCCTGCAGGGCTGGCACAGCCATGTCGAAGGCCGCGAACCCAAGGGCATGGCCCTGCTGCTGCATGGCTGGGAGGGCAGTGCCGAATCCAGCTACATGCGCATGGCGGCCGCGCGCATGATCGAACAGGGTTTCGATGTCGTGCGCCTGAACTTCCGCGACCACGGCAACACCCATCACCTGAACCCCGGCATCTTCCACTCCAACCTGATCGATGAAGTGGTGCATGCCGCAGGAGACATCGCCCAGCGCTGGCCGCAGCTGCCGCTGGTGGCGGCCGGCTACTCACTGGGCGGCAATTTCGTGCTGCGCCTGGCCCTGCGCGCGCCGGCCGCCGGCGTGCCGCTGCTGCGCGTGGCCTCGGTGTGCCCGGTGTTGGACCCGGGGCTGACCATGGAGAGCATCGAGAATGGTCCGGCAATGTACGATTGGTACTTCCGACGCAAATGGGCCGGCTCGCTGCGCCGCAAGCGCGATCTGTTCCCCGAGCTGAGCGACTGCGACGACCGCGTGTTGAAGCTGGATATCCGTGCGCTGACCGCCTGGTTGGTTGAACGGCATACCAGCTTTGGCTCGCTGCAGGCCTATTTCGACGGCTACTCGATTGCCGGTGACCGCCTGTCGGCCCTGCAGGTGCCGGCCGACATCCTGATGGCGCAGGACGACCCGGTGATTCCCTATGCGACCTTCAGCGACTGGCAGCTGCCGCGCCACGCGCGCCTGGAGACCGCCTGCTGGGGAGGCCACTGCGGTTTCCTGGAAAACTGGCGGGGCGATGGCTTCTCCGAACGGTGGGTGGCGCAGCGCCTGCAGCGGGTGCTGGCGGGCTGAACCGGCACCGGCGCGTGGACCGCTACAATGCGGGTTTGCACTCGAACCGGACCGCCATGCAAGACCAGATCATCCAAGCGTTGCGCCAGAACCAGGCCGACCAGGCCGTGCAGCTGGCCCAGGCGTGGACCCGTGACGAACCCGGCCAGGCCGGGGCCCACCGCTGGCTGGCGCTTGCGCTGCAGCAGCAGGGCAAGGCCGAAGATGCCATGGAAGCCCTGCAGCAGGCGTTGCAGCTGGCACCGGACGACGCCCAGCTGCACCTGCAGCATGCTGGCCTGCTGCTGGCCCTGCGCCAGTACGAAGGCGCCGACGAAGCGCTGGCGCGCACCACCGGGCTCGACCCGAACTCCTTCTCCGCCTACCTGATGCAGGCGCACCTGGCGGTTGGCCGCAATGACTTCGACGAGGCACAACGCCTGTCCACCCTGGCCTCGCGCGTGGAGCCGGACCACCCCGAGCTGCTGACCATCGACGGCATGATCGCGCTGCGCCGCGATGACCCGGACCGTGCGCTGGTGCTGCTGTCGGCAGCCAACAAGGCCCAGCCGAATGACACCCGCGTGCTCTATGCGCTGGGCTTTGCCTACCTTGGCAAGGACATGCTGGCATTCGCCGAGCAGGCGTTCCGCCGCGTGCTGGAACTGAACCCGGCCATCAGCTCGCTGCATGGCCTGGTGGTGCAGCTGGCGCTGCGCCAGGGCAACGTGCCGGCGGCGGCCGAAGCCATGGAGGTGGCCCTGCGGCAGCCGGAGCTGGACGTGCCGGCGATGCGGCGCCTGGCCGGTGAGCTGGCGTTGCGCAACGGCCAGCCGCTGCAGGCGCTGGACCATCTGCTGCCCTTGCTGGAAGCGATCCCCGATGACCGCCAGCTGCTGCAGCTGCTGCTGATGTCCTGGCAGCGCCTTGGCCGCGAAGACGAGGCGCGTGCACGCCTCGACGCTGCCCTGGAGCAGCACCCGCAGCTGCATGATCTGTGGCTGGCGCGCCTGGCCGTGGAAGAAGTTGGCAGCCCCGCTGCCGCGGCGACCGTTGAACGCTGGATGGACGCCATGCCGGGCCACCTGCCGGCGCTGGAAGCACGCCTGCGCCTGCACGACATGGTGGGCGAGCACGAGCAGGCCGAAGCCATTGCCGAGCGTATCGTCAGCATTGAACCGGGGCGTGTCAGTGGCGAAACCCGCCTGGTTGAAGGGTTGCTGCAGCGTGATCCGCCTGCTGCGGTGGCCCGCGTGCAGGCGCTGGTCGAGCAGGCGCCGGAAGCGCATCGCGCCGATCTGCGCACCTGGATGGGCGAGATCCAGGACCGTGCCGGCCAGCCGCAGGAGGCCCTGCGTACCTGGCTGTCGCTGCAGGCCGACCAGGCCCCGCAACGCCTGCCGCTGCCACCGCAGGCCAAGTCTCCGCCAAGCTGGCCGGAGAAGGGTGAGATTGACGGCAACACCAGTTCCGCGCCGATCTTCCTCTGGGGCGCGCCGGGCTCGGGCGTGGAGCGCGTGGCGACCGGCCTGGCGGCCGCCAGCCCGGTGCTGCGCAGCGACCGCTACACCAGCAACCCGCCCGATGATGCGTTCCAGAACTACAACACGCTGCAGGATCTCGCTTCGGGCGTACTGACGCCGGAGCGGCTGGTGCAGCGTTGGCGCGAACAGCTGCCGGCGCGTGGCCTGCAGAGCGATACCGTCATCGACTGGCTGCTGTGGTGGGACAACGCCCTGCTGTGGGCGTTGCGCCCGCAGCTGCCGCAGGGGCGACTGGTGCTGGTGCTGCGTGATCCGCGCGACATGCTGCTGGACTGGGTGGCCTACGGTGCCGCCGCGCCGCTGGCGATGACCTCGCTGGCCGAAGCCAGTGAATGGCTGACCCGCGCGCTGAACCAGATTGCCACGCTGCATGAGGACGACCTGTACCCCCACGTGCTGCTGCGCATCGACCAGGTCGGCAACGATCCGCAGGCGATGGCCGAACTGCTGGGCCGCCTGTTCGAGCGGCCGATGCCGCCGGCGGCGCAGTTGGGCGCGCCGCGCTTCCCGCCCGGCCACTGGCGCAACTACCGCGACGTGATGAGCGCCGCCTTCGCCCAGCTCACCCCGGTTGCGGTGCGCCTGGGTTACCCGGAAGAGTGAGGAGATCCTGATGCAGCTGACCAGTAACAGCCTGACCAATGGCGCACCGATTGATCGTGAGTTCGCCGCCGGCGATGCCAATGGTTTTGCGCCCGACCGCAACCCGCACCTTGCCTGGAACGGGGCGCCGGCCGGCACCCGCTCGTTCCTGCTGGTGTGCGTGGACCCGGACGTGCCGACCGTGCCGGAGACGGTTGGCCGCAGCGACATGAGCGTGCCGCGTGACCAGCCACGTTGCGATTTCGTGCACTGGGTGATGGCCGATATTCCGGCCTCGGTGCAGGAGATCGCCGCAGGAAGCTGCAGCGACGGCTTCGTGGTGAAGGGAAAGCCCGCACCCGCCGGTCCGGCCGGCAGCCGCCAGGGCCTGAACGACTTCACCGGCTGGTTCGCGGGCAACCCGGACATGGCCGGTGATTACCTGGGCTATGACGGCCCGTATCCGCCGTTCAACGACGAGCGCATGCACCGCTATTTCTTCCGGGTATTCGCGCTGGATGTGGCGTCGCTGGACCTGCCGCAGCGCTTCACCGCCGCCGACGCGTACCGCGCCATGCACGGCCACGTGCTGGCCGAAGCCGCACTGCACGGCACCTACACGTTGAACCCGGCGCTGTAACCGCAACCCCGGTAGCGCCGGCCGCTGGCCGGCGTTGCTTTCGGTAGCGTCGAGCCATGCTCGGCTGCTTTTCCCGATAGACAGCAGCCGAGCATGGGCTCGGCTCTACAACGCACAACGAAGAAGGGCGGCCTCTCGGCCGCCCTTCCATCGTTTTATTTCTTCTCGATGGCCGACTCGACCACCATGTCCAGCACGTACGCCTGCGACGGCGCATCGGCCGGCGGGTTCTTCACCTCGTAGCGCTTCACGCGCACCACGTTGCGCACGCCGTCTTCGTGGGTGTAGCCCTCGATGGTGCCGTAGAAGTTCTCGAACTTGCCCGGCTCGCCCTGCTTCAGGCCCTTGTCGTCGAACTTCACTTCACGCACCTGCAGGCACTGGTAGTCCGGGATCAGCGGGTGCGAGCACTTCTCGGTCTTCGCGGCCACTTCCAGGAACACGGTTTCGCCGGCGCCGCCGTAACGGGTTTCAGCGGTCGGTTCCGGGTTGAAGACCAGCGTGTCGCCCTTGGCGGTGGTCAGGGTCAGCCTGCCATCAGCGTCCTGCTCGGCCTTCAGTTCGCCCTGCAGCCTGCTCGACACGGCCTCGTCCAGCGCCATCAGCGCCTTGTCGGTGCAGGCCATCATGGTCGAGGCCATCGCGCTGACGGCCAGCTTGCCAGCGTCGAAGGTATAACCACCGCCCATGCGGTTGCAGGTGTTGCTGACCGACAGGCGGCCGTCAGCGAAGTCGAGGGTGACCGGCTTGTCCTGGCGGGCGAACAGCGCGTCGATGCGCTTGCCGTCGGCGCCGGTGGCCTGCTGCAGCAGCCAGTGCTGGCTCTGCAGGCGCTGCGCGTCCAGATGCGCCAGCGTCTGCTGGTCCGCTGCCTTGGCCGCGGCCGGGGCCACGTCATCGCCGCCGGTGCCGGCCGGGGCCGGGGTCTGGCTGCACGCGGCCATCAGGGCCAGCGGGAGGAGCAGGGTGAGCTTGCGGTTCATGGTGATTCTCCTTGGGGAACCGTGGGGGAAACGGGGTGGGGCCGGCATTGGGGTTACCGTGCCCCGGTGCTGTTCAGCTGCCGGAGGGCAACCACAGCAGCAGCGCCGCGCCCAGCGCGATGCGGTAGAGGGCGAAGGCCGTGAACCTGTGCGACTTGATGTAGCCCATCAGCCACTTCACTACGACGAAGCCGGTGACGGCCGCGGCAAGGAAGGCCACGCCCACCTCGGTCCAGTTCTCGCTGCCCAGCTGCCCGTCCCTGGCCAGTTCCAGGAAGGTGTAGGCACTGGCGGCGAACATGGTGGGAATGCCGACCAGGAACACGAATTCGGCCGCCGCCGCGCGGCGGCTCAGGCCCAGCAGCATGGCCAGGAAGATCGCCGAGGCTGAGCGCGAGGTACCGGGGAATACGCCTGCCACCACCTGCGCCAGGCCGACGCCGATCGCCACGGTCCAGGTCACCTGGTCGCGGTCAGGCAGGCGCGCGGTGTAGGCCTCCACCAGCAGCATCCAGACACCGCCGATGATCAGCGCCCAGGCCACAGGACTGACCGTCTCCGGCAGCGACCAGCCGGCTTTGCGTACCACCAGGCCGACCACGGCGGTGACCAGGAAGGCCGCCCCCAGCTTGAATACATACTCCCGGTTCTCACGCTGGTTGAAGCCGGTGGCCAGCTGCAGCAGGCGCTGGCGGAACACCAGCACCACCGCGACGATCGCGCCGGCCTGGATGACGATGTTGAAGAAGTCCGAGCGGGCACCCAGCCAGTGCTGGGCAATGAGCAGATGGCCGGTGCTGGAGATCGGCAGGAATTCGGTCAAGCCTTCGAGGATGCCCAGCAGCAGGGCGGAGAGCAGGTCGGACATGGACGGTGCGGGCACGCGCGGCAGGAAGGAAGAAGGTCGAGAGGATAGACGATCCCTGCTGCACCAAACGGGTGCGCCTGCTGCCGACTGCACCCGTTTGGTGCGCGCTGTTCCGCACCGGTGCGGGGCGGACTTAGGGAAATCAACGACTTGCGGGTCGCAAAAAGTTGGCACGGTCATTGCTGTACCTCAGCAGGCATTCATCCCCATCCGAGGTCGTACCGATGTCCGTGGAAAACGTTGAGAAGCTGATCAAGGACAACCAGATCGAATTCGTCGATCTGCGTTTCGTGGACATGCGTGGCGTCGAGCAGCACGTCACCTTCCCGGTCAGCATCGTCGAGCCGTCGCTGTTCGAAGAAGGCAAGATGTTCGACGGCAGCTCGATCGCCGGCTGGAAGGGCATCAACGAATCGGACATGGTGCTGCTGCCGGACCCGTCCAGCGCCTACGTCGATCCGTTCTACGCCGATCCGACCCTGGTGATCAGCTGTGACATCCTCGATCCGGCCACCATGCAGGCCTATGGCCGCTGCCCGCGCGGCATCGCCAAGCGTGCCGAGGCCTACCTGAAGTCCTCCGGCATCGCCGAAACCGCGTTCTTCGGCCCGGAGCCGGAATTCTTCATCTTCGACTCGGTCCGTTTCGCCAACGAAATGGGCAACACCTTCTTCAAGGTCGACTCGGAAGAAGCGGCATGGAACAGCGGCGCCAAGTATGACGGCGCCAACAGCGGCTACCGTCCCGGCGTGAAGGGCGGCTACTTCCCGGTTCCGCCGACCGACACCCTGCACGACCTGCGCGCCGAGATGTGCAAGACCCTCGAACAGGTCGGCATCGAAGTGGAAGTGCAGCATCACGAAGTGGCCACCGCCGGCCAGTGCGAGATCGGCACCAAGTTCAGCACCCTGGTGCAGAAGGCCGACGAGCTGCTGCGCATGAAGTACGTCATCAAGAACGTCGCGCATCGCAACGGCAAGACTGTCACCTTCATGCCCAAGCCGATCGTCGGTGACAACGGCAGCGGCATGCATGTGCACCAGTCGCTGTCCAAGGGCGGCACCAACCTGTTCTCCGGTGACGGCTACGGTGGCCTGAGCCAGCTGGCGCTGTGGTACATCGGCGGCATCTTCAAGCACGCCAAGGCCATCAATGCCTTCGCCAACTCGGGCACCAACAGCTACAAGCGCCTGGTGCCGGGCTTCGAGGCGCCGGTGATGCTGGCCTACTCGGCCCGCAACCGTTCGGCCTCGTGCCGCATTCCGTGGGTGTCCAATCCGAAGGCGCGCCGCATCGAAATGCGCTTCCCCGACCCGATCCAGTCCGGCTACCTGACCTTCACCGCGCTGATGATGGCCGGCCTGGACGGCATCAAGAACCAGATCGACCCGGGTGCACCGAGCGACAAGGACCTGTACGACCTGCCGCCGGAGGAAGAGAAGCTGATCCCGCAGGTCTGCTCCTCGCTGGACCAGGCGCTGGAAGCGCTGGACAAGGACCGCGAGTTCCTCAAGGCCGGCGGCGTGATGAGCGATGACTTCATCGACGGCTACATCGCGCTGAAGATGCAGGAAGTGACCAAGTTCCGCGCGGCCACCCACCCGCTGGAATACCAGCTGTACTACGCGAGCTGACCGGGCGCGATGGCGGTGGGTTCCCCCTCCCACCCGCCGCCATCGCTTCCGTTCTCGCGGCTGGGGAGCCGCAGGGCGGGCGCAGGCCCGCCGTTGTAGAGCGGACTGTCAGTCCGCTGCATTGGAACGCGAGCCATTGGCCCGCTTATCCAGGGGCAAGAGAGAGACCGGATACGCGACCAGGGCCGCCCTCCCTCCCGCGTCGGTCGTGCAAGGAGAGAGGCACGGCCGTCCCGTCCCTGTACGTGTCCGGTGCAACAGCCACGGTCATCATCCTGATGACCCGTGGTTGCCTGATGCCAACGCGCGCTGGCGCGCTGGCCCCATCCACCCTCGGGACATGCGCATGAAACTGATCTCCGCCATCATCCGACCGTTCAAGCTCGACGAGGTCCGCGAGGCCCTGTCCGATGCAGGCGTGTCGGGCATCACCGTGACCGAAGTGAAAGGTTTCGGTCGCCAGAAGGGCCACACCGAGCTGTATCGCGGTGCCGAGTACGTTGTCGACTTCCTGCCCAAGATCAAGATCGAAACCGTCGTCACCGACGAACGTGCCGACGCGGTGATCGAAGCGATCCAGTCGTCTGCCGGCACCGGCAAGATCGGTGACGGCAAGATCTTCGTGACCGCTGTCGAGCAGGTCATCCGCATCCGCACCGGCGAAATCGGCGCCGACGCGCTGTAAGCCCCCTTCCGGAGACTCCCCCATGAAGATGCGCCTTCTCACCGGGTGGCAAGCCCGGTTCCATCTGGTGTGCCTGTTGATGCTGCTCAGCGCGCTGGCCGCTGGTGCCTGGCCGGGCAGCGCCCACGCCCAGGCACAGGTGTCGCCGCTGCCGAGCGAAACCGTGGCGGTCGAGCCGCTGCACGATCCGGCCGCCACCGCCGCCGCGCCGGCCGTGGCCGAAGCGGCCGCTGCCTATGATCGTGGCGACGTCGCCTGGATGCTCACCTCCACCTTGCTGGTGCTGTTGATGGTGGTTCCAGGCCTTGCCCTGTTCTACGGCGGCCTGGTGCGTTCGAAGAACGTGCTGTCGGTACTCAGCCAGATCCTGGTGGTGTTCTCGCTGGTGCTGCTGCTGTGGGTGGCCTATGGCTACAGTGCGGTGTTCAGCGCCGGCAATCCGTTCTTCGGCTCGTTCACCGAATTCGCCTTCCTCAAGGGCTTCACTCCGGAGTCGGTGGGCAATACGCCGATCAAGGGCCTGCCGGATTACCTGTTCGTCGCCTTCCAGTCGACCTTCGCCGGCATCACCACCGCGCTGATCGTCGGTGCCTTCGCCGAGCGCATCAAGTTCCGTGCGGTACTGCTGTTCTCGGCACTGTGGTTCACCCTCAGCTACATCCCGATGGCGCACATCGTCTGGGGCGGCGGCTACCTGGGTGAACTGGGCGCGATCGACTTCGCCGGTGGCACCGTGGTCCACATCAATGCGGGCGTGGCCGGCCTGGTCGGCGCGTGGCTCGTCGGCAAGCGCCTGGGCTACGGCCAGACCGCGCTGAAGCCGCACAACGTACCGTTTACCTACATCGGCGCCATGCTGCTGTGGGTAGGCTGGTTCGGCTTCAACGCCGGTTCCGCCGCTGCGGCCGATACGGTGGCCTCGCTGGCCTTCCTCAATACCGTGCTGGCCACCGCCGCCGCCGTGCTCGGCTGGACCCTGGTGGAAGCGATCGGCAAGGGCAAGCCGTCGGCGCTGGGTGCAGCCTCGGGTGCGGTGGCCGGCCTGGTCGGCATCACCCCGGCCTGTGGCACGGTCGGCCCGCTTGGCGCGATCGTCATCGGCTTCGTCGCCGGCGTGGTCTGCGTGTGGGGCGTGACCGGCCTCAAGCGCCTGCTGAAGGTGGACGACACCGCCGACGTGTTCGGTGTGCATGGCGTCGGCGGCATCGTCGGCGCGATCCTCACCGGCGTGTTCAGCGCGCAGTCGCTGGGCGGCACCAAGGCCGATCTGGATATCGGCCACCAGGTGTGGGTGCAGGTGGTCAGCGTCGGTCTCACCGTGGTGTGGTCGGCGGTGGTGACCGCGGTCATCCTGCTGCTGGTAAAGGTCGTGGTGGGCCTGCGCGTGACCGAAGAAGCAGAGCGCACTGGCCTGGATGTGACTTCGCACGGCGAGTCTGCCTACGAGGCCTGAGGTAGCGGCGTACTGACGTGGTGGGTGCCGACCGTTGGTCGGCACTTCCCCTGTCCTGGTTCTGGTAGGTGCCAAGCTTGCTTGGCACAGGGTCCGGGTCTGCTCTGGTGGGTGCCGACCGTTGGCTGGCACGGCCGGAGTGGCGCATCCACGCATGGCGTGGATCTACCGAATCTTTCTTGTGACATGCACCCTCGCGCCAGATCGCGCACAATCAGGCCATGCCTCCGATCCGCACCACACTGATGCTCTCGGCCTGCCTGTTGCTGGCCGCCTGCGCTTCCACGCCACGGGAAACGCGCAACCCGCTCGCCACCTGGGTGCCTTCGCCCAACCAGAACGCGCGCACGCCGGTCATCATCGTCATCCACCACACCGAGCAGAAATCGGTGCAGCAGAGCCTGCATACGCTGCGTACCGCCAACAGCGGTGGACCGGTCAGCGCGCACTACCTGATCGGCGCCGATGGCCATCGCTACCAGCTCGTCGCCGATGAGCGCCGTGCCTGGCATGCCGGCGCCGGGCGATGGGGCACCATCACCGATCTCAACTCGGCCTCGATCGGCATCGAGCTCGACAACGATGGCCGCAGCCCGTTCAGTGCGGCGCAGATCGAATCGCTGATCGTGCTGCTGCGCGACCTCACCACCCGCCTGAACATCCCGCCGCGCCAGGTGATCGCCCACGCCGACCTGGCACCGACGCGCAAGCAGGATCCGAGCCGCTTCTTCCCGTGGCAACAGCTGGCCGAGGCCGGCTTCGGCGTGTGGCCGCGCGCGGCCGACGGCGCGGCACCGGAAGGCTTCGACGCGTGGAATGCGCTGGCCCGCTTCGGCTATCCACTGGACAACCGAGAAGCCACCGTCGCCGCCTTCCACCGCCGTTTCCGTGGCCGCGACGACCTGCCCAAGGCGCTGGATGCCGAGGACGCCCGCATCCTGCATTCGTTGCTGCTGCAGATGCCGTGACTCCGCGCATGAACGCTTGACCCCGCGCCGGGTTGCCGCCCAGCGGCCGGCCCGCCACCATGGCGGCATGATCGATTCCGCTACCTTCTTCAAGCGCACGCACTGGACCCTGTTGGCAGCGGCGGTGCTCGCCGGTTGCGCCACCACCGCTCCCCGCACGGGTTCCGAAGCGCCCACGGCGACCTCACCGCCGGCGGCCACCTACGCCAAGGTCGACTGGAAAGCCCTGCCAGCGGTCTCAAACAGCGATCTGCAGGCCGGCTTCGTTGCCTGGCGCAGCAGCTGCACCCGCCTGAAGAACGACGCTGCCTGGGCCAAGCCCTGTGCCACCGCCGCAGCCGTGTCAGACAAGGACCCGGCCGCGATCCGCCAGTTCCTGCAGCGCGACCTCGATGCCTATGCGCTGCGTGCCGGTGGCCATCAGGCCGACGGATTGATCACCGGTTACTACGAGCCGATCTACCCCGGCAGCCTTACCCGTACCGATAAGGCCACGGTGCCGGTGTACGGCACGCCGGATGATCTGATCGTGGTGCAGCTGGACAGCCTCTACCCGGAACTGAAGGGCAAGCGCCTGCGCGGGCGGGTTGAGGGCAAAGTACTCAAGCCCTATGACGACGCCGGCACCATCGCCGCCAAAGGCGTAAAGGCGCCGGTGCTGGCCTGGCTGACCGACCCGATGGACCTGCAGCTGCTGCAGATCCAAGGGTCCGGCCGCGTGCGCCTGGCTGATGGCACGCAGGTGCGGATGGCCTATGCCGAGCAGAACGGCCACCCCTACCGTGCGATCGGTCGCTGGCTGGTGGACCAGGGCCAGCTGAAGAAGGAAGACGTCACCATGGACGCGATCCGCGCCTGGGCCCGGGCCCATCCCGCGCGCGTGCCGGAACTGCTGCGCAGCAACCCCAGCTACGTGTTCTTCGTGCGCACTCCGGACAGCCCGGAAGGTCCGCGTGGTTCACTGAACGTACCGCTCACCGCCGGCTACAGCGTGGCGGTGGATCGCACCGTGGTACCGCTGGGCAGCCTGCTGTGGCTGTCCACCACGCGCCCGGACGGCAGCCCGGTGGTGCGCCCGGTGGCCGCGCAGGACACTGGCGGTGCCATCGCCGGCGAAGTGCGCGCCGACCTGTACTGGGGCAGCGGCGAAGCCGCCGGCAAGCTGGCCGGCGACATGAAGCAGAAGGGCAACATCTGGATGTTGTGGCCGAAGGGCGTGGCGTTGCCAGCGCCGGCCCGCTGAAGCGCCCACCTGCGCGCTGCGAGGTCGGGCGATAATGGCGCCATTCCGCACTTTCCGGCCGCGCCAGCGGCCAGGGCTCCTGCAATGACCTACGCAAAGCACAACGCAAAACCCGGCGCGAAGTCCGCCGCAAAGAAGTACTACAAGCACTGGGCCGAATCGGGCCTGGGCAAGGGCAACGTGCTGATGGAAGCGCGCGGCGAGAAGATCGTGCGGCAGGTGGAAATCTACGGCACCAGGATGGTCTGGGCCGACGAGCATGCCCACAGCGACGACCGCTTCCTGCTGGCCGACCAGCCGGTGTCGTTCCTGGATTTCGACGAGGACGACGAAATCTCCGCGCGTGAATTCGAAGCCGCCTGGAAGAAGGCACGGGAAGCCACCGGCTACCCGGTGTAATCCCCCCGGCTCCCGCCCTTGTAGCGCCGAGCTTTGCTCGACGCTGCAAAGCGGGCGCGTGAAATGTTATATAATTACATTTCACCGTAATCGCCCCTTCCCATGACTCCCACCCTTTTGGCCGCCTTGGCGGCCGCGCCGTTCGCCCCTGAAGCTTTCGCACAGTCCGCCGATGCCGCGCTCACCCTCGGCAAGGTGCAGGTGCACCAGCACGGCGAAGGCCAGCTCAGTGCGCACCAGGTACTGACTTCGGTGGACGTGCTCGGCGCGGACCAGATCGAAGACCGCAACGTCTCGCACAGCTGGGAGCTGCTGGGGCAGATGCCCGGCATCCAGCTCACCGAAACGCGGCAGGGTGCCGAATCGGGCAAGGTCAGCTTCCGCGCCTTCAACGGCGAGGGCTACCTCAACGCGATCAAGACCCTCATTGACGGCATCCCCAGCAACGTCAACAGCGGCAACCAGCGCTTCATCGACATGCTGTTCCCGCTGGACATCAGCTACATCGAAGTGGTGCGCGGTACCAACGACCCGCGCTATGGCCTGCACAACATCGGCGGCAACGTGAACTTCGGTACGCGCCAGGGTGGCAGCTACACCGATGCGCGCCTGGCCTACGGCAGCTACAACACCCGCGATGTGCAGCTGGCGGTCGGCCGTGAAGCCAATGGCTTCGCGCAGAACTATTTCGTCGGCACCCAGGCCAGCGACGGCTACCGCGACCACGACACCTCGAAGAAGTATTCGCTGGGCGGCAAGTGGTTCCATGGCTCGCTGGACGACGGCCTGCGCTTGGGCCTGACCGCGCGCGCGTACCACCACGAAGCCGACGAACCCGGCTTCATGACCGCCGAGGAGCTGCGTACGCACCGCCGTGGCAGCGACCTGCGCAACGGCAACGATGGCGATGAACGCGACATGCGCCAGATCGCCGCGCACCTGGACATGAAACTGTCCGACGCGCTCACCTTCGGCACGCGGCTGTACTACAACCGCTATGAAGACGATCGCCGCGTGACCTTCAGCGACCTGCCCAACGGCAACCTGCCGCGCCAGCGCCGCGTGTGGGACGAGCGGCAGCATGGCCTGCTCACCACGCTCACCTGGCAGGCCAGGCCCACGCTTACCGTCGAGGGTGGCCTGAACTACGAGCAGCAGGACAACGGCTACATCCGCGAGCGCTACGCCTACGCCGAACCCACCGACTTCAGCCAGCCACCGGCGCGGGTGCAGAACAATGATCGCCACAGCTTCGACAACTGGGGCGCCTACGTGCAGGCGATCTACCAGCCCGTCGAAGCCTGGAAGGTCGTGCCGGCCTATCGCGTCGACCGCTTCAGCGGCCGCACGCACCTGATGAACGGCATCACCGCTCGGCTGCAGGATTACGGCAGCATCGGCCAGCCCAAGCTGAGCATCATCCACAGCCTGGGCCAGACCACCCACGTCTACGCGAACTGGGGCCGCACCTTCCAGGTGCTGACCGGGTCCACCGCACCGGCCTACCTCACCCCGGGACAGGCACCGATGCAGCCGTCCACCAACACCGGCATGGAGCTGGGCCTGAAGTTCCAGCCGTTCGCGGGCGCCCAGGCACGTCTGGCGGCGTGGCAGCAGGATGCGGAAAACGAGGTATCCAACATGCCGGCCACCGGAACCACGGTCATTCTGGGCAAGACCCGCCGGCGCGGCGTGGATGCGCAGTTGAGCATGCAACTGGGCGACGACTGGACGGTGTGGGCGTCGCACGCCTACCAGGAAGCGAAGATCACCCGCGACGACCGCGATGCCGGCGTTTCCCTGCAGGGACGTCAAGTGGCTGCCACCCCGCGCCACATCAGCAATCTGGGCGTGGATTACCGCGCCGGTGATGCGCTGCGGCTGGGCCTGCAGGCGCGTGCACAGGGCGATTACTACCTGGAAGAGCGCAACGTAGCCGGCAAGTTCGGTGGCTTCGCCGTGCTCGACCTCAGTGCTGCCTACCAGCTCACCCCGCGATTCAGCGTGGACCTGCAGCTGAAGAACGCCACCAATCGCCAGTACGCCTACGCCTGGTACGACAGCTTCTTCTGGGACAGCGCCCGCCCGATGTTTTCGCCGGCCCCGGGACGCAGTGTGTTCGTCGGCCTCAACATGAAGCTGTAACCGGCCACGCATCTGGTAGTGGTCGAGCTCGCTCGACCTGCGGCAGGGGCCGGAGCCCTTTTCTGGCGGAACGTGCTCTGACCCCGAACCCCGCGTTTTGCACTACATTGGTGCAATGTCCGACCCCGCACCGCCGCCGACCCTTGAAGCCCTGGGCACGCCGCTGGCGTGGGCCGGGGCCGATGGCCGCATCATCGGCTGCAATCCGGCCTTCGGCCGCTGGCTGGGCGTCAGCGGGCGCCGCCTGCTGGGCCAGCCGCTGGCTGCACTGGAAGTGCAGGGCGAAGCGCTGGCCCACTTCCTGGCACGCGATGAGCGCGACAGCCTGCGCCTGAACCGGTTGGCGCTGGCGGTGCCCGGCGAGGCGCCGCGCTTCGCCGAGGGCTGGATGAGCCGCCGCGACGATGGCGGCTGGTTGCTGGAGGCACATCCGGTCGACGAATTCCCTGGGCTGGACCCGACGCAGGCCCTGCCCAGCGCGCTCAGCGCGGCGCTGAAGGGCCTGGCCCACGAGCTGCGCAACCCGCTGGCCGGGTTGAAGGGTGCGGCCCAGCTGCTGGCCCGCCGCGCGGCCCAGCGCGAGGCCAGCGAACGCGAACTGATCGAACTGATCGGCTCGGAGATCGAGCGCCTCAACGGCCTGCTCGACCAGCTGCTGTCGCCGGCCCCGGCCGCACCCCACGCCGAACTGAACATCCATGCCGCGCTGGAACGCGTGCTGCGCCTGGCCGAGAACGAGGCCGGCTGGGCAGTACGCCTGCAGCGCGACTACGACCCCAGCATTCCCGAATTCCGTGGCGACGCCGACCGTCTTACCCAGGCGGTGTGGAACCTGGTGCGAAACGCAATCCAGGCCGGTGCCGGCAGCATCACCCTGCGCACCCGCGTGGAGCATGGCGCGCGCATCGCCGAGCAGCTGCACACGCTGGCGTTGCGCCTGGAAATTGCCGACGACGGCCGTGGTGTACCCGAGGAACTGGCCGAGCACCTGTTCCTGCCGCTGGTCAGTGGCCGCGCCGAAGGCACTGGCCTGGGCCTGGCGCTGGCCCAGCAGGTGGCGCGCGAGCACCGCGGCACGCTGACCTACCGCTCGCGCCCGGGCCATACCGTGTTCACCCTGCTGCTGCCGATTGTCAGTGGCGCCGCCCCGGCCGAGGAGGCCCCGCGCGATGTCTGAGTCTTCTTCGTCCCCGCAGCGCATCTGGGTGGTCGATGACGATCGTGCCGTGCGCTTCGTGCTGTGCACCGCGCTGCGCGAGGCGGGCTACCAGGTCGTCGATTTCGACAGCGCTGCGGCAGCCCTGCAGGCCCTGGGCGAAGGCGCGCCGCCGGCGCTGCTGTTCACCGATGTGCGCATGCCTGGCGACGATGGCCTGGTGCTGCTGGACAAGCTCAAGGCCGCGTTGCCGCAGCTGCCGGTGGTCGTGATGTCGGCCTATACCGATGTGGCCAGCACGGCCGGTGCGTTCCGCGGCGGCGCGCATGAATTCCTGTCCAAGCCGTTCGACCTGGACGATGCCGTGGCGCTGGCGCAGCGCGTGCTGCCGGCGGTGGCGCCGGCACTGGCAGCGCCCACGCCTGCGCCGGAAGCGCATGGCGACCAACCGCCGCAACTGGTGGGTGAGACGCCGCCGATGCGCGCGCTGTTCCGCGCCATCGGTCGCCTGGCGCAGGCACCGCTGGCGGTGCTGATCACCGGCGAGACCGGCACCGGCAAGGAGCTGGTGGCCAATGCACTGCATCGCGAATCGCCGCGTGCGCATGGGCCGTTCGTCGCGCTCAATACTGCTGCCATTCCGTCCGAGCTGCTGGAAAGTGAGCTGTTCGGCCATGAAGCCGGCGCCTTCACCGGCGCGCAGCGCCGCCATACCGGCCGCTTCGAGCAGGCCGATGGCGGCACGCTGTTCCTGGATGAGATCGGCGACATGCCGCTGCCGTTGCAGACCCGGTTGCTGCGCGTGCTGGCGCAGGGCGAGTTCTTCCGCGTCGGTGGCCGCGAACTGATCCGCGTCGATGTGCGCGTGGTGGCCGCCACCCACCAGGACCTGGAAGGGCTGGTCGCGCAGGGGAAGTTCCGCGCGGACCTGCTGCACCGCCTCGACGTGGTGCGCCTGCAGCTGCCGCCGCTGCGCGAGCGCCGTGAAGATATCGCGCAACTGGCCAGCACCTTCCTGGCCGCCGCCGCACGCAGGCTGGACACGCCGCCCAAGCGCCTGACCGCCGCCGCACTGCAGGCGCTGCGCGAACACGACTGGCCCGGCAACGTGCGCGAACTGGAAAACGTGTGCTGGCGGATGGCCGCGCTGGCCGCCGCTGACACCATCGGGGTGGCCGACGTCGATACCGCGCTGAACCGTACGCGGGGCGGTCGCGGCAGCATCAGCGGTGCCGATCCAGGCCAGTGGGAAGCGCTGCTGGCCGAATGGGCGCGCCGCCAGCTCGCCGAAGGCGTGGAAGGGCTGCATGCGCAGGTGCGCGAGCGGGTCGACCATGCGCTGCTGGAAGCGGCGCTTCAGATCACCCATGGCCGCCGCGCCGAAGCCGCTGCCCGCTTGGGCCTGGGCCGCAATACCCTTACCCGCAAGCTGGGCGCTGGCCGCCGCCGCGGGGCCCATTGAACGGTCCCTGCACGCGATCCTCGCGCCCGCTTGCCGAACCGTTGATCGTTCATGGACGATGCCGTCCGTAGTGTCACCTGCAAGGAGTCTTCGATGCGTCTGTCCTTTGCCATCCTGCCGTTGTCCGCCGCCGTGCTGCTGTCTGCCTGTGGCAGCGCGCCGAAGAAGGCCGAGCCCACCCCGCCACCACCGACCGTGGTCAGCGCCGCGAAACAGGCCGAGGCCAATCTCTCGCCGGCCTCGGCCAGTATCGTCAGTGGCCGCATCGCGCTGATGGTGGAGCCCGGTGGCCTCCACATCACCGGCCTGATCGGTGGCCTGCAGCCGATGCAGCAGGCCGGCTTCCATATCCATGAGCGTGGCGACTGCAGCGCGGTGGATGCCAGCAGTGCCGGCAATCACTTCAATCCCGGTGGCGCTGCGCATGGCCGCGCCGGCACCGGCAAGCACCACCTGGGCGACATGGACAATCTGCGTGCCGACGCCCACGGCCGCGCCAACGTCGATATCCACCTCAAGGGCGTTACCCTTGGCGGAGGCGCCGCCACCGATATCGCCGGACGTGCACTGGTCGTGCATGCCAACGCCGACGACTATCGCAGCCAGCCCGCCGGCAATGCCGGCGTCCGCATCGCCTGTGGCGTGATCCGGGTCGTCCGCTGATCACTGCAGGCATCATCGAGGGAGAGATTCCAATGCGTCTGATCCACACTTCGCTGTTTGCGGCCATCGCCGCGCTGGGCCTGGCGGCCTGTAATCAGCAGCCCGCCACGCCGCAGACTGAAACTCCGCCGGCCGCGCCGGCCGACGGCGCCACCACCGGACCGGCGGCAACTCCGGAACCGGCTGCGGCACCGGCGGCCGATGCTTCGGCAACGGCCGAGCTGGCACCGACCCAGGGCAACGAGACCAAGGGCAGCGTCACCTTCAAGGTGGTTGATGGCAAGGTGCACGTGACCGGCCAGGTTACGGGCCTGAAGCCGGGTAGCGAGCACGGTTTCCACATCCACGAGAAGGGCGACTGCAGCGCGCCGGACGGCATGAGTGCCGGCGGCCACTTCAACCCGGGCAAGCAGGACCACGGAAGCGTGGCGGCCGATCCGCACCACGGCGGCGACATGCCCAACATCAAGGCCGACGACAAGGGCGTGGCCACCATCGACGGCCTGGTGTCGAGCAACGTCAACATCGGCAAGGGTGATGACTTCGACATCATCGGCCGCGGCCTGATCGTCCACGCCGACGCGGACGACTACAAGACCCAGCCGACCGGCAACGCCGGCGCGCGCCTGGCATGTGCGGTGATCCAGAAGGCCCCGTAAGGACGCTTTTGCTGGAAACGGAAAACGCCGGCGCAAGCCGGCGTTTTTCTTTGCATCGCTTCCTGTAGAGCCGAGCCCATGCTCGGCTGCTCTTCGGTGGACCTGAGCCGAGCATGGACTCCGGCGCTACAGCAATACGCACGGCGGTCGCGCCCCGGCGAAACGCAATTGCACGGTAGCGCCGGGCCATGCCCGGCGGTGCGCATCCGCAGATCAGCGCGCCAGCAGCTCGCGCGCGTCCTGCCCAGCCTCGCAGTGCACGAACAGCACCGGCACGCCGTGTGCCTCCAGCACCGCAGCCATCTGCCGCTGGCGCATCAGGAACTGTTCGTAGATGCCCTTCAGGCGGTCGCAATCGTTCTTGCTGTGGTTGTAGTGCGCGCACCAACCGGCCGGGTCGAACAGTGCCATGCGTGCTTCGCCGTGCGTATAGCGCAGCAGCGGCTCGGGCGCGGCATTGAGCCACTCGTCCTCGCCCGGCGCCATGATCGCGGTCTCGATCAGCGGCCACAGCGCGGCCAGGCCCTGGTTGTCGTACTGCATCGACATCATCGCGGCCAGATCGTTCACGGTGAAGTAGCGTGCGTGTTCGATCCGCGCACCGAAGCTGTTCTGCGCCATCAGCGCGGTGTCGGCATGCGCCATGCCGTTGGCGAGCAAGGTGCCTTCCAGCGCATGCGCGACCGCGTTGGTGGTGGCCACATCGCTGCCGGTCAGCAGGAACGGCACCACTCGCAGGCCACCGCCAACCAGGCTGGCATCGGCCTGGAACGGCAGCGGCACATCACCCTCGGCATCGGTACCGAAGGCCAGCAGGCGCGGGCCCTGGTTGCGGCCCGGAGCACGCATCTGCAGTTCTTCCAGGCGGCGATGGATCGGCCAGCCCGGGCGCAGCACTTCGGCCGGGTCGAAATGGGCGGCGGCGAACACCAGGTCCAGCTCGGCTACCTGTGGCACCAGCTTGGACAGGTCACGGCCGACGCGTTCGGCCAGTTCACCGGCCTGTTCTGCGCTGAGCACCGGCTGGCGGGGGATTTCACCGCCGGCCAGTTCCAGGGCCAGCACGCCAAGGGCATTCATCGCGGGGTCGGGTTTGCTCATGGTTCCACGGTTGGCCCATCACAGGGCGGCAGCTACACTTGGCTCCATTATGCCTGCTCCGCCGTGCAGGCCATGTTGCAGACACCCTCATCCATGCCAGGTATCTCCATGCCCAACGCTCGTCCCGTCGCCATCCTCGGTGGCGTCCGCATTCCGTTCTGTCGCCAGAACACCGCGTATTCGGATGTCGGCAACCTCGGCATGTCGGTCCGTACGCTGGGTGCGCTGGTCGAACGGTTCGGCCTGCATGGCCAGCAGCTGGGTGAAGTGGCAATGGGTGCGGTGATCAAGCACTCCAGCGACTGGAACCTGGGCCGCGAAGCCACGCTGTCCTCCGGCCTGTCGCCGCTGACCCCGGGCATCACCCTGCAGCGCGCCTGCGGTACCTCGCTGGACAGCATCATCACCGTGGCCAACAAGATCGCGCTGGGCCAGATTGAATCGGGCATCGGTGGTGGTTCGGACACCACCTCCGACGTGCCGATCGTCTACGGCAAGAAGCTGCGTGCACGCCTGCTGGCCGCCAACCGCGCCAAGAGCACCGGCGACAAGATCCGCGCACTCACCGCTGGCTTCAAGTTCTCCGAGCTCAAGCCCGAGTTCCCGGGCGTGGCCGAGCCGCGCACCGGCAAGAGCATGGGCGACCACTGCGAGGACATGGCCAAGGAGTGGAACATCTCGCGCGACTCGCAGGACGAGTGGGCGGTGTCCTCGCACAAGAAGCTGGCTGCCGCCTATGAGCGCGGATTCTTCAACGACCTGATCGCACCGTTCCGTGGCGTCGAGCGTGACAACATCCTGCGCCCGGATACCTCGCTGGAAAAGCTGGCGACGCTGAAGCCGGCGTTCGACAAGGTCTCCGGCCGTGGCACGCTCACCGCCGCCAACTCCACCCCGCTGACCGACGGTGCCGCTGCGGTACTGCTGGCCAGCGAAGAGTGGGCACGCGCGCACGGCCATGAGCCGCAGGCCTATCTGCGCGATGCGCATGTCTCTGCGGTGGACTTCGTGCATGGCGAAGGCCTGCTGATGGCACCGACCGTGGCCGTGCCGGAGATGCTCAAGCGCAATGGCCTGACCCTGCAGGACTTCGACATCTACGAGATCCACGAGGCCTTCGCCGCGCAGGTGCTGTGCACCCTGCGTGCGTGGGAGAGCGAGGATTACTGCCGCAACCGCCTGGGCCTGGATGCACCGCTGGGCCGCATCGACCCGGACAAGATCAATCTGCTGGGCTCGTCGCTGGCCACCGGCCACCCGTTCGCCGCCACCGGCGCACGCGTGATCGCTACCGCCGCCAAGCAGCTGGCCGAACGCGGCGGTGGCCGCGCGCTGGTGTCGATCTGCACCGCCGGCGGCATGGGCGTGGTGGCGATCATCGAACGCTGATCGCTGCGACTACCGGGTTCCACATATGAAAACGCCGCCCGGTGGGCGGCGTTCTTTTTTCTCCGGTGGGTGCCGACCGTTGGTCGGCACGCTTCACGGCAACCGCGGGTTGCCGAATTCGTCGCGCTCTTCGTTGGCGTCATATACCGGGGGCTGGACCGCGATCGGCTGCTCTTCCACCGTGGCACGCAGCGGCGCTTCGCTGCCGCGTACCAGTTCCACGCTGTCCTCGCCGCGCTGCAGGCGCAGCGCATTGGCCAGGCACTGTGCCGCCAGCGCGTGTTCGCCACGCTGCGCGAACAGTTCACCCAGTGCCTCCCACGCCGGGGCACCGGCGCCCGCGGCGATGGCCTCGTGCAGGAATGCATCGGCAGCGTCCCACTGCTGCTGTGCCAGGGCCACGCGGCCCTGCGCCAGGCGCAGCGCGGCCGAGTCGTCATGCACGTTGCGCCAGCGCGCCAGGTTGCTCTGGCGGGTGGCAAGGCGCTCGGCGGGAAGGCGACCATACAGCGCCACCAGTTCGTCGTCCCAGCGCTGGTCCAGCGCTTGCTCCAGCGCCAGCAGCGCGGGCTCGTCCCAGTTCAGGGCCACCGCACGGCTGGCATAGGCGCCCACCACGTCCGGGGTCGGCCGCAACGCCTTCGGCGTGGCTTCCCACTGTGCGGCCAATGCGTTGACATCGGCCGCTTCCAGCAGCGCCTGTGCGGCCAGGCGGGCTTCCAGTTCGCTGTTCGATTCGGCCGGCAGTACCTTGCTCTGGCGCAGCGCACCCAGCTGGCCATAGGCCTCGTGTGCGCGGCCGGCACGCGCCAGCGCTTCGGTACGCAGCCACAGGCCGCGCGGCGGCAGCGGCTGGATCGCCGCTACGTCCAATGCGTTGATCGCATCGACTGGCAGATCGCGCGCCAGCAGCTGTTCGGCGCGCAGCAGCGCCTGCAGGGTGGCGTCACTTTCGCCCAGGCGCTGCAGCAGCGCCTCGCCGGCGGGGCCGTCGGCCCGTGCCTGCGCGCTGCGCACGGCGGTGGCCAGTGCCACCGCGCTCACTTCCGGGTCCCTGGCGGCGCCGTCCAGCAGTTTTTCCGCGCGCTGCCACTGGCCATGCTCGTAGGCCTGCAGGCCGTCGATCAGGCGCACCCTGCCCTGCTTGCGGCGGTAGCGGCCCCAGGCACGGAACGGTGCAGCGATCAGGCTCCACAGCAGCCACAGCACCAGGACCGTGATCACCGCCAGCAGCGCTACCTTCGGCAGGTTGCTGTGATAGTCGTAGCCGCCGTAGCGCAGGGTCACCTCGCCGAAGCGGTTCAGGTCATCGGCGCCGAGCCATTGCGCGGCGACCACGCCGATGGCCACGGCCAGCAACAGCACGACCAGGGATTGCAGGGGTTTCATGCGGGCTTACCTCCGGTCGGTCTGGGTGCGCAGTTGTTGCAGGGTGCTGCCAAGGACAGCGTCGTTGGCCTGCAGTGGAAGTTCGCGCAAGGCCTTCAGTTCAGCACGTTGCGCGCGCAGGGCCGGTGAATCCGGCCAGCGTCGCTGTGCCCAGTGTTCCACCCGGTCCAGGGCGGAGTTGCGGCCCGCGCGGTCGCCACGCTCGATGGCGGCACGTGCCAGCGTCAGTTCCAGCTGCAGTGCATCGTCGGCGTTGCGCTGTTCGGCGGCCGTCAGTGGGCCGTTCTGGCGGCTGGGGGTGATGTCCACGAACGGGGCCAGGGTGGCCTGCCACCACGGCTTGGCAGCATTGCCGCCGGTCGTGCCGGTGATCTGTGACGGTAGGCCCTGCAGCGCCCGGGCCACAGCATCCAGACGCTGCAGCGACTGCACGCGCGGGCCGCTGCCGAGCGCGTCCAGTGCCTCGCGCTCCTGCACCAGCGCCTGGCGCAGGTTCAGGCCATCAGCGTCGGGCAGTTCGGCCAGTGCGGTGGCCGCCTGTGCGTACAGGCGGCGTGCGCCCTCCACGTCGTCGGCATAATTCAGCCGTTGCGCCGCCTGGGTCAGCAGCAGTTCGGCCTCATCGCGCTGTACCGCCTGGCGGCCCTGGTTGGCGCTGTCGGCCAGCTTGGCCAGGTTCTCTTCCAGCAACGCGCTGCGCTGGGAGAGGCCCAGCATCTCGTCGCGCAGCACGCGGTTGGTGGTGGCCGCGTCCTGCAGGCGCTGGCTGGTTGCGCGCTGGTCACGACGCAGCGCATCCAGCGTGGCCTCCAGGCCCTTCAGCTGGACGGCCGTGGTCTGTGCCTGCGCTTCCTGCTCATGCTGTTGCTGCTGCCAGACGTACCAGCCGGCATAGCCGCCCGCGCCAAGCACGACCGCAGCGGCCAGCGGCAGCAACCAGCGCACGGGTCTACGGGGCGGGGAAACGGGCGGAGTCTCGTTCATGGGGCTTCCTTGTCGGCAACGTCGCCGGTCAGGGTCCGGCAGGCCGCATGGTGCACAGCATCACTGTTGCCGACCACAGCGGCAAGCGTGATCCACGTCCCTGTTCAGTTCGCTGCCGGGACGGTGAGCGTGGCGTGTGCAGCGGCCACCAGCTGCGCAGCAGTGGGGCCGGCGCTGCGTGAGATGTGCCGCAGGCCGAGCGACCGCGCCTGTTCGCCGAGGCGGTCGCTGGCAACCACCACGCGGGCAGACGCCCGCAGGCGCTGCTGCCAAGTCGGCGGAAGCTGCTGCCAGAAATGCAGCAGCGCCTCGCCACTGCTGACCGCCAGCACCCACGGCTGCGCTGAATGCGCCAATCGCGCCAGCGTGCGGGGCGAAAGGCGCAGCAGGCGACGCTGGTAGACATCGGCACGTTCGATCGCGGCGCCGGCGGCCTGCAGGTGTGCAGCAATCAGGCCGCGTCCGCCGGGCGCGGTGACCAGTCCGATGCGCAGGCCGCGGACGTCCGCCAGCACCGGCAGCGCCAGCAGCCCCTCGCTGTCCATCCGCTGCGGCGCATGCACCCCGGCGACGCCGTGCTCCCGCAGCGCGCGCGAGGTGCCTTCGCCCACGGTCAGCCACGGGCTGCGTTGCGCCTTGGCCAGCGGCAGCAGGGTGGCGGCCGCGGTAACCGCGGCCGGGCTGGTGAACACCACCCGGTCGCAGTTCAGCGCGCGTTGCAGCTGACGCACCACTGGCATGCCGTTCAAGCGCTGCAGGCGCCAGGGCGGCAGGGCCACCACATGCCCGCCCAGCCCAGCAACGGCGCGGCGCAGCGCGGAATTCTGGCCCTGCGGTCGCAGCGAAATGAAGGTCCAGCCCGGCTCGGAACCGGCGGCGCCAGTGGGTATCGTATGGTCGGCCATTGCCTGCATTATGCGGGCCCTTCGTTGTCGTGGTCGCTGCTCCGATGTCCGTTGATGCTCTGACTTCCTCGCTGGCCGCCCTGCAGGACGTGCTGGACTGCATGCCGGCGGTGCGCGCCATGCAGATCCAGCTCGATGGCTATGCCGATGGCGTGCTGCGCATCACCGCGCCGCTGGCCGCCAACGTCAACGACAAGGGCAACGCCTTCGGTGGCAGCCTGGCCTCGGTGCTGACCCTGTCCGGCTGGGCACTGGTCAGCCTGCGCCTGCGCCTGGCCGGCCACGATGCCGAGGTCTACGTGGCCGACAGCAACCTGCGCTACCTGGCCCCGGTCTACGAAGACCTGCATGCCCATGCCGAAGCGGCCGAAGCCAGCGGCTGGGATGCCTTCCTGAATACCTTCCGCCAGCGCCGCAAGGCCCGCATCAGCATCATCGCCACCCAGCCCGGCGCCGATGGCAAGCCGGCCGCCGAGTTCAGCGGTCGCTTCGTTGCCTTCGCCAAAGGGTAGGATGGCAGGCTGACGTCCTGGGGAAACCACCGATGCGCCGCCTCATCCAGTTCCTGATGTGTTCCCTGCTGCTGGTCAGCGCCGTGGCTTCGGCCGACGACCTCAGCCGCAAGCAGCGCAAGCTGCTGGAAGAGACCCAGATCGCCTACGGCGCCACCATCCGCTGGGGCAGCATGGACGATGCCATCGGCTATCTGGACCCCAAGCTGCGCAAGGAAAAGCCGCCCACCGAGTTCGAGCTCAACCGCTACGCGCAGCTGCGCGTGTCGTCCTACCGCGAGCGCAGCAGCGCGGCGCTGGAAGGCGGCCTGGTCGAGCGCCGGGTCGAAATCGGGGTGATCAACCAGAACACCCAGGCCGAACGCACCGTGATGGTGGTCGAGCGCTGGCGCTGGGATCCGGAGGCCAAGCGCTGGTGGCAGACCGCCGGCCTGCCGGACCTGTGGAAGGGGCAGTGACGGGCCGCGTCCGGCTTGTGCGACAATCGGCGCCCGCTTAATCGACCCGTGACCTGAGTGAATTACGAAGAGTTGCTGGCCTTTGCAGGCCGAAACCCGATGCTGTCCGCGGCCCTGGTCGGCCTGACCGTGGCCATCATCGTCACCGAGATCCGCCGCCTGTTCCGGGGCTTCAAGGGCATCAAGCCCGCCGAACTGACCCAGCTGATCAACGCGGGCGGCACGGTGGTGGTCGACCTGTCGGCCAGCGGTGACTTCGAGAAGGGCCACATTGCCGGCAGCCGCAACGCCCAGGCCAGTGCCTTCGGCCCGGAGCACAAGCTGGTGGCCAACGCCAGGCAGTCGCCGGTGGTGCTGGTGTGCCGCAGCGGCAATGCCTCGGAAACCGCCGCCAAGGCGCTGAAGAAGGCCGGCTTCGAGAAGGTCTACGTGCTCGACGGCGGCATTCCTGCCTGGCAGCAGGCCGAGCTGCCGCTGGTCAAGGGCCGCAACTGATTGCCGCAGGTGGCGGATCCGGCCTTGTATGGGCCTGATCCCGCCCCCATCGCAGTAATTCGACCATCGTTTTCATTGCATTCATTGGAGTTACTGGAAATGTCCGAAGAGATCACCAACGGCGCTGCTGCGCCGGTCGATGCCGCCACCGGCCCCGCTTTCACCGTCGAGAAGATCTACGTCAAGGACGTCTCCTTCGAGTCGCCGAACGCCCCGACCATCTTCAATGACCAGGTGCAGCCGGAGCTGCAGCTGAACCTGAACCAGCAGGTGCAGCGCCTGGGTGAGAACGCCTTCGAAGTCGTGCTGGCCGTGACCCTCACCTGCCAGGCCGGTGAGCGCACCGCCTACGTGGCCGAAGTGAAGCAGGCCGGCGTGTTCGGCCTGGTCGGCCTGGACCCGCAGTCGATCGACGTGCTGCTCGGCACCCAGTGCCCGAACATCCTGTTCCCGTACGTGCGCCAGCTGATCAGCGACCTGATCCAGGCCGGCGGCTTCCCGCCGTTCTTCCTGCAGCCGATCAACTTCGAAGGCCTGTACGCAGAAACCCTGCGCCAGCGCCAGGAGCAGGGCGACGCACCGTCGCTGGCTGACTCCGAGCCGGCCGGCAACGCCTGATTCCTGCCGCGACGTCACGGATGAGCACTCCCGCTGACAAGATCGCCGTGCTGGGCGCCGGTTCCTGGGGAACCGCGCTGGCCAGCCTGCTCGCACGGCACGGTCACCCGACCGTGCTGTGGGGGCGCGATGCTGCCGTGGTCGACGCCATCGACCAGCGCCACGAGAACCCGCGTTACCTGCCGGGCATCCCGCTGCCGGACGGCCTGCGTGCCACTACCGACCTGGCGTCGGCGGTGGAGGGCGCGGCCTGGATCCTGGTGGTGACCCCCTCGCATGCCTTCGGCGAAACCGTGCGCGCGCTGGCGCCGCTGCGCCCGGCCGGTGCCGGCGTGGCCTGGGCCACCAAGGGCTTTGAGCCCGGTTCGGGCCGCTTCCTGCACGAAGTGGCGCGCGAAGTGCTGGGCGAGGACGTGCCGCTGGCCGTGGTCACCGGCCCGTCGTTCGCCAAGGAAGTGACCCAGGGCCTGCCGACCGCGATCACCGTGCACGGCGACGTGCCCGAGTTCGCGCAGACGGTGGCCGAGGCGATGCACGGCCCGGCGTTCCGCGCCTACACCGGCGACGACATGGTCGGTGCCGAGTTGGGCGGCGCGATGAAGAACGTGCTGGCGGTGGCCACCGGCGTGGCCGATGGCATGCAGTTGGGCCTGAACGCCCGTGCCGGCCTGATCACCCGCGGCCTCAACGAAATGCTGCGCCTGGCCGCTGCGATCGGCGCCAAGCCGGAAACGCTGATGGGCCTGGCCGGCCTGGGCGATCTGGTGCTGACCTGCACCGGCGACCTGTCGCGCAACCGCCGCCTGGGCCTGGCCCTGGGCCGCGGCCAGACGCTGCAGGATGCCGTGCGCGAGATCGGCCAGGTGGTCGAGTCGGTGCAGACTGCCGACGAAGTGATGCGACAGGCGCGCCGCCATGGCATCGACCTGCCGATCTCCGACGGTGTGCGTGCCGTGCTGCATGGCGAGCAGACCCCGGAAGAAGGCTTGCGCGCACTGCTGGCGCGGGAACAGAAACCGGAGTATCCGGACACGCTGTTCAAGTGAATCGAAAAACCCCGGCCAGGTGCCGGGGTTTTTTCTTGTGCGCCTCATCCACGCATGGCGTGGATCCAGGACGGATCCCGCTTCTGGTAGCGGCCAACCTTGGTTGGCGCCCGGTAGCGCCGGGCCATGCCCGGCGGCATTCATCACCGCGCCCGCGGCGGCGCGTTGCTGTTGTCCATGTCCGAAAAGATCAGCCACGGCCCATCACGCTCACGCTTCAGCGTGAGCGTGAACTTGCCGGTATCGCCCACGTTGTTGCCGTAGCTGTACGCACCGATGATGTAACCCGTGTTCCCTTCCACCGCATACGCCAAGGCACGCAACCGCAACGGACTGCCGCCCTGTCCGGCATATGCAGCCTCGATCGCAGTGCGCCCGCGCACGGGTGGCTGGTTGCTCTGCAGCACAAAGCCATCCTCGGCGAAGAGCGCAGCCAGTGCCCTGGCATCACCCCCGCGCCACGCCTGCTCGTAGTTGCGCAGCACACGGTCCAGCGGTGCGGGCAGGGCTGCGTCCGGGAGAGGCTGCGCAGGCTTCGCGTTTTCTGCATCGTGGGCAATTGCCGGCAATGCCAGCAGCAGGGCACCGCAGAAGATCATGGCGAGTCGTGTGCGGCGCATGCGTCCAGGCCCTGGCGATGATGGGAAGGCTTCAGACGCATCCTAGCGCGCCGCTGGTTAGAATCACGCGGCCGCCGATTCGGTGGACGCGGCGCAGATCAGACAAGGACACGCGATGAAGATGCGAATCACAGGGATGGCGATGATGGCCGCGCTGCTGGCAGCCTGCGGACAGGCACCGGAGAAGACTGGCGAGGCCGCGCCTGCTGCGGCGCCAGCACCAACCACCGAAGCTCCGGCCGCCACGGCCACGGTGGTCGAGAAGGAACCGTCAATCGAAGACAGCGTGGACCCCGCGGTGTGGGACAGCGAGGGCGAACCGGAAGACCCGGGCGCTGGCGGCGAACTGACCTGCGCGGACAATCCGCTGGCGACCCACTTCTTCACCCTGGTCGGCGGCAGTACCGTGGACGACTGCGGCCGCAAGGACCCGAAGGTGCTGGCCGCGTTCGATGCGCTGATGAAGGGCACGCAGGACGCCGAATCCACTGACAAGGATATGCCGTCGCTGCGCAAGCGCCTGTTGGGCGGACCCAGCGGCCCTGGCGAGCTGGTAGTGCTGCAGGGCGAGCCGTGGTGGTTCTACACCGCCTGCCAGGCCCACGACTGCCCCGGCACCGCGTTGGCGATGCTGTACTCACCCACGCAGGCGAAGATGGTCGGCCGTCTTACCGCGCGCTGCCGTGTGTGGTGGCTGGGCGAGCCGACGGCGGAACAGCGTGAGCAGATCGAACAGCGCCAGCCACTGCAGGATGCCGCGTTGAAGGAAGACAGCGCGCTCTGCGAGTGATGTGGCGCCGGCGTCACCCGTCCGGCTGCATGCGCGCGCTGGCCTGTGCGTTCATCGTCAGGCACGCCATGATCAGCCCTTCCATCACCCGGTCGCCCACGTACTCGGCCTCCGTGCCGTTCTGGCGCACGCGTTCGGCCGCCAGCAGCAGCTCCAGCGTCACACGCTGGCCGGCCAGTGCGCAGTCCGCATCGGCCAGCGCCATGCAACGGCCCGGCATCTGGTGACGCTCCGGCCAGGGTTGGCCATCGGCGGCCGCGCCTTTGCCGATGCGGTGAAGCGTGGCGATGAAGGCGTTCGGGTCGGTCGCAGCCGCGTGCTCTGAGGGCTCACCGCCAGTGGCGGACGAGCGATGCGGATGCAGGCGGGGGAAGTCCGGTGAGGTCATGGCAGTGCTCCGTGCAGGACAGACGGTAGCCGCCACGCAAAGGTGGCGGGCGGAGACGTGGCTCGAAAACCGGGAGATCACGAACAAGACCGGCAGGCGCAAGGCCTCCACGCTCCGCCCGCCATAGCCGGCAGACGGAATGCCAGCCGGCGCCACGCGGGGTGACGCCGGCTGGCAAGCGCAAACAACGTTCGTGATCTAACGGGTTTTCGAGGCCCGGCCACCCATTTTCCGGCGGCCCGCCATCTGTACCGCCGTCGCTGCGCAACGCCAATCAGAAGAGTTGCATTCAACGCTGGATCAAAGACGCTTTTGGCATTTTTGCATGCTGTTAAGCCGTCGCAGACGCAGGCGCCGCAACGTCCGTAGCGGCATGGGGAATATGCGACATGGGTCGAAGTTGATGACGTGGCGTACGGGTACCCCACCAGGCCGATGACGACAGTGCGGGGCGAAGGACGTAAATAGACTTCGACGCACTCCGGTCTGTCAGTGCTCTTCGCGTCTCTCGTACCAGGCTTGAGTACGGTTCACGATCCGCACCACAGACAACATGACCGGCACCTCGATCAGCACACCAACTACCGTCGCCAGCGCAGCCCCCGAATGCACGCCGAACAGCCCCACCGCGGTGGCAACCGCCAATTCGAAGAAGTTGCTGGCACCAATCAGTGCTGAAGGGCCGGCCACGCAATGCGCCACGCCCAGGCGACGATTGAGCAGGTAGGCCAGGCCGGAAGTGAAATAGACCTGGATCAGGATCGGCACCGCAATCAGTGCGATCACCAGCGGTTGCTTCACGATCTGCTGGCCCTGGAAGCCGAACAGCAGCACCAGTGTGAGCAGCAGCGCGCACAACGAGACGGGCCCCAGATGGCGAAGCACCCGCTGCAACGCCGCCTCGCCACTACGCATCAGGATCCAGCGCCGCAGCAACGCAGCCAGCAGCACCGGCACCACGATGTAGAGGCCAACGGACAGCAGCAGGGTATCCCACGGCACGGTGATCGCCGACAGGCCCAGCAGCAGTGCAACCACCGGCGCGTAGGCCACCACCATGATCGCGTCGTTCAACGCCACCTGGCTCAGGGTGAAGTTGGCATCGCCACGGCACAGGTTGCTCCACACGAACACCATGGCGGTGCAGGGCGCGGCCGCCAGCAGGATCAGCCCGGCGATGTAGCTGTCGATCTGTGCTGCGGGCAACCAGTCGGCGAAGGCATGGCGCAGGAACAGCCAGCCCAGCAGCGCCATCGAGAATGGCTTGACCGCCCAGTTGATGAACAGCGTTACGCCGATGCCCTTCCAGTGCTGCTGCAACTGGCGCATCGCAGTGAAGTCGACCTTCAGCAGCATCGGGATGATCATCAGCCAGATCAGTACCGCAACCGGCAGGTTGACCTTGGCGATCTCTGCGGATGCCAGCGCGGCAAAAGCACCGGGTAGGAAGTGGCCCAGCAGCGTGCCGACCGCAATGCAAAGCGCGACCCAAAGCGTCAGGTGGCGTTCGAACAGATTCATGCGGGAAGTCACGGCATGCTGTCGGTCGGCTGCAACTGTCCAATCTGATCCAGCGCGTGCTGCAGCGCTTCGCGGTCGGACCACAATGAGTCAGGCAAGGCGAGCAATGCACGCAGTCGCAGCTTCACGATGGCATGGGCCTGCGCGAATGCCGCGGCCTTGTCGGCATCGTTACCCGCTACGGCGGCCGGATCGGGCAGGCCCCAGTGGCCGCGGATGAAATCACCGAACACCACCGGGCAGGCCTCCGCTGCGGCTGAGTCGCATACGGTGATCACCAGGTCCATCGGGGCTGCACCCACGAACTCATCCCACGACTTGCTGCGCAGCCCTTCAATGGGCATTTCTTCGGCCTGCAACTGGGCCAGCGCGAAGGGGTTGATCTGGCCAGTGGGCTGGCTGCCCGCACTGAATGCGCTGAAGCGATCGCCGCCCCAGGCGCGCAGGGTGGCTTCAGCAAGCACGCTGCGGGCGCTGTTGCCGGTGCAGAGGAACAGGACATTACGGGTCATGTGGCTTCCGTGGTCAGTGAGTGGCTTGGACATGCAAAGCGCGCTGCCCGGACAGAGACGGGTGAACTCGGCAGAGCTGCGGATCGCCTCCGCTATCTGCGCGCGATCGCATCCGGCATAGCCGTGCCGCGCGAACCACGAGCCTGCCGATGTTGTCAGCAGCACCAGTTCCCTGACCTGCATACGGTGGGCCATCTCTTCGGCCGCTGCCAGCAATGCGCGTCCAAGGCCGGTGCCGCGTCGGTCATCAGACACCACCAGGGAGCGGAGCAGCGCCGAGGCGCCGAAAACCTGCAATCCAACGGCGCCCACGGGGACGCCGTCGAGGTCTGCGACGAGAAACACGACCTCGCTGCTTTCCAGATCGGCCACGGGCAACTGCGCCCGCTGCAGAAGGTCTCGGATGCAGGACAGGTCGTCGCGTGTGCCGGCACGAATCACGGGGTCTGGCTTCATCTCAGCACCTGCAGGCCGGTTCGCTTGCCGCGCACTGCTGGTCCGGCGAACCCGCGCAGCAATTGTGCGTCAGGTACTGGATCAAGCCGTTCATCGCATCGAAGTTGGCGCGATAGCAGACATGGCGGCCCTGGCTTTCGCTCTCCACCAGCCCGGCCTGCACCAGCTCCTTCAGGTGGAAGCTGAGCGTGGCTGGAGGCACCTGCAGGGCCATGGCGATGTCTCCGGCCATGCGGCCCGCCGGGCCAGCCTCCACCAGCAGGCGGAAGGCAGCCAGGCGGGTGGCATGGCCGAGGGCGGTGAGGGCGGCGATTGCATTCGACGTTTCCATATTTCTAGAATAGTCGAATGAATAAGCCAATCACAAGTGCCCACCTGCCGAACCTGGTAGACGCCTCGCTGCCCCAGCCCGATCACCGCCAGCTCGCCGCCGCAGATCTGGGGCCGCCACGCATCCTCCTGCTCTACGGCTCGCTGCGGCCGCAGTCGTTCAGCCGCAAGCTGGCGCTGGAAGCCGAACGATTGCTGCGCCACCTGGGGTGCGAGACCCGCGTGTTCGATCCGCATGCGCTGCCCATGCTGGATAGCGTGGAAACGAGTCACCCTGAAGTGCAGCGGTTGCGTGCGTGGTCGCAGTGGTCGGAAGGCCAGGTCTGGGTCAGCCCCGAGCGGCACGGCACGGTCACCGGCGTGTTCAAGAACCAGATCGACTGGTTGCCGCTGGAAGATGGCAGCGTGCGGCCCACGCAGGGCAGGACGCTGGCGGTGATGCAGGTGAGCGGCGGCTCGCAGTCGTTCAACACCGTCAACACGTTGCGCGTGCTCGGTCGCTGGATGCGCATGCTGACTATCCCCAACCAGTCATCGGTGGCCAAGGCCTGGCAGGAATTCGATGACGACGGCCGGATGAAACCCTCGCCGTACTACGACCGGGTGGTGGACGTGATGGAAGAGCTGGTGAAGTTCACGCTGCTGACGCGAGGGCGGTCGGACTACCTGGTGGACCGCTACAGCGAGAGGAAGGGCGACGCGCTCGCGGCCGCATTGGCGCAGGCTGCTGGCGCTACCGCCTCCTGAGTTCCGCTACGCAAACGCGCTCTATTTGCTTGCGCGCCGCGCGCCCTTCTCGTCTTCTTCCTTCGCATTCCCACGGCTCTGTGCGAACTCCGGGAAGGTTTTCGCGATCGAATCCTTGTCCGGCAGGATGTAGAACACACCGCCCTTCTCGAACGTGGAGTGCACGATCTGCTCGTAGAACGCAGGCGAGACGTTGATGCAACCGTGGGTGACGCGGTTGTCGTCCGGCGTGGGCGATGCCAGTCGTTCGGCACGCTTTTCCTTCGGGCTGCCCGGCGGCAGCGGGTGCATCGAGACTGCGGAATCGTAGTCCACCCACAGCACGCGTCCGGCATCGTCGGACGGGCCGTAACCGCCAATGAAGCGGCCGGCAGGCGTGGTGCGGTCGTGGCCGGGAATCGCGCTCAGTGCGAGCTTGGCGACGCCCGGTGCGGAGTGGTCGCCGATCGCCGACCCAAACAGCGCCGGTGCTGCGCCGCGCAGCTTGCCGTCACCGCCGAAGACCAGAACCTGCGCCGCCGCCTTGTCCATGACCGCAAACGGATAGCCCTGGTTGTCCTTGCTGGCGACCACCCAGCCGGCCAGCTCGATCACTGTTTCGGACACGCTCTGGTCGGGCGGAAGTTCATCAACGGCGGCAATGCGTTGTTCAGGCGCTTCCTTGTCCTTGCCCTTGGCGCTGGCTGCGCCGCTGCACGCAACGGCCAGTGCCAACGCCAGTGCGGCATGGAAGACGCGGCGTGCAGGGGAGGAGGAGGTACGAATGGGACGGCTCCTTGCAATGCAATTCTGGGTGGAAGGATGCCAGTGGCCGGCGAAGGCCACTGGTTCCCGATACAGAGGTGGATCAATTCAAAGGGTGAGAGAGCTATCAGCCGCGCGGCTTGCGACCGGCCGGTGCCCTTTCAAGCTGCTGTACGCGGCCTTCGATCTGGTCCAGACGCTGGTTGGCCTGCTGCGCCGACTGGTTGGCGGACTCGGCACTCTGGGCAGCGCCCTGCACCTTTACGTCGAGCTGATCGAGGCGCGAGTTGATGGTTGCGAACTCGTCCTTGTAGGTGGCGCAAGCGCCGAGGCTTACGGTGGCCACGATGGCGACGGTGATGGCACGTGCTGCGTTGATGTGCTGCTTGGTCAGTTTCATTTCCAACTCCCTCCTTCGTCTGGGGAAGCTGGAATATAGCGGCGTTTGTTCCCGGCGCTAGCCCGTGCTTTCAGCTGGAATTGGAAGACGTGGAAGCGCCGTGAAGACGTTCGATCAACAAAACTTAACAAGCAGGATCACGCGGGCGGACGTGCATCGGCCGGCTTGCCTTGTGCCTGTTCAGAAGCACGTATTCATCAGCATGAAGCGGATTTCATCGAAGTGCCGTCGGCACCGCCTCGATGCCAGCGCACGCGGGCCGCCACCGGCTGGCTTCCAGCAGCGCCTGATAGAGCAGGGTGGGCTGCTCGACTTCCACGCGTGCACCTGGCTGTTGCACGTGCACGTACTCATGGGCAATCAGGTGCACGAAACGGTCGCCGACATCGGCCTCATCCAGTCGGCGTCGCACAGCGCTTGCAGTCCAATGACCACGCCTGCTTCGGCGGTCACGCCACCACTGTTGCCGCGGCCCACCAGTACGGTGACCGGGGAAAGCGCCGCAGACGGCAACAAGGTGCCCAGCTGATCGACGGCAGCGGCGACGCGCATGCGGATCGATGGCAATGCTGTCGCGCAGGTTCTCGCTTTCGCAAACAATGCCGGCGTGTCCTGGATGGCCCTGGCCAGCCGCTCCATCGAGCCGATACGGCTGTCGGTGAAGCTGCGCAGAGCGTCTGTGCCAGCATCCAGATAGCCGCGCTGCAGATCGTCGGCACTCGGCTTTCCAGCGCTGGCATCCAGCACATGGAAGAAACGCGTGACATCGTCCGTCTGAATCACGATGCGCGCAGGAGGCTGGCTGCGCTCGGCCGCCTGCAGCATCATCGCAAGGATGATGAGCAGCAGCTCGCGCACCCTACGGCGGGCACGTCCCCGCAACAGCAGTGACGCGGCGGATGTGTGCGGCATGCGGAGTTCCCTGAACGTTGCCCACATTTATATACCAGTCAGTTCAATATTCAGGGTTGATTAGACCCCCTAACGGATAATTCACACCTGTCGATCGCCTCCTCTCTCTCCCCCTCCCGGGAGGCGGCCGACGAAACCAAAATAATTAAAGGTGTGTCCCGATGAACAAGAATTCGCTGCTCGCTCTGGGCCTTCTGGCTGCCCTGCCATTCGCTGCATCGGCAACCGACGGCCTGTCGTACAACTACGTTGAAGGCGGCTACGTGAACACCGACGCCAAGGGCGGCGACGCCGATGGCTGGAAGGTGAAGGGTTCCGTTGCGGTGCACCCGAACTTCCATATCTTCGGCGACTACAGCGCGCAGGAGACCGACAAGTTCAAGAACGATGTCGACCAGTGGCGCATCGGCGCCGGCTACAACTACGGCATCGCACCGAACACCGACCTGGTGGCTCGCGTTGCGTACCAGAAGTACGACATGAAGCACGGCCTGGACTTCAACGGCTACTCCACCGAAGTGGGCGTGCGCACCGCGTTCAACCCGTACGTGGAAGGCTACGTGATGGCCGGCTACGAAGATTTCAGCAAGAAGCACGGTTACAACCCGGACGGCGAGTTCTACGGCCGTGTCGGCGCCACCGCCAAGTTCAACCAGAACTGGGGCCTGAGCGGCGAAGTGAAGCTGGCCAAGGCTGGCGACCGCGAGTGGTTCGTGGGCCCGCGCTTCACCTGGTAACAAACGCCTGCCGTTAGTGCGTGTTGTGCTGGCGTGTGACTCTCTCTCTCTCTCCCACACGCCAACCGAAGCCCGGCCTCGCGCCGGGCTTCACTTTTATGGGCCCCGTAGCGCGACAATGCGGCATGGGCGACTCTTCCCCCCTCGCAGGTACTGGCACGGCCTACCAGGAGCATCCGGCGCCTGCGCCGCTGCGCGGCCACTTTGGTCAGCTGTGGCAGAGCCAGCTTCCTGACGATGCCGATGGGCACATCACCGTACTGCCCGATGGTTGCGTGGATATCCTCTGGCGCGACGGTGCGTTGTTCGTGGTCGGCCCGGACCGCGTGGCCGCGCACCCGGCGCTGGCACCCGGTGCGCAGGTGCTGGGGGCACGCTTCCGTCCCGGCCAGGCATTGGCCGCGCTGGGCCTGCCCCTGGCCGAGATCATCGGCCAGGCCGTGCCACTGGCCGATCTGAAGGGCGCGTGGGCGAGCAAGGCGGCGGCCTCCATTGGTGACACCGCGCCTGCACAGCGCCTGCAGCGGATGGCGCACTGCCTGCAACAGCATATGGGTGCGTCCGCGCTCGATACCCCGGCGCAGCGTGCACATGCCCTGTTCCAGGCGCTCGCCATTGGTGACGCCACGCTGGATACGCTGGCGGCACGCCTGAGCCTGAGTCCGCGCAGCCTGCGGCGCTTCAGCCAGTCGCAGTTCGGCTACGGCGCCAAGACGCTGGAACGGATCCTGCGGCTGCAACGTTTTCTGCGCCACAGCCGCGCGCTGCCGCAGCACTCCCTGGCGATGCTGGCCGCCGAGGCCGGCTATGCCGACCAGGCCCATCTCAGCCGCGAGGCACGTGAGCTTGCCAGCATGACAGCACGCGAGCTGCGCCTGGAATGGGGCCAATGATGGCCGTTTCGTTCAAGACCGCGATGCCACGTTGATTGAAGCTGGGGCTCCCAACACGGAGCCACGCCATGAGCCACGCCGCATCCCGCGATGCCGAACGCCGCATCGACAACATCGAATTCAACGTCGCCGACATTGACCGTAGCAAGCGCTTCTACGGCGAGGTGTTCGGCTGGCATTTCACCGACTACGGCACGGCCTACACCGAGTTCGACGACGGCCGTCTGAAAGGTGGCTTCGTGTCTGACGCGCCGTTGCGCGCCCAGGGAGGACCGCTGGTGATCCTCTACTGCGCGGACCTGGCCGATGCCCAGCAACGCGTAGTGGCCGCCGGTGGCGAGGTGGTGCAGGCGGTGTTCGCCTTCCCGGGTGGTCGCCGCTTCCACTTCCGCGATCTGGATGGCTACGAACTGGCGGTCTGGAGTGATGTGGATTGAGGCCTTCGTAGCTTCGCCGGTGGACGGAACGAGAACCGCTCCGTCCCCGGTCAGGCGGTTCCGCTATGATCGCCCGCACATCGCCACACGCGATGCGTCCGCCTCAAGCCAGCAGGAACCGCCGTGAACTCCCAGCCCGCACCGATCACCGCCGTCAACCATACGCTCGACAACGAGCCGCAGCAGATCACCGCGCCACTGACCCATTCGGCGGCGTTTCTGGTGCTGAAGGTGAAGGATGACGAGGCGTCGATCGCCAGGGCGCGCGAGGTGCTGGCCAGCACCGACGACCTGATCAAGAACACCGCCATCCGCGAGATCGAACGCACCTTCACCTGCAACGTGGCCATCGGCCACCGCGTGTGGCAGCCGCTGGTGGGCACCACGCCGCCGCGCGAGTTGCAGCCGTTCCGCGAGATCAAGGGCGCGACCCATACCGCTGTGTCCACGCCGGGCGACCTGCTGTACCACATCCGTGCACGCACGATGGATCTGATCGTGGCGTTCGAGCGCAACCTGCTGATGGCCTTTGGCGATGCGGTGGAGACGGTCGATGACGTGGCCGGCTTCCGCTATTTCGATGGCCGCGACCTGCTCGATTTCGTTGACGGCACCGCCAACCCGGAAGGGCTGTCACTGCCGGAAGCCACCATCGTGGGCGAGGAAGACCCGGAGCATGCCGGCGGCAGTTACGTGGTGGTGCAGAAGTACCTGCACAACCTCGATGCCTGGCGCGCGCAGAAGACCGAAGCGCAGGAGGCGATCATCGGCCGCACCAAGCACGACAACATCGAGCTGGACGATGCGCCGGCCGATGCGCAGAAGTCGCACAAGACGCTGTGCACCATCGAGGATGCCGACGGCGAGCACGAGATCCTGCGCGACAACATGCCGTTCGCCAACCCGGGCCGTGGCGAGTACGGCACCTACTTCATCGGCTACACGCGCCGCCTGTGGGTGATCGAGAAGATGCTCGAGCGCATGTTCATCGGCAATCCCGCGCCGCTGCACGACCGCATCCTCGATTTCTCCACCGCCACCACCGGCGTGACCTTCTTCGCGCCCTCGCGCAAAGTGTTGGCCGATCTGGGCGATTGATCGCGCCGGGCAGCGGCGACCGCCATCTGCCTGTCATCTACCGCCCCGACCATCAGCCGTTGGATGAGAGCGCAGGGGCGGGCGATGGCGATGGCAAGGAACACAACCGGTGCACGCCGCTGGTGGCGGCCGCTGGCCGCGGTGTTCGGTGCGCTGGTACTGGGGAGCGCGGCGGTGTCCGCGCAGGACGCCCCTGCGCATTGGATGGCCTACGCCGCTGCGGTCGGTGGCCAGCTGCAGCAGCGCCTGCAGCAGGAGCAGGACCCGCAGGCGCAGCGCGTGCTGGAATGGCTGCAGGCACATCCGGACGCACCGACGCCGCTGCCGGTGAGCGTGTGGATCGCTGCGGATGGCCGCATCTCGAAGCTGGAATTCGACAGCCTGGGCGATGCCCAGGTCGACGCCGACCTGCGCGCGACGCTGCAGGCTGCGCCGTTGCAGGCGGCCCCACCGGCCGACATGCGCCAACCGCTGCGATTGGGTCTGGTGCTTGACCGGTAGATCCACGCCATGCGTGGATGGGCCTACCGGTGACCCTTCAGCCACGCATGGCGTGGCTCTACTGTGGATGGCCAGCGCACAGCCCGGCCATCCGCATCAACGAACCGGCGCCACCTGCGGTTCGCGTGCGGCGGCACTCCATGCGCGCAGGCCGAACACGGCCAGGCCGAGGAAGAACACGTACAGCGCGGCGGTCACGTGCAGCGACTTGAACAGGTACGCGCCCACGTAGACCACGTCCACCGCGATCCACACCCACCAGCAGGCCACGTGGCGGCGCGCCTGCCACCACTGCCCGACCAGGCTCAGGCCGGTCAGCAGCGCGTCCAACCACGGCAGGGCGGCATCAGTGAAGCTGTGCATGGCTGCACCCAGCGCCACGCCACCACACAGGCCGATGGCCAGGTCACGCAAGAGCTTGCCGCGCGCCAGCGGCACGATGCGGATGCTGCCCTCATCGGCGGCATGCTGCCGCCAGTTGAGCCAGCCGTAGACCAGGAAGCCACCGAAGGCGACCTGCAGCAGGGTATCCGAGTACAGCTTGGCCTCGGCGAATACCAGCCCGTACAGCGTCACCGACAGCAGGCCCACCGGCCACGCCACCAGCCGGCGCCGGGCCATCAGCCAGACGCCAAGGATGCTGCACAGTGCGGCGGTCCACTCGAGCATCACGCCGCTCACAGCGCGAACGTCACCGACAGGCGGGCCTGTCGCGGTGCGCCGGGGAACAGGTAGTAGTCACCGCCGCTGCTGCCGGTATCGCGCCAGTAGAAGCGGTTGAACACGTTGTCCACCGACAGGTTCCAGGTCACCGCACGCTCGTGCAGGCGATGCTGGAAGCGCAGACCAGCGTCGAACACCGAGTAGTCCGGTGCGCGCACGCCGCCGTCGGCACGTGCGACGTTGGCACCGGCATAACGCCAGCCGCCAGTGACATCCAGGCCCTGCACGAACGGCAGCGCATAGGCCACATGCACGCTGGCCCGCACCTTCGGCACATTCACCAGCTGATGGCCTTCATAAGCCGGCGTGCCGGTGTCGCGCGCACGCGCCTGCAGCACGCTGGCACTGGCCACGATCT
This sequence comes from Stenotrophomonas sp. CASM101, assembly GCF_049384845.1. Taxonomy (NCBI): domain Bacteria; kingdom Pseudomonadati; phylum Pseudomonadota; class Gammaproteobacteria; order Lysobacterales; family Lysobacteraceae; genus Stenotrophomonas; species Stenotrophomonas sp. CASM101. Next base: position 39,901 of record NZ_JBMRFR010000005.1, on the reverse strand, counting down.
GCAATGCGTCGGTCAGCTGGCCGTTGGCGGTCAGCTCCAGGCCGGTGTGGGTCTGGGTGCCTTCCTCGACGAAGGTGTAGCCCACGTCGCTGTTGTCCGGCCTGGCGTACTGGTACGGCTGCGAAATGCGGAACACGGACGCACCCAGGGTCAACGCCTCGACCGGCACGTACTTCACGCCCACTTCCAGCTGGCGCGACTGCACCGACGGCAGGAAGGTGTCGGCATTGCTGGTCCAGAACGGCGCTTCCTGGCCAAGCGAAATGCCGCGCACGTAACTGGCATAGGCGTTGAGCTGGCCGGTGGCCTTCCACACCAGCGCGGTCTGCGGCAGGAAGCGTGACAGGCGGCTGTGGCGCTGCGGGGTGCCGCGCTTGTCGTAGGCGCGCTCATCGAGGCGCACGAAGCGGCCACCGGCCAGCCACTGCCAGTCGTCACCGAAGCTGATCCGGTCCAGCGCGAAGAAGGCGGTCTGGCGGCTGTCCAGGCGACGTGCGGATGGGCCGGGCATCTTCGGCGACGGCTCGAACACCGGCACCGGTGCCTCGTGGATGTTGGTGGTGCCGACGTACTCGTTGACGCTGGGGCGCTTGTCCACGGTGCGGCGGAAGTAGTCGGCACCGAGGGTCAGCTCATGGCCGACGCTGCCGGTCTCGAAACGGCCGCGCAGCTCGGCACGGGCCTGCTGGTTGCGGCGGGTGTCGTCCGGGCTGCGGTAGTCGTAGACGTCGTAGTCGCCATTGGGTGCGAAGTAGTTGCCCGGCACGCTGCCGTCGGCGCACTGCGTGGCGTAGTAGCAACCGTAGGCGAAGGCGACGTTGTCATCGATCACCGACCGGCTGTGGCCGACCGAGACGCGCGACTGCCAGGCCTCGTTGAAGTCGTAGGTGTGCAGGGCGGTGATGTTGGTGCTGGCGATATCCACCGGACGCTGCCACGGCTGGTAGCCGAGCAGGTGCTCGCGGTCGACGCCGCGCGGCAGGTCGCGTGCGCCCAGCAGCTGGTAACCGGACACCGAACGCTGCGAGCTGGTCTGGTAGTTGGCATCCACTTCCAGCTTGCCGCGTTCGCCGATCAGCCAGTCGGCCGCCAGCGAGTAGAAATTGCGGCGGCCATCGGCGTGCTCGACATAGGAATTGCTGGAATCCCACGCGGCATTCAGGCGCAGGCCGAAGCGCGGGGTGATCCAGTGGCCGACATCGACGGCGACGTAGCGCGAGCCTTCCGAATCGGTGCCGAGCGTGGCGGTGCGCACTTCGGCCGGGCGCTTGCCGATGTAGTTGATGATGCCACCCGGTGCCATCACGCCTGCGGCCAGGCCGGCTTCACCCTTGAGGATCTCCACCGACTGCACGTTCTCCAGCGCCAGGCGCTGTTCGCCGGCGATGGACAGGCCGTTGAAGCGGTAGCCGGTGGCGGCGTCCAGCGCGAAGCCACGGATGGCGATGTTCTGGTAGTAACCCACCGGCGCATACGCATCACCGAGCGAGGCATCGTTGCTGGCCAGCTCGGACAGCGAACGCACCTGGCGACGGTCGAGGTAATCGCGCTCAAGCACGTTCACCGAGGCCGGCGTGTCCTTCCAGCTGCCGCCACCGAAGGCGTTCACGCGCGAGGTATCGGCTTTCGGTTTGCCGGCCTGCACGCGCACCGCTGCCAGTTCGGTCGGCGAATGCTCGGCGCCGGTGGCAGCCGCATCGGGGGACGCTTCGGCCTCGCTGGCGTGCAGCGGCAGCGCGGCGCAGAGGGCGAGGGAGAGCAGGGTGGGGTGCAGGCAGCGGTTCATTCGATTCGTCTTCGGACAACAAGGGAGACGAAGCGACGGCGCGCAGGTGCACCGGCCCATGACGGGGGTGTGGCTGCGGCTCAAAGCTCCCTACGCCGGTGCAAACCGGATCAGGTTCCAAGGGACTCTCTCAGCCTGGCAGATCCAGGCACCCCCGCTTCAGGTGACCATTTCACTACAAATGGTACGGATTTGCGAGCCGGCGCCCTTCAGGCTGCCGCGTGCAGGGCCTGCAGCAATGCCTGTCCCGGCGCGCTGTGGAACCACGCCGGGTGCCCCAGCATGAAGGGCTGCCACGCCACGTCGGCATTCGCGGTCGAGCCTGTGACACCTTCGAAGTACTCCACTTCGGACAGTGCGAAGTCGAAATGGACCATCGGCAGCAGGTCGGCCAGCAGGTGCACGCGTGCCGCCGACAGCGGCAGTACCTGGCGGTAGCCGTCGAGCAGCGCCAGCGCGATATCGATGCGCACCGCCTCCATGCCGCGCTCCAGCTCCAGCCACGCCACCGCGTTGCGCTCGATCGCGGTGGCGAGGTCGAACAGTGCGCTGGTGGGCGAGGCCAGGCCGAAATCCAGCACGGTGCTGATCTGCCCATCGCGCCACAGCAGGTTGGACACATGCCAGTCGTTGTGGGCCCACAGCCGCGGCTCGTCGCGCAGGCGATTGGCCAAGCCGGCATGCCACGGCAACACGTCACGCTGCAGCTGCGCTTCCCACGGAATGCGCGCGAGATAGCGGGCCAGCCCGGGGCGCTCGTGCAGCCCTGCCTTGATGGCCGCGATCGGATCGTCGGCGCGGATCAGATCGTCGCGCGCGACCAGCACATGGGTGCTGCGCTGGGGCGCGTGGTAGCTGGCTGCGGCATGGTGCAGCTGTGCAAGTGCGCGTCCGGCTTCACGGGCCTGCGCGATATCGGTCAGCAGCGACCACGACACCGCGTCGCGATACAGGTCCTCACCGACGCCAACCGCATGCAGCTCGAAGGTCCATTCGCCATGCTCGACGGCAGTGTGGCCATCGGTGGCCGGCAGCACCTGTACTACCGGCACGCCGGCGGCGGCGAGATGGGCGATGAAGTGGTGTTCTTCTTCCAGGCAGGCCGCACTGCGCACGCTGTGGTGGTGGCGCTTGATGAACAGCGCGCCGTCCACGCCGTCGACGATGGCGGCGGCCGACAGCGGTCGGGGGCTATGCCAGCGCGGTTGGCTGTGCTCGCCCAGCTGCCGGTAACGCTGGCGCAGCCACGCGATGTCCGCCGCGCTGATCGGTGGCCAGTCGGCAGCGACCTCGTCGTTGTTGAGGCCCTGCACGCGGTGGGAAGAAGGATTCATGCCGCAGCCCCGGTGGGGAAAGTCACATCCAAGGCTGCGCATTCAACGCCATGCACGCGGCCAACGCAAACGGGCGGGTCATCGACCCGCCCGTCCGTGCATCAGCTGCGGTGATGCCGCCGCGCTGCCTACCAGCCGCGATGGCGGCCACGGTCGTGGTAGTAGCGGTTGTCGTAGTAGCGCTCGCGCTGCCAGCGACGATCATCACCGCGGTCGTAGTAGCCGCTGCGGTAGTAGCCACGGTCGTAACGACGATCGTAGCGGTCGTCGTAACGGCGATTGTCGTAGTAACGACGGTCGCGGCGGTCGGAGGTGGTCAGGTTGCCGATCGCGCCGCCGGCCACGGCGCCGCCCACGGTGGCGGCAGGATCACCGTTGGAGAGCAGGTTGCCGGCCACGCCACCGACCACGGCGCCGACCAGGGTGCGCTTGTCCTTCCTCGACATCGCGCTGGCATCGCTGACCACGGCGACACCGGCCACCAGTGCCAGAGCCATCGCCAGACCACGGAAGCTGAGTGTGGAAGTACTGAGCATGTTCGTTCTCCTGTGAGGTGCATGCCACGCTGGGCAGGGAGGGCGCGGGCGCCCCGGCTGCCGTGGAGACCACGCTGACGTTCCAACATTGCCGGAACATTGCCTGGTCCACCGTGCGGCTTGCGCATTCATCTAGCGGCAGGCGCCATGAAGCAAGGCTGAAAGCGGCCCCGGCCGCTCAGCTGGCAGAAAGGGAAAGGGCCACGCGGACGTGGCCCTCCCTTCTCTCCCAAGGCGTTGCGGGGCCTCAGACCCCCATGGCCTTCTGTGCCTGCCGGGCCTGCTCCTGCTGCGTCTCCTGCTGCTGGTGCAGCACGTTCGGCGCGCCCTGCACGGCACCGCTGCTGAGCGCGATGCTCTGCTCGCTGGCGGCTCGGGTCTCCACCGCCACGCGGCTGGCGGCCGGGTCGCCAATCGCGCCCTGCACGGCGAACAGGCGCTCACCGTTCGGGCTCGGCACCACCGTGTCGATGCGTTGCAGGCCGGCGGCATGCGCCTCCTTGGTCAGGGCCGCGGCGGCGCTTTCCAGCGCGTGGCGATCCTTGAAGGTACCTGCCGGCAGCCGCTCCAGGCCTTCGGTGGCCTGCAGGTACATCGGATTGCGTGGGTGCCGCTCGTCGTTCAGCAAGGGCCGTTCGCGTGCTTCCTTGATCGCTTCCAGCGTCTTCGGACCGACGATGCCGTCGACGACCAGGCCGTTGTCCTTCTGCAGCTGGCGCACTGCCGCGTCGGTGTTGCGGCCGAAGCGGCCATCCTCGACCAGTGGCTTGCCGTCGGCGCCGACGTAGCCCAGGTGGCCCAGCTGCTCCTGCACCTTGCGCACGCCCTCGCTGTGCGCGCCCTGCTTGTACAGTTCGGCGTGCGGCGTGGCGGCCGCCTTGTGCTCGGCGTTGGCCTTGCCCTGGGTCTGCTCGTGCGATTGGGTGCGGTTTTCCAGCAGGTCACGGGCCTTGGACAATGGATCGGACGCGAACAGCTTCCAGTGCGGGTGGTCCTTCACCTGCCTGAGGTAGTCCTCCACCGGCATGGTGTGCACGCCCTTGCTGCCGGTGGACTGGCTGATCAGCAGCCTGTCGGTGTTCGGGTCGCGCACCACCATGACGATGTGGTCGATGCCGTTCCAGTGTTCATGGCGGGTCCTGGCCGTATCCAGGCCGATGATCATGCCTTCCTTCAGCGCACCGGGCTTGAGGATCGCGTCGCGGTCAAGCAGCACGCCGGACTGGTCGAATGCCTTGCGCACGATGCCGCCGGAACCCAGGTTGCCCAGGTCGATGCGATCGGCCTTGCTGAACACCGCATGCCCGGCCTTCTGGTTGATCTCGTCCATGGTCCGGTTCTGCAGCGTGCCGACCCAGCCGGAGCAATCGATGTAACCCTGGTCCACGTTCTTGCCGGTCTTGCCCGGTACGTACAGCGCGTGGCCCGGAATGTTGATGGCGTACTTCACATCGTCGTACTTCACGCCGGCCTCGTAGGCGGCCTGCAGTTCGATGCCCGGTTTCGGCGCGACAGCGGCTGTTGCGGTTGCCGCCAGCGTGGCAGCACCGGCCGCCACGGCTGCGCTGGCCTGTGCAGGCGCGGCCGGGGCCTGGCCCTGCGCCACCGCCTGCGGTTCGATGTTCTTTTCCGGGATGCTGATCGCTGCGTACTTGTGGATGTAGTAGCTGGAGAAGGCCCGTGCCAAGTCGCCATCGTTCATGCCGCGCATTTCGGCCAGGCTGTGGCCGGTCAGCGCCTTCGCGTCCGACCCGATCTGGTTCAGCACGTTGCGGCGCATGTTGATCTCGTCGCCGTGGCTGTTGCGGACCACGCCGAAGGTGCCGGTGGCAATGGCGGTCTGCACCGAGCCATAGCCGGCACTGCCCTGCTGGTGGGCCAGGTACAGGTCCAGCCCGGTCGGCGTACTGCCGCCGGACAGGTACGGGTGGCCGGTGCGCTCGTTGCGGCGTGCCATCGAGTCCAGGTTGTCCTGGTACATCTGCGCGGCCGCTTCGGTGTTGCGGGTGGGGTCGAACTCGTGGCCGGTCAGGTGGTACTGGCGTGCGGACCCGGGCACGAACTGGAACAGGCCCTTGGCGCCGGATGACGCGTTGTGGGCGCGCTCGTTGAACGTGCCACCGGTCTCGATGTACGCGAAGCGCATGAAGTCGTCGACCGGAATGCTCTTCTGCCTGGCGACCTGCTCGACGATGTCCAGGACTTCCTTTCTGCTGTAGTCATGCTGTGCCATGACGTTTTTCCTCGGGGTTGATGGAGCGGCGCATGCCGCGAATCGCCAACCGGACTCATCCGTGAGTCAAGAACATGTCGGTCAACAGGGAACCCGCGCGTGGCGGGTGCTTTCAGCGCGCGAGGTACTGCTGGGTCGCGCTGTCGAAGGTGTAGTGCACGGTGTCGCCGGCACCCAGGGTGCGGGTCCTGCCGGGGCCTTCGAGGGTGGTGCCCTTGAAGGTCACGGTCAGTCGCGGCAGGCCGTTGCCATCGGCAGCGAAGGCAAGTTCGCCGTCGCTGCCGGTGCAGGGCATCACGTTGCCTTCGTCGCAGGCGGCGCTGTTGTCTTCGCCTGTGCGCACCGTACCGACATAGCGCCAGACCTTGCTGTCCACGTCGTCTTCGCTGCGCCTGGGGTTGAACAGCAGCAGTGCATAGCCGGTGCTGCTGATGCCGCGGTCGAAGCTGCTGGTCGGCACCGCCAGCAGCAGGCGGCCGTCGGCGGTGCGATGTTCAAGCGGCTTGCGCCGGGTATCGACGTCGTCGGCCTTGTCGTACGCGCCCAGTGCGCCGATGGTCCATTCCTGGCCACGGAACTTCCACGGCTTCTTCGCGTCGGTGCCGGCCAGCACGAAGGTGGCCTCGGCGAGGTTGGCGCGGTCGTCCGGACCGGCCTGCGTCTGCTCGCCAGGCTTGCCGTAGTGCTCGCGGGTATCCCAGGAGAAACCCGTGTAGTACGTAGTGCCATCGAGAGTGAAGGTGTGGCCGAACCAGAAGGTCGCCACGCTGCCGTTCTGGACCTCATAGGAGGTCGCGCCATCGCCATCCACTTGATAGGTGAAATACATCACGGTCGGCGCGTCGGGCGGGGTAACGGCGGTGTCGGGAGAGGTGTTCTGCATCGTGGCAACATCCTGTCGGGGCGCATTGGCAGCCTGCGCAGGGGCGCCGGGCTGGGAGGACGAGGGGACCGGATCGGCGGCGCTGCAGGCGGCAGCGGAAAGAGAGACGAGCAGGCACGCCGCGAATGCGCGCAGAGGCCGCAACGGCAGGGTCCAGCGTAGCTTGGGGGGATGTTGCATGCGCCTCTCCATGGTCAGCGTTGCCGGGCCAGACGGCCGGCAGGGAACCGCGCCACGTCCACCAGGGACGGGAGCGAGGACATGAGCCGGTCGATTCCTTCGACCTCGCATTGGGAACTCATGCCCCACCATCTTGGCACAGATCGGCGGCCCGTCAAAGAGGGCAGTGCCAGATGCCCTTCTTGTGCGATCTGGCTCTCAGATCTTGCCGTCGCGCAGGTAATCGAACAGCTCGGCGTCGCCCTTCAGGCCCAGTTTGAGCATGGCATCACCTTTCTGCCGGCTGATGGTGCTGACGCTCTTGTGCAGCTGAAGCGAGATTTCCTTCACGGTCATGCCGGTGCCGAGCAGCCGCAGCACCTCCACCTCGCGTGGCGACAGCGGCTTGCCGTCACCCTCGCGCATGCGCCAGCTGCCGGCAGCCTCGACCCGCTCGCGCAGGCTGCGGCTGATGTAGGGCTGGCCGCGGTAGACCGACTGGATGGCCTGCGGCAGCTCGTCCATTGACGAACTCTTGTCGACCAGGCCGAGCACGCCGCTGTCGAGCACCATGCGCAGGATCGCCAGATTGCTGGAGACGCTGAGCATCAGCACCGGCAGGTCTGGATGACGGCGGCGGATCATGCCGATCATGGCGAAGCCGTCGGCCTGCGGGCTGCCCGGCATGGAGTAGTCGGTCACCAGCAGGTCGCAGGGCTGGCTGCCGAGCAGGGCCATCAGCGCCTGCGCGCTGTCGGCTTCGCCGACCACGCGGCCCACCCCGCTCGATTCGATGACGGCGCGTGTACCGATACGGACCACCGGGTGGTCGTCTGCGATGATGATGCGCAAGCTCATGCTCTAGTATGGCCACCGGGCTGGCTGGGCCGCGACCATCGCGGTCCCTGGCAGGATTCTAGGAGATCGACGCCGATGCGTAGCTGGGCTGTTCGCGGGCTGGTCCTGCTGCTGGTCGTACTGGCGCTGCCGGCAGCGTTGGCGCAGGCGGTGCCCGGGCCGTTGCCGCTCAGCCCCCTGCAGCGCGAGTACCTGGCCGCCCATCCGAGCATCGTCGTGGGTCAGTATGACAGTGGCTGGCCACCGTTCGAGTCCCTCCGTGATGGCCAACAGGTTGGCCTGGGTCCGGATTATCTGTCGCTTCTTGCCCATCAGTTGGGCGTGAAGGTGGAGGCAAGGCGCTACTCCGACTGGACATCCGTGCTGGATGCGGCATGTCGTGGCGAGATTGATGTGGTGATGAACGTCGGGCTCAGTGCCGACCGCACCCGCTGCATGGTCTACACCGCCGCCTATGGCGAGGCCCCGCTGGCCCTGGTGGGGCGCCCGGATGACCTGCGTGCCTCCGACAATCCCGATCTGGACGGACTGCGGGTGGTGATCGAGCAGGACTTCCTGACCGGGCCCCAGGTGCGCGCCCGCTTTCCGCATGCGCGCCAGCTTGTCGCAAACAACTCGTTGGCGGCCTTGGAGATGGTCAGAGACGACAAGGCCGACGTTTACATCGGCAATGCCTATGTGGCCACCGAACTGATCGCCCGCGAGGACCTGCAGGGCGTCGTGCTGCTGCGCCCCAGCGATCTCCCGCCGGAGCGACTGCACTTCGGCATTCCCAACGGCAAGCAGCCACTGGCCGAAGCGCTGGACCTGGCGCTGGCCGCGACCAGCCAGGCCCAGCGCGATGCGCTGGCGCAGCGCTGGCTGCCACCTCCGCGGTGGTCGGCATCGGCACAGCTGGCGCTGAGCCAGGCCGAGAAGCGGGTACTGGAGCAACCGTTGAGGATCGGCTTCGCGCCGAACGCGGCGCCACTGTCGTTCGCCGACCAGGATGGCAACCCCAGCGGCCTGGCCAGCGAATACCTGCGCCGCCTGCTGCAGGCCGGCGCCAACCTGCAGGTGGAAAACAGCCATGACTGGTACGAAGTGCGCGAGAAGGCGCGCCGCGGCGAGCTGCAGGCGGTAATGGGCATTCCGGCCGATTCGCGCTACCTGGGCCCGGACTGGGTGTTCAGCCAGCCCTTCATCAGCGTGCCGAACGTGATCGTCAGCCGGCGCGACAGCCCGGCGCTGCTGGGCCTGTCAGACCTGCAGGGCAAGCGGGTGCTGCTGTCCGATCCGGAGCGCGTGCGTGGTTATGTGCTGCAGCAGGCACCGCAGGCCCGGATCATCGCAGCGCGCAGCGCGGAACAGGCCCTGCAGCGCCTGATCAATGGCGACGCCGACGCCTATATAGGCAATCTGGCCGTGGTGGACCACCTGCTGCGCAACCGCTTCCCGGGGCGCCTGCAGGTGGCCGCACCGGCCGGCTTCAACGATCAGCTGGTGCTGGCTGTCGAGCGTCGCCATGCCGCCCTGGCCACCACCTTCGACCGCCTGCTGCTGCAGATGACCCCACGCAAGCGCGAAGCCCTGCGCGGCGACTGGCTGGCCGTCGAATACCGCAACGGCCTCGAGTGGACCCGCGTGGCGCGCTGGGGCGTGCCGCTGCTGCTGGTGCTGCTTACCGCGCTGCTGGTGCACGCCATCGGGCATTGGCGGCTGCGCCGTGAGGTAGCCGGGCGTCGCCATCTGGAACAGCGCCTGGCCGAAGTCACCGACAACCTGCCCGCCGTGGTCTATCAGGCACGCCGTGCGGCTGACGGAACCCTCAGTTTCCCGTTCATTGCCGGTGACCTGCAGGCGTTGTTCGGGATCAGCCGGCAGCAGGCCGAACAGGATGCAACCTGCCTGCTGGAGCGCATCGAGGAAGATGACCGCGAGCATATCCTGCATGCGGTCGAGCAGGCGGCGCGGCAGTTCGCGCCGCTCATTCTCGAGTTCCGGCTGCGTCCTGAAGGCACCGGCGCGCGCTGGGTGCGCAGCCAGGCCCATCCCTATGCTGCGGAAGCGGGCGCGGTGATCTGGAGTGGTTACTGGGTGGACGTCAGCGAGGCGCGTGCGCAGGCCGAGGCCCTGACTGCGGCCAAGGCAGAGGCCGAACAGGCCGCGGAGGCGAAGTCGCGTTTCCTGGCAACCATGAGCCATGAGATCCGCACGCCGATGAGCGGCGTGCTGGGCATGCTTGAGGTGCTGGCCCATTCGCCGCTGGATGCCGAGCAGCAGCGCATTCTCAACGTGATCGAGGATTCCGCGCAGATGCTGCGGCAGATCCTCGACGATATTCTCGATTACTCGCGGCTGGAGGCCGGCGCACTGCGCCTGGAACCGGTGCCGCAGCCGCTGCGGCCCTTGCTGGAGAGCGTGTGCCGGTTGCTGTCGGCGCAGGCCAGTGCACGTGGGCTGGACCTGCACGTGCAGATCGACCCACAGCTGGCAGCGGCGCACGAAGTGGATGGCGTGCGCCTGCGCCAGATCGTGTTCAACCTGCTCAGCAACGCCATCAAGTTCACCGTGCGCGGCGAAGTGCGGTTGCAGCTGGAAGTGCTGGGGCCGACCGCCGAAGACGGCAGCCAGCCGCTGTGCCTGAGCGTCACCGACACCGGCATCGGAATCGCGCCGGAACAGTTGCAGCACCTGTTTGCGCCGTTCACCCAGGCCGGTGCATACATCCAGCGTGACCATGGTGGTACCGGCCTTGGCCTGAGCATCTGCCAGCGCCTGGTGCAGATGATGGACGGCGAACTGGAGCTGCACAGCACGCTGGGCGAGGGTACCCGCGCCGAGGTGCGGCTGTCGCTGGTGGAAGCCGGCCGTGGCGATGTTGAAGCGCTTGCCGCCGAGGAGGAACAGGCGGCGCTGCTGCCGCCGGCGTTGCGCGAGGCACGCGTGCTGGTGATCGAAGATCATCCGACCAACCAGGCGATGATGGCCTGGCGCCTGCAGCAGCTGGGTGTGCCGCATGTGCTGGTCGGCGATGGCCAGCAGGGGCTGGACCGGTTGGCGTCGGAGCCGTTCGATCTGGTCATCACCGATTGCCGGATGCCGGTGCTGGATGGCTTCGCCTTCACCCGCCTGCTGCGCGAACGCGAGGGTCGCAACGGCCAGCCGCGGCTGACCGTACTGGCGCTCACCGCCAGCGTACTGGACGACGATGCACGGCGCTGCCGCGAGGCCGGCATGGACGAAGTACTGTCCAAGCCGCTGTCGCTGGCAACCCTGCGCGCCGCGCTGCTGCGCTGGTTGCCGCAGGCGCAGGGACTATCGGTTGTGGAGCCGCAGGCCGGACCCGCTGCCGACGATGGCGGGACGCTGCCTGATCTGGCCAGCCTGCAGCGGCGGTTCGGCTCACGCGTGGTGGCCGAGCAGCTGCGCGACAGCCTGTTGCAGGCCAGCGAGGGCGATCTGGCGACCGTGCAATGCGCCGTGCAGGCCGGCGACCGCGAAACCGCGGCGCTGCACCTGCATCGCCTGGCCGGCGGCCTGGGTGCGGTTGGGGCGACGGTGCTGGCCGGGCAGGCCAACGCACTGGTCGAGCGCCTGCAGGATGCGGGCGAAACCGATCCGGCACCGTTGTTCGCAGCCGTAACGGCGTTCGTGGCCCGGCTGCAGCATCAGCTGCAGCGCCTCGCTCACTGAGCCGACTGCTGTTGCAGGTAGGCGATCACCAGCGCGCGGCGTTCGGCGCTGGGAAAGGCGTTGTACATGCGGGTGCCGGGCACCACGTGGGTGGGCGACTGCAGGAAGGCATCCAGGGTCTGCGCGCTCCAGGTGATGTCGGCGCGGCGCATGCCCTCGGAATAGCCGTAGTCGGGCAAGCTGCCGGCGCGGCGGCCGATCACGCCATGCAGGTTCGGCCCGAAGCGGTGGATGCCGCCGGGCTGCACGGTGTGGCAACCGGCGCACAGTTCGAACGCGCGCTGCATGGCCTGCTGCCGGGCCTGTTCGGGCGTGGCGGGCGCAGCAGGCGGGCGCTGGCAGGCCGTGGCGAGCAGGGACACGGCAATGGCAATGAGCAGGCGGTCGGCGCGCATGGGCGGCAGGATAGCGGTGCGGTCGAGCCGCCGGGCTGCGACACGCGGTCGCAGCCCGGGGCGATCACATGCCCGAGTAGTTCGGGCCGCCGCCGCCCTGCGGGGTCACCCACACGATGTTCTGGGTGGGGTCCTTGATGTCGCAGGTCTTGCAGTGCACGCAGTTCTGCGCGTTGATCTGCAGGCGCGCGCTGTCGGCTTCGCCGACGAACTCGTATACGCCGGCCGGGCAGTAGCGCGCTTCCGGACCGGCGTACTCGGCCAGGTTCACCTTCACCGGAATGCTCGGGTCCTTCAGCGTGAGGTGGCTGGGCTGGTTCTCGTCGTGGTTGGTGCTGCTCAGGAACACCGAGCTGAGGCGGTCGAAGGTCAGCACGCCATCCGGCTTCGGGTAGGCAATGCGGTTGTGCTTGGCCGCCGGCTCCAGGCAGGCATGATCCGGCTGGGTGCGATGCAGGGTCCACGGCGGGTTGCGCACGCCCAGTTTGGGCAGCAGCCACTGCTCCACGCCGGTCATCAGCGTGGCCACGGTCTGGCCCTTCTTGAACCACTGCTTGAAGTTCTTGGCCTGCTGCAGTTCGGTGAACAGCCAGCTGGCTTCGAACGCCTTCGGGTAGGCGCTCAGTTCATCGTGCTGGCGATCAGCAGCCAGCGCGTCGAACGCGGCGTCGGCGCACAGCATGCCGGTCTTGATTGCGGCGTGGCTGCCCTTGATGCGGCTGGCGTTGAGGTAACCGGCCTCGCAGCCGACCAGCGCGCCCCCGGGGAACACCGTCTTCGGCAGCGACAGCAGGCCACCGGCGGTGATCGCACGGGCGCCGTAAGCGATGCGGGTGCCGCCCTCCAGGTGCTTGCGGATGGAGGGATGGGTCTTGAAACGCTGGAACTCCTCGAACGGGCTCAGCCATGGGTTCCTGTAGTCCAGGCCGACCACGTAGCCGATGGCGACCTTGCCGCCGTCGGCGTGGTACAGAAACGCGCCGCCGTAGGTGTCGCTGTCCAGCGGCCAGCCGGCCGCATGCACCACCAGCCCCGGCTCATGCCTGGCCGGGTCGATCTGCCACAGTTCCTTGATGCCGATGCCGTAGGCCTGCGGGTCCTTGCCTTCGTCCAGTTTGTAGCGGGCGATCAGCTGGCGGCCGAGGTGGCCGCGCGCGCCTTCGGCGAAGACCGTGTACCTGGCGTGCAGCGCCATGCCGCGCTCGAAGGCCGGGCCGATGCTGCCGTCCTTCTCGATGCCCATGTCGCCGGTGGCCACGCCGATCACTTCACCGTTGTCGCCGAACAGCACTTCGGCGGCGGCAAAGCCCGGGAAGATCGCCACTTCCAGCGCCTCGGCCTGCTGCGCCAGCCAGCGGGTCACTTCGCCCAGGCTGATGATGTAGTTGCCTTCGTTGTGGAAGCACTCCGGCAGCAGCGCGTTGGGCGTGCTGCGTGCGCCGGTCTCGCTGAGGAACAGGAATTCGTCGCGGGTGACCTTCTGCTTCAGCGGTGCGCCGCGTTCGGCCCAGTCCGGGAACAGTTCGGTCAGTGCGCGCGGGTCCATCACCGCACCGGAGAGCACGTGCGCGCCCGGTTCGGAGCCCTTTTCCAGCACGCACACCGACAGCTCGCGGCCGGCTTCGATCGCGCGCTGGCGCAGGCGGATCGCGGTGGCCAGGCCGGCAGGACCGGCGCCGACGATCACCACGTCGAACTCCATTACTTCACGCGGGGGCAGGGCGTTGGCTTCAGCGCTCATCGATTGCATGACTCGTGGGTAGGGCCGGCATCGGGGCCACCGGCGGTGCCTGGGAATCGCGCGTGCGGCCACGGGCGAAACGGTTGTTTGAATGTGTCAGGGTACCGGGACGCGCGTGATCGAGCTAGATAGACGCCGTTCACCGCACGATTGCTGCAGCGCAGCGTAGTGCCTCAGCCCTGGTGGTGGGCCAACCCTGGTCGGCACGCGCTGCCCGGATGACCGACAATGGCCGGGTCCTGACTGCGTGTGAGTGCCATGGCTTTGCATCCGTACGATCTGTTCGATGTCCGTTCCCTGCTCAATGAGGAAGAGCGTGCGGTGCAGGAGAGTGTCGCCCGCTTCACCGACGAGCGCGTGCTGCCGATCATCGGCGATGCCTTCGACCAGGCCCGTTTTCCGTCTGAACTGGTGCCGGAGATCGCGTCACTGGGCCTGCTCGGCGCAACGCTGCCGACCGAGTACGGCGGCGGTGGCTTCGGCGCGGTCAGCTATGGCCTGATCTGCCAGGAGCTGGAGCGCGGCGATTCCGGCCTGCGCAGTTTCGTCTCGGTGCAGAGCTCGCTGTGCATGTACCCGATCTACGCCTATGGCAGCGAGGAACAGCGCCAGCAGTGGCTGCCGGCGATGGCGCGCGGCGAGCTGATCGGCTGCTTCGGCCTGACCGAGGCGCATGGGGGTTCCGATCCTGCCAGCATGAAGACCCGCGCCGTGCGCGACGGCAGCGACTGGCGCATCAGCGGCAGCAAGATGTGGATCACCAGCGGCCCGGTGGCCGACCTGGCCATCGTCTGGGCGCAGACCGAGGACGGCATCCAGGGCTTCGTGCTGGAGAAGGGCATGGCCGGCTTCAGCACCCAGGAAATCAAGCACAAGATGAGCCTGCGTGCCTCGCTCACTGGCGCGCTGTACTTCGATGACGTGCGCGTGCCCGACAGCCACCGCCTGCCCAACGTGAAGGGCCTGAAGGGACCGCTGGGCTGCCTGACCCAGGCCCGTTATGGCATCAGCTGGGGCCCGATCGGCGCGGCCATCGCCTGCCTGGATGAAGCGCTGGGCTACGCCAAGGAGCGCGTGCTGTTCGGCCGCCCGTTGGCGGCCACGCAGAGCGCGCAGATCAAGCTGGCCGAGATGGCCCGCCGCATCACCACCGCACAGCTGCTGGCGCTGCAGCTGGGCCGCCTGAAGGAAGCCGGCCAGCTGCAGCCGCAGCAGGTCAGCCTGGCCAAGTGGAACAACTGCCGCATGGCCATCGACATCGCCCGCGAGTGTCGCGATCTGCTGGGTGGGGCCGGCATCACCACCGAACACGTGGCGATCCGTCACGCGTTGAACCTGGAATCGGTGATCACCTATGAAGGCACCGAGACCGTGCACCAGCTGGTGATCGGCCGCGAACTGACCGGCATCAACGCGTTCTGAGTACACCGGTAGTGCCGGCCGCTGGCCGGCATTGTCCAGTAGCGTATTCGCAGGCGAGCGATCGGTGTGCCGAACCGCGCACCGGACCGCGATGGGTTCAAGGACAGCCTGTACCGCGCGGCTGTCGGGTCCGCCTTGAAGCGAGCCGAGCACCGCAGGTCCGGCGGGGGCGAAGAGGCGCGGGTGTCTGAGCGCAGCGAGTTCCGCGCCGTCCCCCGGCGGGCCGAGGAGCGTAGGGTACCGGTGCGCAGCACCGGCTCGCGGATGGCGGCGCGTTTCTTTTGGTTACTTTTCTTTCCGCGCGGAAAGAAAAGTAACGCCCATGAACGCATGCGCCCGCCACAGCAACAATCAGGCAGAAGAGAGGCGCGTGGCGCTACGCGCCGCCGGCAAACCCATGCTGCCGCCACGCCTCGTACATCACCACCGCAACGGTGTTGGAAAGATTGAGGCTGCGGTTGCCCGGCCGCATCGGCAGGCGCAGGCGGCGGCCGTCGGGCAGGGCATCGAGCACGTCCTGCGGCAGGCCACGGCTTTCCGGCCCGAACAGGAAGGCATCGCCCTCTTCAAAGGCCACGCTGTCGTAGCGCACGCTGGCGCGGGTACTGAGTGCGAACAACCGATTCGGTGCGATCCGCGCCAGCGCGGTGTCCAGGTCGGGGTGCACCTGCAGGCGTGAATACTCGTGGTAGTCCAGCCCGGCGCGCTTGAGCTGCTTGTCTTCCAGTGCGAAGCCAAGCGGCTCGACCAGGTGCAGCTGCGCGCCGGTGTTGGCACAGAGCCGGATCACATTGCCGGTGTTGGGCGGGATTTCCGGTTGGAACAGGATCACGTGGAACTGGGGCGCGGCATTCATCGGCGCAGTGTACCTGCGACGGCGGCCGCCTTTACGGCGCACGCCCTGCGCCAGGCAGGGCGGCACCGGTTACGGACGCAGCAGGACCTGGGCGGTTTCGGTGGCCAGGGCCTGCAGGTCGGCGGCGCTCGGACGCACCTGCAGGGCCGGCAGGTTGACGATGACCGAGTTGGCGACGTTGGTGGCGGCGGCAGCCAGGGTCGCGGCGTAGCGCTGGGCTTCCAGCTCGGCGGCCAGGGCGACGCGCTGTTCCAGGCTCGGGCGCACTTCCACCGAGGCCAGGGTGGTGATCGGCATCGCGGCCGCAACCGGGGCGGCGACGTAGCCGTTGCGCTCGGCCAGCTGGTCGGCGCTCGGGCGCACTTCCACGGTGGCCAGGGTCGGGATGCCGCTGGCCTGTTCCCAGGCCTGCTGGGCCAGCTGGTCGGCGGCAGGGCGGACCTGCACGGTGGACAGCGTCTTGATGGATTCGGAGGCCTGCACCGACGAAACAACCGCGGTGCCGGCAATCAGGGCGATGGCGATGGCAATGGTCTTGGCGTTCATGACGGGGCCTGTTTAGTGTTGGTGATCAGTGGTGTGGTAGTAAGGTAGTACACCAATCCTGGGCTTGCAAGGAAAATTTCCGATTTCCTGCATTTGTTCAGTCTTCAGTCAGCTTTCGTCTGAAGCCCTTCCTTGCGCAGGAACTACCAAGCAATCCGCGTGCCAACTTTTAGTTGTTGATTTAGAAGGGGTTTTTTCGGGTAGAGAAGTGTCCGGTGGGCGGACACCTGTCCATTCCTCGGGCCGCGGACACTGTCCGGACGTTGCCTGCGGGCGCTTGTGACCGCCCCTCCCGGGCCGCAAAGCAGGGGTGGAGGGGCAAGGAGGCAAACACCCCCAGTGACTGCTGGCCGATTCCGGCCGCTGTGCGCGCAGGCTAGGATCGGGGTTCACCTTCGTGACCAAGGATCCGGATATGTCTCTCGCCCTTCGCCCGCGCGCTGCACTGCTGGCTGTCGCCCTCAGCACCGCCCTGGGCACGCTTGTGCCTTCCCATGCGCTGGCGGCCAAGCCGGCCGCACCGGCCAAGGTCGATATCCCGTACGAGCAGTTCACCCTGCCCAACGGCCTGCGCGTGATCGTGCACACCGATCGCAAGGCGCCGATCGTCGCGGTCAACGTCTGGTACCACGTGGGCAGCAAGGACGAGCCGGCCGGCCGTACCGGCTTCGCGCACCTGTTCGAACACCTGATGTTCCAGGGCAGCGAAAACCACGACGGCGAATTCTTCGAGCCGTTCAAGCAGGTGGGTGCCACCAACCAGAACGGCACCACCAACACCGACCGCACCAATTACTTCGAGAACGTGCCGACCACCGCGCTGGACATGGCACTGTGGATGGAATCGGACCGCATGGGCCATCTGGTCGGTGCGATCGACCAGGCGGCGCTGGACGAGCAGCGTGGCGTGGTGCAGAACGAGAAGCGCCAAGGCGAGAACCAGCCCTACGGCCAGGCCTGGGACCAGCTCAACAAGGCGCTGTATCCGGTGGGCCACCCGTACCACCACGGCGTGATCGGTTCGATGAACGATCTGAACGCGGCGTCGCTGGACGACGTGAAGACCTGGTTCCGCACCTGGTACGGCCCGAACAACGCGGTGCTGGTGCTGGCCGGCGACATCGACCTGGCCACCGCCAAGGAAAAGGTCTCCAGGTACTTCGGCAGCATCCCGGCCGGCCCGACCATGGCGCAGCCGGCGGTGAACGTGGCCAAGCGCAGCGCCGATACGCGCGAGACGATGACCGACAAGGTGCCGCAGGCGCGTATCTACCGCGCCTGGAACGTGCCGCAGGTCGGCACCAGCGAGGTCGATCAGCTGCAGCTGTTCGCGCAGGTGCTGGGCGGTGCCAAGTCCTCGCGCCTGAGCCAGCGCCTGCAGCACCAGGACAAGCTGGTGGACAGCATTGCTGCCGGACTCTCCACGTCACAGCTGGGCTCCAACTTCGTGATCATGGCCACGGTCAAGCAGGGCCAGGACCCGGCCAAGGTCGAGAAGATCATCGACGAGGAACTGGACCGGCTGATCAAGCAGGGCCCGACCGCCGGGGAACTGGAGCGCGCCAAGACCGGCGCCCGCGCCGGCTTCATCCGCGGCATCGAGCGCATCGGTGGCTTCGGCGGCAAGGCCGACGCCCTTGCAGAATGTGCGGTGTTCACCGGCGACCCGGGCTGCTTCCGCACCTCGCTGGCCAACATCGAGAAGGCCAGTGCCGCCGATCTGAGCCGGCTCGGCGCGCAGTGGCTGGACAAGGGCAGCCACACCCTGGTGATCGCACCGGGTGAGCGCGTGGCGCTGAAGGAAGATCCGAGCCAGGCGCCGAAGCCGTTCACCGTGCCAGCGGTGGACCCGAAGTACAGCACGCTGCCGGAGCAGGTCGACCGCAAGGCCGGCGTGCCGCAGACCCGCGAGTTCCCGCAGTTGAAGTTCCCGGCGCTGCAGCGCGCGACACTGAAGAACGGTACCCAGGTGATCCTGGCCGAGCGCCATGAGATTCCGGTGGTGCAGTTCAGCTACCAGTTCCCGGGCGGCTTCAGTGCCGACCAGGGCCGCAAACCGGGCACCGCCAACTTCACCATGAGCCTGATGACCGAGGGTGCCGGCAAGCTCGGCTCGCTGGCCTTCGCCGATGCGGCGGATGCGCTGGGCGCCAGCCTGGATGCCTCGGCCGGCCTGGACTCGATGAGCGTGGACCTGTCGGCGTTGAAGGAAAACCTGGTGCCGTCGCTGGCGCTGTACCGCGACCTGCTGCGCGAACCGCGCTTCGAGCAGGGCGAGATCGACCGGGTCAAGGCGAGCTGGATCGCGGGCATCCAGCAGGAGAAGGTCAACCCGGGTGCGGTGGCGATGCGCGTGCTGCCCCCGCTGCTGTACGGCAAGGGCCACCCGTATGCCATTCCGTTCACCGGCAGCGGCGACGAGGCGGCGATCAACGGCCTGACCCGCGAGGACCTGGTCGACTTCCATCACGACTGGCTGCGCCCGCAGAACGGCACCCTGATCGTGGTCGGCGACACCACCCTGGCCGAGATCGTGCCGCTGCTGGACAAGCAGCTGGGCGACTGGAAGGCTGCCGGCGATGCCCCGCAGGTGAAGGCGGCCACCGACGTGGCGCTGCCGAAGGGCCCGCGCGTGTTCCTGATCGACCAGCCGGGCGCGGTGCAGGCCAACCTGTTCGCCGGCCAGGTGGTGGCACCTTCCAGCGCCACCAGCTCGACCCGCTTCGACATCGCCAACGGTGTGATCGGCGGCGACTTCACCTCGCGCCTGAACATGAACCTGCGTGAAGACAAGCACTGGTCGTACGGTGCGCGCAGCAGCGCGGTCAATTCGGTGGGCCAGCGCCCGTGGATGGCCAGCGCGCCGGTGCAGATCGACAAGACCGGCCCGGCACTGGCGGAAATGCGCAAGGAAATCGCCGCGTTCGCCGATGGCAGCAAGCCGGCCACCGCTGCCGAGGTCAACCGCATCCGCAATATCCAGACCCTGAGCCTGCCCGGTGCCTACGAGACCGCCAGCGCGGTAGCCTCGACCATCGGCTCGATCGTGCAGTTCAAGCGCCCGGACGACTACGTGCTGCGTCGCAAGGCTGAGATCGAGGCGATGACCCCGGCGCAGGTGCAGCAGGCCGCCGCCGAGATCAAGCCGCAGGCGCTGACCTGGGTGGTGGTGGGTGATCTCAAGCAGACCGAAGCGGCCGTGCGTGCGCTGAACCTGGGCGAGGTGACCGTAATCGATGCCGAAGGCAACCCGGTCAAGAAATAAGGGATGTGCCTGCCCGCCACGGCGGGCAGGTCTCCCGTGGTAGCGCCGGGCCATGCCCGGCGGCTTTCCGGCGGCCAGCCATGCCGCGCTGTGCGCTCGCCGGGCATGGCCCGGCGCTACCTGGGCTCCGCCACGGCTACCCCCGATTCAGGCTGTTCAGGCAGAATCCCCCCATACCCTTCCAGGATCTGCCCATGCGCGTTCTGCTGCTTTCCTCCCTGCTGCTCACCGTCAGCGCCTGTACCTGGGTGCCGATCGAACCGGCCGGCAAGGCGACCCGCGTACTGCCGGCAGGCCCCGTTCCCGCTGGCTGCATCGCCAAGGGCGAAGTGGTCGTCACCGTGAAGAGCAAGGTCGGCTTCTACAACCGCAACCCGCTGCGCGTGCAGGAAGAGCTGGAAACGCTGGCCCGCAACGAGGCCCCGAGCGCAGGTGCCAATGCCGTGCAGGCCGCTGCGGCCCCGGCCGATGGCAGCCAGCGCTTCGCCGCGTTCCAGTGCCCACCGCGCTGAACGCTTCACCATACGGCCAGCGCTGAATTCGTAAAGATGCGGTGAAGGCCCCCGGGGTTATAGAATAGCGCCCCCTTTTGCCTGAGCCTTGGCGCTAACCTCGATGCTCTTCAAGAATGTCTCGATCGCCGGCCTGGCACACGTCGACGCACCGCATACGCTGACCACCAAGGAAATCAACGAACGCCTGCAGCCGACGTTGGATCGCCTGGGCATCCGCACCGACGTGCTCGGCGATATCGCCGGCATCCACGCGCGCCGCCTGTGGGACAACGGCGTGCTGGCGTCCGACGCTGCCACCATGGCCGGCCGCAAGGCGCTGGAAGACGCTGGAATCGATGCGACGCAGGTGGGCCTGCTGGTCAATACCTCGGTCAGCCGCGACTACCTGGAGCCGTCCACCGCCTCCATCGTGTCGGGCAACCTCGGCGTCAGCGACGAATGCATGACCTTCGACGTCGCCAACGCCTGCCTGGCCTTCATCAACGGCATGGATATCGCCGCGCGCATGATCGAGCGCGGTGACATCGACTACGCGCTGGTGGTGGATGGCGAGACCGCCAACCTGGTGTACGAGAAGACGTTGGAGCGCATGACCGCTCCGGACGTCACCGCCGACGACTTCCGCAACGAACTGGCGGCCCTGACCACCGGTTCGGGTGCTGCCGCGATGGTGATGGCGCGCTCGGAGCTGGTGCCGGACGCGCCGCGCTACAAGGGTGGCGTCACCCGCTCGGCGACCGAGTGGAACCAGCTGTGCCTGGGCAACCTGGACCGCATGGTCACCGACACCCGCCTGCTGCTGATCGAAGGCATCAAGCTGGCACAGAAGACCTTCACCGCCGCCAAGATCGCACTCGGCTGGGCCGTGGAAGAGCTGGACCAGTTCGTGATCCACCAGGTGAGCCAGCCGCACACCGCTGCGTTCATCAAGAACTTCGGCATCGACCCGAAGAAGGTCATGACCATCTTCGGCGAGCACGGCAACATCGGGCCGGCCTCGGTGCCGATCGTGCTGAGCAAGCTCAAGCAGCTGGGCAAGCTGAAGAAGGGTGATCGCATCGCGCTTCTGGGCATTGGTTCCGGCCTGAACTGTTCGATGGCTGAAGTGGTCTGGTAAGCAGCCCGCTGCCCGACCTCCTGTAGAGCCGAGCCATGCTCGGCTCACGCGCACAGCGCGGTTCTTCCGCGGCCTGACCGGAGAGCCGCCGAGCATGGCTCGGCGCTACACCGCGCCGCGATTCTTCCAAGGTGCTCCGCATGCGCGATCTTCCCGGTTACCCCGCCCACCCGCAGCGCTTCGAAGTGCGCCCGGGCCTGTCGATGAACTATCTCGACGAAGGCCCGCGCGACGGCGAGGTAGTGGTGATGGTGCACGGCAATCCGTCGTGGAGCTATTACTGGCGCACGCTGGTGGCCGGCCTGTCGGACACCTACCGCTGCATCGTGCCGGACCATATCGGCATGGGCCTGTCGGACAAGCCTGATGACAGCCGCTACGAGTACACGCTGCAGTCGCGCGTGGACGACCTCGATGCGCTGCTCAAGCACCTGGGCATCACCGGACCGGTGACCCTGGCCGTGCACGACTGGGGCGGCATGATCGGTTTCGGCTGGGCGCTGTCGCACCACGACCAGGTCAAGCGCCTGGTGGTGCTCAACACCGCCGCGTTCCCGATGCCGGCGGCGAAGAAGATGCCGTGGCAGATCGCGCTGGGCCGTCACTGGAAGATCGGCGAGTGGATCATCCGCAGCTTCAACGCGTTCTCCTCCGGTGCCTCGTGGCTGGGCGTGGAGCGGAAGATGCCGGCCGACGTGCGCCGCGCCTACGTGTCGCCGTACAACAGCTGGGCCAACCGCATCAGCACCATCCGTTTCATGCAGGACATCCCGCTGTCGCCGGCCGACAAGGCCTGGTCGCTGCTGGAACGCGCCGGCAAGGCGCTGCCGTCGTTCGCCGACCGCCCAGCCTTCCTCGGCTGGGGCCTGCGCGACTTCGTGTTCGACCATCATTTCCTGAAGGGCTTCCAGGCCGCGCTGCCGCGGGCCCAGGTACATGCGTTCGAGGACGCCGGGCATTACGTGCTGGAAGACAAGCACGAGGTGCTTGTGCCGGAAATCCGGGCGTTCCTGGACGCCAACCCGATCTGATCGGTGTGCCGACCAACGGTCGGCATCCACCCCTTCCTCTTCCGGTGGGTGCCGACCGTTGGTCGGCACACCCGAAGGGTTGATGAGGTTGCCGGCCAGCGGCCGGCACTACCATTACGCGGCGACCGGCGCCTGCGGCGGCGAGGAAGGGCTGTTGCCGTTGTCGTCCGGATGGTCGTCGTCATTGTCGGCGTCATCGCGCCAGCGCCAGTCGGCCGGCGTCAACGGATCCAGGCCATAGGCGATGCGCGCCTTGTCGCACTGCGGGCTGGCCTTGCCATACTCCCACGATGCATCCACTTCGCGGCACACGCTGGGCCGGTTGGGGTGGATGGTGCAGCGTGAATACACGCCGATCTGCGCATCCAGCGCGACGCAGCGCACCGGCTTGGAATGGGTGCCGCGCATGCACAGGCGATGCGGGTCCAGCACCTCGGTAAGCTGGTGCGGCACGCCGCCGGGGGTGACCTCGTCCGATTCCATCCAGTGGAAGGCCACGCGGTATTGGGTGCAGCAGGCGCCGCAGGTCATGCAGGGATGTTGCATGGGCAAGCCGCCTCGGGCGGCAGTCGGAATCGGGAACGAGGGTGCGGATTTTCCACGAAGTCGGCCGCCGCGCAAGAAATTCCGTAAGCGGCGACAATGAACAGATGAACCGACCCTGCAACATTGCCGCGCGCCTGCCTGAACTGGCGCGTGAACGCCCCGATCAGATCGCCATCCGCTGCCCGGGCCGCCGAGGCGCCGGCAACGGCATGGCCGCCTACGACGTCACCCTCGATTACCGCCAGCTGGATGCCCGCAGCGACGCCATGGCCGCCGGTCTGGCCGGCTACGGGATCGGCCGAGGGGTGCGCACGGTGGTGATGGTGCGGCCCTCGCCGGAGTTCTTCCTGTTGATGTTCGCCCTGTTCAAGCTGGGCGCGGTGCCAGTGCTGGTCGACCCGGGCATCGACAAGCGCGCGCTGAAACAGTGTCTGGACGAGGCGCAGCCGGAAGCCTTCATCGGCATACCGCTGGCCCATGTGGCGCGGCTGGTGCTGCGCTGGGCGCCGTCGGCGACCCGCCTGGTCACTGTCGGCCGCCGCCTCGGCTGGGGCGGCACCAGCCTGGCCGCGCTGGAGCGCGCCGGCGCCAGCGCTGGGCCGATGCTGGCCGACACCGATGGCGAGGACATGGCCGCGATCCTGTTCACCAGTGGCTCCACCGGCGTGCCCAAGGGCGTGGTCTACCGCCACCGCCATTTCGTCGGCCAGATCCAGCTGCTGGGCAGTGCCTTCGGCATGGAAGCGGGCGGGGTGGACCTGCCGACCTTCCCGCCGTTTGCCTTGTTCGACCCGGCGCTGGGCCTGACCTCGGTGATCCCGGACATGGACCCGACGCGGCCGGCGCAGGCCGACCCGGCACGCCTGCACGATGCCATCCAGCGCTTCGGCGTGACCCAGCTGTTTGGTTCGCCCGCGCTGATGCGGGTGCTGGCGAAGCATGGCCGGCCGCTGCCGACGGTGACCCGGGTGACCTCGGCCGGTGCACCGGTGCCGCCGGACGTGGTCGCCACCATCCGCAGCCTGCTGCCGGCCGACGCGCAGTTCTGGACGCCGTACGGCGCCACCGAGTGCCTGCCGGTGGCAGTGGTGGAGGGTCGTGAGCTGGAGCGCACCCGCGCCGCCACCGAGGCCGGCGCTGGCACCTGCGTGGGCAGCGTGGTGGAACCGAACGAGGTCCGCATCATCGCCATCGATGACGCGCCGCTGGCCGACTGGTCGCAGGCACGTGTGCTGGCCACCGGCGAGGTGGGAGAAATCACTGTGGCCGGCCCAACCGCCACCGACAGCTACTTCAACCGCCCGCAGGCCACCGCGGCGGCGAAGATCCGCGAGACGCTGGCCGATGGCAGCACCCGCATCGTCCATCGCATGGGCGACGTGGGCTACTTTGATGCACAGGGCCGTCTGTGGTTCTGCGGCCGCAAGACCCATCGCGTGGAAACCGCGCAGGGGCCGTTGTACACCGAACAGGTCGAGCCGGTGTTCAACACCGTGCCCGGCGTGGCGCGCACGGCCCTGGTGGGTGTTGGCCCGGCCGGTGCACAGGTACCGGTGCTGTGCGTGGAACTGCAGCGCGGGCAGAGCGACAGCCCGGCCTTGCGCGAGGCCCTGCGTGCGAAAGCCGCCGCACGGTTGCCCGATGCGAACCTGCAGCACGTCCTGGTGCATCCGGCGTTCCCCGTCGATATCCGTCACAACGCCAAGATCGGCCGCGAAAAGCTCGCCGTCTGGGCCGGCGCCGAACTGGAGAAGCGCGCATGAAAATCCTGGTCACCGGCGGCGGTGGTTTCCTCGGCCAGGCGCTGTGCCGCGGGCTGGTTGAGCGTGGCCACCAGGTGCTGGCGTTCAACCGCAGCCACTACCCCGAACTGCAGGCGATGGGCGTGGGCCAGATCCGCGGTGATCTGGCCGATGCGCAGGCGGTGCTGCATGCGGTGGCCGGCGTCGATGCGGTGTTCCACAATGGTGCCAAGGCCGGCGCGTGGGGCAGCTATGACAGCTACCACCAGGCCAATGTGGTCGGCACCGACAACGTCATCGCAGCCTGCCGCGCGCACCGCATCGGCAGGCTGGTCTACACCTCCACGCCCAGCGTGACCCATCGCGCTACCCATCCGGTGGAAGGCCTCGGCGCCGACGAGGTGCCGTACGGCGAAGATTTCCAGGCGCCGTACGCGGCCACCAAGGCGATCGCCGAACAGCGCGTGCTGGCCGCCAACGATGCCGCGTTGGCGACGATGGCGTTGCGTCCGCGCCTGATCTGGGGCCCTGGCGATCAGCAGCTGGTGCCGCGCCTGGCCGAGCGTGCGCGGCAGGGCCGCCTGCGCCTGGTGGGCGATGGCAGCAACAAGGTCGATACCACCTACATCGACAATGCCGCGCTGGCGCACTTCCTCGCCTTCGAAGCGTTGGCACCGGGCGCTGCGTGCGCGGGCAAGGCCTACTTCATCTCCAATGGCGAGCCGTTGCCGATGCGCGAGCTGGTGAACAAGCTGTTGGCTGCGGTGGGTGCGCCGACGGTGGACAAGGCGATCAGCTTCAAGACCGCCTACCGCATCGGCGCTGTCTGCGAGCGGCTGTGGCCGCTGCTGCGACTGCGCGGGGAGCCGCCGCTGACCCGTTTCCTGGCCGAACAGCTGTGTACGCCACACTGGTACAGCATGGAACCGGCGCGCCGTGACTTCGGCTACGTGCCGCAGGTCAGCATCGAAGAAGGGCTGCGCAGGCTGAAGGCTTCATCTGCTGCATAGATCGCCATCACTGGTTGCACACCGCAGGATCGGGAGGATGGACCCACGCCATCCAAGGCTCGACCACCCGCGAGGAGCGCCATGCTGCACTACGCCATCATCTTCTTTGTCATCGCCATCATCGCCGCCGTTCTGGGTTTCTCCGGTATCGCCGGCGCCGCAACGAACATCGCCTGGATCCTGTTCGTGGTGTTCCTGATCCTTGCGGTGATCTCGATGTTCCGCAAGCGAGGCTAGTAAACCGCAGGGTAGTGCCGGCCGCCGGCCGGCACTGCTCTTTCCGGTGGGTGCCGACCGTTGGTCGGCACGCCCCTTTGTAGAGTCGAGCGTGCTCGACTGCTTCTCGTGAGTCGAGCATGGCTCGACTCTACAGAGGATCATCGAGCATGGCTCGACGCTACACACAGCGCCGCTACACAGCGCTCTGCAGTCCGCGATCGGCCTCGTGGCGCTCCAGCGCCAGTTCGATCAGGCGCGTGATCAGCGTGGTGTAGTCCACGCCGCTGGCGCCCCATAGCTTCGGGTACATGCTGATGCGGGTGAAGCCCGGCAGCGTGTTGACCTCGTTGATGACGATCCCGCCCGCTGCGGTGAGGAATACATCCACGCGCGCCATGCCCGCGCACTCCAGCGCCCGGTAGGCCTGAAGCGCGATCTGCTGGATACGCGCCTGCGTTGCGCCATCAATGTCTGCCGGCACCACCACGTCGGCGCCATCGTCGTTGATGTACTTGGTGTCGTAGGCGTAGAACTCGTCGTGTACCACTACCTCGCCGCACAGGCTGGCCTGCGGATGCGCATTGCCCAGCACCGCGCACTCGATCTCGCGGCCGACCACCGCCGATTCCACCAGCACCTTGTGGTCGTAGCGCAGCGCCAATGCCAGCGCCTCGGCGAAGCCCGCTGCATCCTTGACCTTGCTCACCCCCACTGACGAACCCTGGTTGGCCGGCTTCACGAACAACGGCAGGCCGAGCTGCGCGATCACCGCATCGACATCGACTGCCGCCGCCTGATGGCGACGGATGCACAGCCACGGTGCCACCTGCAGCCCGGCGTCGCGCAGCAGGCGCTTGGTCACGTCCTTGTCCATCGCCACCGCCGAACCCAGTACCGGTGAACCGACGAAGGGCAGGTTGGCCATGCGCAGCAGCCCCTGCAGCGCACCGTCCTCGCCCAGCGGCCCGTGCACGATCGGCAGCACCACATCGATCTGGCCGAGCGCGCTGGCCGCATCGCACGGCTGCAGCTGCGCCTGCTCGGCGCCCGGGCGCACCGCCAGCGACGTACCGGACCGATGCAGGGCGATGCGCGACGGATCATCGGCATTGATCAGGAAGGTATCGGGTTGGCTCAGATGCCACTGACCCTGCTTGTCGATACCGACCAGCACCGGCTCGAAGCGCTCGCGATCAAGCGCATCGAGGATGTTCTTCGCCGACTGCAGCGAAACTTCGTGCTCGGATGACTTGCCACCGAAAATGATGCCGACCCGGGTCCGTGCCATGGGGAATGCGATGTCCTGTGCGTTGCGTGGCCCCATAGCATGAACCTTCATCGGCCCTCCGCGTGAGGCACAGATGAACCAGAAATCCATCCACGCATGGCGTGGATCTACCGTGTCGACCAAGGTCGACACCCACCACAGCAACACAGAACGCCGTCCCGACAGATCGCAGCAAGCTGTCGAAGGCGGGGTGGGTCCGGTTGCGGGGGCGTGAGCGCCATGGATGGCGCGACCGAGCTTACATGGACGTACTTGCAGCGTTCCCCGCAACCGGACCCACCCCGCCATCCCACGGATAGCCAGCTTTTGATGTTGCCCTGGCTGTTGCATCTGCGGGTGCCGGGCGGCAGCCCGGCCCAAGCCCCCCACCCACGCAGGTAGAATGCGCCCATGGCTCCTTCCCTGCTCAAGTCCCTCAAGCCGGTCGCTGGCCGCGCCCTGCAGATCGCCCTGAACCGCGCCCTGGCGCTGGATCCGGATACCCGCCATGCCCTGGCCAGCCTCGACGGCCGCCACATCGACCTGACCCTGGAAGCGCCGTCGCTGGCGATGCGCATCAGCGTCGAAGGCGACCAGCTGCGGGTCGGTCCGGTGGACGCGCAGGAAGCCGACCTGGCCGTGCGCAGCAGCCTGGCCGGCGTGCTGGCGCAGCTGCCGCTGCTGGCCAACGCGCGGCGCGGTGACAGCAACGGCAAGGGTCGCGTGCGCGTGGCCGGCGATGCCGAACTGGCGCGACGCCTGCAGCAGCTGGCCAAGGGCTTCGACCCGGACTGGCAGCAGCCCTTCGTCAGCGTATTCGGCGAGGTACTGGGCGTGCAGGTTGCCAACACCCTGCGCAACGGCCTGCAGCACGCGCGCCAGGGCGCGATCGATCTGGCCCACAGCGCCGCCGAGTTCATCACCGAGGAATCGCGCGATGTGGTGCCGCGTGCCGAGCTGGACGCCTTCCACGATGACGTGGACGTGCTGCGCGATGACGTCGAGCGTCTGGGTGCTCGCGTGCAGCGCCTGCGGGGTGCCGCATGAAGGCCGTGCTGCGCGCCAGCCGCATCGGCCGGGTGATCCTGCGTTACCGCCTCGACGACCTGCTGCAGGGCACACCGGCCGAGCGCTGGTTGCGCCTGGCCAAGCCGTTCGTGCCGCGGGCCTCGGCCGACATCGCCGCACAGTCGCGCGGTGCACGCCTGCGCCTGGCGCTGCAGGACCTCGGCCCGATCTTCGTCAAGTTCGGCCAGATCCTGTCCACCCGCCGCGACCTGGTGCCACCGGACGTGGCCAATGAACTGACCCTGCTGCAGGACCGGGTCAAGCCGTTCGATGGCGAGACCGCGCGCCGCATCGTCGAGGACGCGCTCGGCCTGCCGGTCAGTGCGGCCTTCGCCAGCTTCGACACCGAACCGCTGGCCTCGGCCTCGATCGCACAGGTGCACGCGGCGACGCTGGCCGATGGCCGCCAGGTGGTGGTCAAGGTACTTCGCCCGGGCATCGAGAAGCAGATCGACGCCGACATCGCCCTGCTCAATTCGCTGGCCGCGCTGGTCGAGCGCACCCACCCGCGCGCCGACAAAATCCGGCCGCGCGAAGTGGTGGCCGAGGTCGAGAACACCCTGGCCGCCGAGCTGGACCTGCAGCGCGAAGGCGCCAATGCCAGCGTGCTGCGCCGCTTCTGGGAAAACAGCGACGACCTGTACGTGCCGGAAGTGATCTGGAGCCATACGGCCGAGCGCGCACTGACCCTGGAGCGCGTGTGGGGCATTCCGTCCGACGACATCGCCGCGCTGGACAAGGCCGGCATCGACCGCAAGGCGCTGGCCGCCAAGGGCGTGCGGGTGTTCTACACCCAGGTGTTCCGCGACAACTTCTTCCATGCCGATGCGCATGCCGGCAACATCTGGGTCGACACCGATCCGGCGCGTCGCGCCAACCCGCGCTTCATCGCGCTGGACTTCGGCATCATGGGCCAGCTCTCGCAGGAAGATCAGTACTACCTGGCCGAGAACTTCATGGCCATCTTCAACCGTGACTACCGCCGCATTGCCGAACTGCACGTGCAGGCGCGCTGGATGCCGGACCACGTACGCATCGACGATCTGGAAGCGGCGGTGCGATCGGTCTGCGAACCTTACTTCACCCGGCCGCTGTCGCAGATCTCGCTGGCCGAAGTGCTGATGAAGCTGTTCCGCGTGGCGCAGCGTTACCAGCTGACCCTGCAGCCCCAGCTGATCCTGCTGCAGAAGACCCTGCTGAACATCGAAGGCGTCGGCCGCCAGCTGGACCCGCAGATCGACATCTGGGCGGTGGCCAAGCCGGTGCTGGCGAAGATCCTGCGCGAGCGCTACAGCCCGCGCCGGGTGGTACGCGAGATCGGCAAGCGCCTGCCGGAAATCATGACCCATGCCCCGGACATGCCACGTCTGGTACACGCCTGGCTGACCCAGCAGGTGGAAGGCCGCCATGAACTGTCGATGCGCTCGCGCGACCTGGCCGCTCTGGACGCCAGCGTGCAGCGCCTGCAGAAGCGCGCGGTGGGGGCGATCACTGGCGTGGGCCTGCTGGCCATTGCCGCGCTCATGTACGTGCTGCAGCCGCCGGGCTGGTACTGGGGCGACCTGCCAATGTGGAGCTGGTTGTCCGGTGCGCTGGGCGCAGTGGCGCTGGCGCGCGCGTGGTGGAAGTAGGTCCCATGCTGCAAGCGCTCAAGGACGAACTGGCACGCTTCGGCGCCGACAACGACGCCCGCGAGAGCGCGCGTGGCCGCCGCATGCTCAACATCACGCCGGACACGGGTGAATTCCTGTCCGCGCTGGTCCGCTTCGGCGCCGCGCGCAGGGTGCTGGAGATCGGCACCTCCAACGGCTATTCGACGCTGTGGCTGGCCGAGGCTGCCGCCGCCATCGACGGCCACGTGATCACGCTGGAATACGCACAGGACAAGGCGGCGATGGCGCGTGACACCTTCGCGCGCAGTGGCCTGGCCGATCGCATCACGCTGGTTCACGACGATGCAGGGCCGTGGCTGGCACAGGCCGTCGATGCCAGCATTGACCTGCTGTTCCTCGATTCGGACCGCGGGCAGTACGCCGGCTGGTGGCCGCAGCTGCGCCGCGTGCTGCGGCCGGGGGGCCTGCTGGTGGTGGACAACGCCACCTCGCATGCGCAGGAAATGGAACCGCTGCGCGTGCTGCTGGACGCTGATCCGGACTTCAGCGTCAGCCTGGTGCCGGTTGGCAACGGCGAGCTGCTGGCCGTACGCAGCGCCTGACTGCTCTACATCGGTAGGTGCCAACCTTGGTTGGCACGCTGTTGCCGGTCGCGCAGAGCAGCCGAGCATGGGCTCGGCTCTACAGTAAGCAGGCCCTTATAATCCCGCGGTGAGCACCGAACCCGATACCCTCGCCGCGGTCGAGACCGACACCGCGCCCCTGCAGTTGCTGCACCTGGATGAGCGCCTGGCCGTGGTCAACAAGCCTGCCGGGCTGATGGTCCACGACAGCAAGCTGGCCCGTGGCGAAGACGACTTCCTGGCCGACCGCCTGCGCGAGCAGCTGGGGCGGCCGATCTTCCTCGTGCACCGCCTGGACCGGGCCACCAGTGGCTGCCTGCTGCTGGCCTTCGACCGCGAGACCGCCAGCGCGCTGGGCAAGGCGTTGATGGGCGGCGAAGTGTTGAAGGACTACCTGACGGTCTGCCGGGGATGGCCGGCGGAACTGTCCTGGCGGGTGGACCATGATCTGGATGGCGGCCCGGGCAAGCCGGTGAAGAAGCCGGCGATCACCGACTTCCAGCGCCTGGCGACGGGCGAGCTGTCGGTGCCGGTCGGTGAGTTCACCCGTTCGCGTTATGCACTGCTGCGCTGCCAGCCACAGACGGGGCGCTTCCGGCAGATCCGCCGGCACCTCAAGCACCTCTCGCACCACATGATTGGCGACACCAGCCATGGCGATGGCCGCCACAACCGCATCTTCCGCATGCAGGGCGTGCACCGCATGCTGCTGCACGCCGAGCGCCTGCGCTTCCCGCATCCGGACGGTAGCACGGTGGATGTGCGTGCGCCGCTGGACGGCGGGTTCCAGAAGGCGCTGGACCTGTTTGGCTGGCAGGTGGACGACGCCTGATGCTGCTGCCGTAAGCCGAGCGTGGGCTCGGCTCTACAGCCAGCGGCCGGGCGTGGCCCGGCGCACCCCGTTATTTCTTTTCCGGCTCGTTGACGATGGCTTCCAGATCCTTCTGCAGGTCCGCGAACAGCGGCTGCATGCGCGCCTGGATGGCCACCATCACGTTCTGCATCAGCGCCGGGGTCTTGTCCAGCAGGCTCTGGCCGGCCGGGCTCTCGTAGAACTCGGCCATCGCCAGCACGTCTTCCTTGCTGAACGTCTTCTTGTACAGGTCCACGTACATCGGTCGCAGCTGCTGCCAAGACAGCGCCTGGCGCAGGGTCTGGCGGGTCCGCGCCTGGATCCTTCCGAGCTGCTCCTGCTGCTGGGCGTTGAGCTGGCGCTGCGCGGCCACCTGCTGGAACTGCTGCTGCTGCATGGCTTCGATCTGCGGCAGCATGGTGTCGATCATGCTCTGCGCGCGCGAGGCCGACAGCAGGCGGTTGATGTCACCGTCGGTCGGCGGGGCGGCCAGGGCCGGAGCGCAGGCCAGGACCAGGGCCAGCAGCAGAGCGGTGCGGCGCAGCAGGGACGGTAGGGCGGGACGGGTGCGGGTCATGCGGGGCTTCCTGCGGTACATGGGATGCCCAGCATACCTGCAGCCACGGCGAAGGCGGCGTGTTCGATGCCTGATCGGCGGCATACGGGGCGCGATGCCGCACCCGGCCGCGTGCCTGCCGCTACAATGCGCGGATGGGCAGTGGACCGGTCACCATCAGCGCGCAGCTTGAAATCCCCGACGGCGAGATCGTCGAGCGGTTCGTGCGCGCCAGTGGCGCCGGCGGCCAGAACGTCAACAAGGTCTCCACCGCGGTGGAACTACGTTTCGACGTGGCCAACTCGCCCTCGTTGCCCGAACCGTTGCGCGCGCGCCTGCTGGCGCGGCGTGACCGGCGCATGACCGGCGAAGGCGTGCTGGTCATCGACGCGCAACGTTTCCGGACCCAGGATCGCAATCGCGAGGATGCGCGCGAGCGGCTGGCGGCCTTCATCCAGGCCGGGCTGAGCGTGCCCAAGCCGCGCAAGGCCACCAAGCCGACCCTCGGGTCGAAACTGCGTCGTCTGGACGCCAAACGCGGGCGCGCGCAGATCAAGCGCGGGCGCTCATCACGTGACTGGGAGTGATTGCTTGAACAACCCGACTCCGTTGCTGCCGGCCGTGCCGCCGCAGATGCCGCAGGTCAAACCCAACGCCTTCCTGCGCTGGCTGGCGCGCTGCACCCTGCGTGTGGGGGGCTGGAAGGTGACCGGCACCCTGCCTGACATCCCCAGGCTGGTCTTCATCATCGCCCCGCATTCGTCCAACTGGGATGGCCTGTGGGGCATGGCGGCCAAGATCGCGCTGGGCATGAGGGTGAAGGTGCTGGGCAAGGCCTCGCTGTTCTGGTGGCCGCTGGGCCCGCTGCTGCACCGGCTGGGGGTGATCCCCCTCGATCGCAGTTCGCCGCAGGGCACGGTCGGCCAGGCCGTGGATCTGATCCGCAACAACGAGAAGATGTGGTTCGCCATCACCCCCGAGGGCACCCGCAAGGCGGTGAAGGACTGGAAGGCCGGCTTCCTGAAGATCGCCCGGATGGCCGATGTGCCGATCCTGACCGCGTATTTCCACTACCCGGAAAAGATCATCGGCATCGGCCCGCTGTTCACGCCGACCGGCGATGATGCCGCCGACATGGCCGCGATCCGCGAGTTCTACCGGCCCTGGATCGGCAAGACCCGCGGCACGGTCTGAACCCGGCAAAGGCCACCCGCATAGACGCCACGTCCGGCACATGCCGGGCGGGCGCGACAGGAGTAGGGTGGAGGGCTGGTATTGAATACCGTCTGCCCAAGGAGTGTTTTGCATGTCGCGTACCGTAGTCCTGGCCGCCGCCATCAGCCTGGCGCTGGCGGCCTGTTCCGGCAAGGAGTCCACCCCCGTGTCCGATGCACAGAAAGCCCCGGCCCAGCAGCCGGCCGATGCCTCCACCAACCCGTTGCTGAGCGCCAGCACGCTGCCGTTCCAGGCGCCGCCGTTCGACAGGATCAAGGACAGCGATTACCTGCCGGCGTTCGAGGAAGGCATGCGCCAGCACCTGGCCGAGGTGCGCAGGATCGCCGACAGCAGCGAGCCGGCCACCTTCGACAACACCATCGTGGCGATGGAGCGCAGCGGCGAGACCCTGACCCGCGTGTCGCGCATCTTCTTCGGCCTGGTCCAGGCCGATACCAACGATGCACGACAGAAGATCCAGGAAGAAGTGGCGCCAAAGCTGGCTGCCCACCAGGACGAGATCAATCTCGATCCGAAGCTGTTCGCGCGCGTGAAGTCGATCTATGACCAGCGCGACACGCTGGAATTGGATCCGGTGCAGAAGCGCCTGGTCGAGCACTACTACGACGGCCTGGTGCGCGCCGGTGCGCAGCTGTCCGACGCTGACAAGGCGACCCTGCGCAAGCTCAACGTGGAAGAGACCACCCTCTCCACCCAGTTCCATACCCGCCTGGTGGCCGCCACCGCCGCTGCGGCCGTCGTCGTCGACGACAAGGCCAAGCTGGCCGGCCTGGACGAGGATGCGATCAACAACGCCGCGGCCGCCGCCAAGGAACGCAAGCTGGACGGCAAGTTCCTGCTGCCGCTGCAGAACACCACCCAGCAGCCGGTGCTCGGCTCGCTGAGCGATCGCGACCAGCGCGCCGCCGTGCTGAAGGCCTCGGAGACCCGCGCCGAGCGCGGTGATGCCAACGACACCCGGCAGACCGTGCAGCGCCTGGCCCAGCTGCGTGCGCAGAAGGCCAAGCTGCTCGGCTTCGAGACCTTCGCCGACTACCAGCTGGGCGACCAGATGGCCAAGACCCCGGCTGCGGCACTCAAGCTGCTGACCGACACCGTGCCGGCCGCCACCGCCAAGGCGCGCGCCGAAGCCGGCGAGATCCAGAAGGTGATCGACGCGCAGAAGGGTGGTTTCCAGGTCGCCGCTTCGGACTGGGACTTCTACGCCGAGCAGGTGCGCAAGGCCAAGTACGATCTGGACGAATCGCAGATCAAGCCGTACTTCGAACTGGACAATGTGCTGCAGAACGGCGTCTTCTACGCCGCCACCCAGCTGTACGGCATCACCTTCAAGCCGCGTACCGACATTCCGACCTACAACCCGGACATGAAGGTGTACGAAGTGTTCGACAAGGACGGCACCTCGCTGGCGCTGTTCTACACCGACTACTTCAAGCGTGACAGCAAGTCCGGCGGCGCCTGGATGGACGTGTTCGTCGAACAGGACGGC
This sequence comes from Stenotrophomonas sp. CASM101, assembly GCF_049384845.1. Lineage (NCBI taxonomy): Bacteria > Pseudomonadati > Pseudomonadota > Gammaproteobacteria > Lysobacterales > Lysobacteraceae > Stenotrophomonas > Stenotrophomonas sp. CASM101. The sequence goes on along the minus strand of NZ_JBMRFR010000005.1, from coordinate 5,327 downwards.
CTGACCGGTGCCAAGCCGGTGGTCTACAACGTCTGCAACTTCACCAAGCCGGCCGCCGGCCAGCCTGCGCTGATCAGCTTCGACGACGTCACCACCATGTTCCATGAGTTCGGCCATGCGCTGCACGGCATGTTCTCGAACGTGAAGTACCCGTCGATTGCCGGCACCGCCACCTCGCGTGATTTCGTCGAGTTCCCGTCGCAGTTCAACGAGCACTGGGCGCTGGATCCGAAGGTGTTCGCCAACTACGCCAAGCACTACAAGACCGGCGAGGCGATGCCGCAGGAACTGGTCGACAAGATCCTCAAGGCGCGCAGCTTCAACCAGGGCTATGCGACCACCGAGTACCTGTCTGCCGCGCTGCTGGACCTGGCCTGGCACACCCAGAAGGCCGACGCGCCGCTGCAGGATGTCGGCGCCTTTGAAGCCAGCGCGCTGAAGAAGTTCAAGGTCGACCTGCCGCAGGTGCCGCCGCGCTACCGCACCACCTACTTCGACCACATCTGGGGTGGCGGTTACTCGGCCGGCTACTACGCCTACTTCTGGGCCGAAGTGCTCGACCATGACGCCTACCAGTGGTTCACCGAGCACGGTGGGCTGACGGCGGCCAACGGCCAGGAGTTCCGCGACAAGATCCTCTCGCGCGGCAACAGCGTGGAGCTGTCGACCCTGTACCGCGATTTCCGCGGCAAGGACCCGTCGGTGGAACCTTTGCTGAAGTTCCGCGGGCTGAAGTAAGAAATCGAAAACGGCGGGGGAAACCCCGCCGTTTTTCTTTGTGTAGAGCCGAGCCCATGCTCGGCTGGCTTTTTCTGGAGACGCAGCCGAGCATGGGCTCGGCTCTACACAAGCGGATCACGTCCCCACGTGCACCCGGTTGGCCTGCTCGGCCAACCCGAGGTGATCGAGCGCGATATCCAACGCCAGCACATAGCTCTGCGCGCCATAGCCGGAGGCGATGCCCAAGCGCTGGCCGACACCGGCCGGCAGGCAGGGCTCGGCCACCGCGCCGTCGTCGTGGACCTCCACGTAGGCATTGTGCAGGTAGGGCAGCAGGCGCTGCAGGCGCAGGCTGTTGGCGCACGCACCCGGGTCAAGCAGTGTCACTTCGCCACGGCTGTGATCGGCCACGCGCAGTGCGTCCAGCAGTTCCTGTTCCGAGCCACAGGCACGGATCGCCACGCTGGTGCCGGCATCGATCGCGCGATGCACCAGCGACTTCAGGACCGGCGCCGGCAGTGGCATTGCCGTGCGGATCAAGGCGCCGGCGGCTTCCGGGCCGCGGATGATGAAGATCGACATGGCTCAGCCCTCCTGCGCCAGGCGACGGCCGACGATGGCCAGCGACAGCGGATAGCCGGCCTGCTGGCTGCGCTGGTCGACCACTACCGCGGCGGGGCCGTGCTGCAGGCGCAGCCGCGCATCCAGGCCGGGCTCGCTGGGCGACTGCAGCTCGATGTACTGCGCCGGCAGCCGTTCCAGCGCCGCCTGCAGTGCGCCACCCTCGGCCTGCCATTGCGCCTCGTCGGCCACGCCGACATCCAGCAGCACCCAGTCGGCCGAACGCGCCTGCGGCTGGCACAGGCACTGGCGCACTTCGGACAGGCTGGCGCAGTCGCTGCACAGCACGCGATGGCCGGCCAACTGTGCCGGCAGTTGGGGACGCGGTGCCGACGAAGAGGCGTGGCGGATCACCAGGAGGGTCATACAACACCTTGCGGAATGCGCCCTGCGGCGCGGTGGGCACACGATGCACGTGCTGGCCGTAAAGGTGCGATGCCCGTGGCCGGGTGCGCCTGTAAAACCTGCGTAACCCTTCCTGTAGAGCCGAGCCTACGCTCGGCTGGCGTGCACCGACACTCGAAGAGCAGCCGAGCGCGGGCTCGGCTCTACAACAAGCCGGCGCGGGAACCTCTCCCGCCCGAGTGTGGTCTGATGCAGCGACCACCCACCCGGAGCCTGTCATGGATGCTGTTGCCCGCCCTCCCTTTTCCGAACGCGCGCTGGCCTGGCTGAAGAAGGAGGCGCTACCGTTGCTGGTGATGCTCGGCCTGCTCGCCGCCGCCCGCGATACCCTGGCCAACCACTACGTGGTGCCCAGCGGCTCGATGCAGCCGACCCTGCAGCCCGGCGACCGGGTGATGGTGGACATGCGTGCCTATGGGCTGCGCCTGCCGTTTACCGGCAAGGAACTGATGGCGACCGGCACCCCGCAGCGCGGCGAGGTGGCGGTGTTCGATTCGCCGGCCGACGGCACCCGCCTGATCAAGCGGGTGGCCGCGGTGGCCGGTGACCATGTACAGCTGCACGAAGGGCACCTGAGCATCAACGGCCAGCCGCTGCAGACCGCCGACCTGCAGGACGTGGAAGCCTTCGGCGAGCGCCGAGCCCGCCTCGATCTGGGTATGGGGGGCGGTCCTGACATCGCTGACCTGGTGGTGCCGGCGGGCAAGGTGCTGGTGCTGGGTGACCACCGTGGCAACAGCTTCGACGGCCGCTTCTTCGGTTTCGTCGATGCAGACAGGATCTACGGCCGCGCGGTGGCGGTGTACTACCGCCGCGGTGACGGTTTCGAGTGGCAACGCCTGTAAGCTGAATTGATACTTCCTATATATCAATCCTGATCTATCAGGTTATGGATCGACTGGATCGACGGGCCTAGTCTGAGGCCCGTTCCCTCCCACGCCCGGCCGTCCCCACCGGCCCTTCGATTCCATGACTGGCGAAACTGCGGCGGCCGTTGAAGGCCGTCCCTCCACTCTCGATACCGGCACCGACACGCGCATCCAGCAGGGCACCCCGGCCTTCCGCCGCACCGCGTTGGCACTGTTCCTGGCCGGCTTCTCCACCTTCGGCCTGCTGTACACCGTGCAGCCGCTGCTGCCCGAGTTCAGCCGCCACTTCGGCGTGTCGGCCGCAGGCAGCGCGATGTCGTTGTCGCTGACCACCGGCACGCTGGCGGTGGCGATGCTGTTGGCCGGCCTGCTGTCCGATGCGGTCGGCCGTCGCCCGTTGATGATCGTTGCGCTGTTGGCGTCGGCCATGCTGTCGCTGAGCACGGCGCTGGTGGACGACTGGACCACGCTGCTGGTGCTGCGCACCCTGCTTGGCCTGGCGCTGAGCGGCGTGCCGGCAGTGGCGATGACCTACCTGGTCGAGGAAATGGACAGCCGCGCGCTGGGCCTGGCGATGGGCCTGTACATCGGCGGCAACGCCATCGGTGGCATGAGCGGGCGCCTGCTGGCCGGCATCATCGCCGATCACTGGGGCTGGCGCTGGGGCATCGGCGTGGTCTCGATCATCGCCATCGCCAGTACCGTGCTGCTGTGGCTGCAGCTGCCGCCGTCGCGCCATTTCCATCCCCGCCGCGATGGCCTGCGCGAGTTGCCGTCGCGCTGGCGCCTGCTGTTCGCCGACCCGGGCCTGCCGTGGCTGTTCGCCACCTCGTTCGTGCTGATGGGCGTGTTCGTCACCCTCTACAACTACCTGGGCTATCACCTGCTGGCGCCGCCGTACCACCTCAGCCAGACCGTGGTCGGGCTGATCTTCAGCGTGTACCTGGTGGGCACCTTCAGTTCGGCGTGGATGGGCCAGCAGGCTACGCGGTACGGGCGCGGCCGCATCCTGTCGATCTCGTTCGCGCTGATCGGCGCCGGCATCGCGCTGCTGGCGATGCCGTGGCTGAGCACGATGGCACTGGGCATCGCGCTGGTCACGTTCGGCTTCTTCGGTGGCCACTCGGTGGCCAGCAGCTGGGTCGGCAGCCGTGCCGGTACGATGCGCGCGGAAGCGTCGGCGCTGTACCTGTTCGCCTACTACCTGGGCTCCAGCGTGCTGGGCGGGGTCGGCGGCCTGGCCTACGCGGCCTGGGACTGGTGGGGCGTGTGTGCGTTCGCCGCGGTGCTGACCCTGATCGGTGGTGGCATCGTCTGGGCGCTGCAGCACCGCGCCCCGCAGCCGGTGACCGCGTGACCCAACGCACGGTAGTGCCGGCCGCTGGCCGGCAACCACGGTGTAGCGGCTTTGCCGAGGTAGAGTCGACTGTCAGTCGACTGCTCTTCCATCAGATCGCGAAAACCCGCGCTGCGCGCGATAGTCGACTAACAGTCGACTCTACCGGCGAACGCCCCGCGCAGCAGCCCGGCGAAGTTTCGGATCAGCGGCGTCACCCGTTCGCGATGCCACGCCAGCTGCACTTCCGAATGCGCGCCAGCATCGGCCAACGCCACGAAGCGCGATCCTTCCACCCGGATGTGATCGCACGACGACGGCAGGATCGCCGCACCCAGGCCCGCAGCGGCCAGGCTGATCAACGTCGATGCTTCACCGGCTTCCTGCACGATGCGCGGCGTGAAGCCCGCCGCCGCACACAACGCGATCATGTGGTCGTGGATGCCCGCGCCCGCGCTGCGCCGGAATGCCACGAACGGCTCCTGCGCGAAGTCGCGCAACGACAAGGCGCCCTGCTTCGACAGCCTGCGCAGGGCAGGGTGGTCGGCATGCACGATCAGTGCGAGCGGGTCGACGAACAGGCTGTGTGCCATCAGTTCCGGCGGCAACGCACGCTTGCGGATGATGCCCACGTCCAGTGAACCATCGAGCAGCGCGTCGATCTGCTGCAGCGTATTCATCTCGCTCAGCTGCAGCCGCACCTGCGGATACTGCTGGCGGTAATGCAGGATCGAACGCGGGATCTGTGGCGACAGCGGCGTGGCCCGGGTCAGGCCGATATGCAGTTCACCCTGCTCGCCGCGCTGCGCACGCTGCACCTCGTCCACCGCGGTTTCCACCTGCTGCACGATCGCGCGCGCGCGTTCCTGCAGCAGCTCCCCAGCAGGCGTCAGCTGCACGCGGCGATGGCTTCGCACGAACAGGCGCGCGCCGATCAGTTCCTCCAGCTGCCGGATCTGCTGGCTGAGCGGCGGCTGTGACATGCCCAGGCGCTCGGCCGCCTGGCCGAAGTGCAGCGTATCGGCAACAGCGAGGAAGTAGCGCAGGTGGCGCAGTTCGATGGACATGGGGCCAGTTTATTCATCGTCAGCCGGAAATGAATCAGAGATGGGATCCGATCCCGTGCCGACCAACGGTCGGCACCCACCAACAGCAGCTGGCACCAACAGCAGCGACCAACTGTCGAAGGCGGGGTGGGTCCGGTTGCGGGGGTGTGAGCGGCATGGATGCAGCGACCAAGCCCCCATGGTGAAGTGACCCCCGAGACTTGGACAGGGGTCAGGCGGCCGATTGGGCCTGTTGGGCCTGCTCCCGGTACTGTACCGGGCTCAGGCCCTTCAATTTCAATTTGATTCGCTCTTGGTTGTAGTACTGGA